>CAZODP010000023.1:8455-26436 GCA_964578595.1 uncultured bacterium
TGGCAGTGGGGCTGCGCTCAGAAACGCTACAGCTCCTGGACTGGGCACGCCTGTGTGAGCATTTATCCACATTTGCCAGCTCCAAAATCGGATCCCTAGCCTGTCAAGCTCTGGATCCGTGGGTGACCCAGGCCACCTCCGAACGCTGGCTCACAGAAACCCAAGAGGGGATCGATCTGGAAAGTCGGCTGCCGGGGGGGCTGTCATTGCAGGGGATCCATGATCTGCTGCCGGATCTGGAGCGAGCGCAGCGGGGAGGGATGTTGAGCGGGGAGGCTCTGCTGCGGCTGGCCACAACCTTGAATACCGCTCGCCGGGCACGCCGGACGATTGATGAAGCCGATAACCTAACTCAACTGCCGGATTTGGTCTCTACGATTCGCACCTATCCAGAGCTTGAACAGGGGATTTTGAACAGCCTAGAGCAAGATGGCACTGTTAAAGACACCGCCAGCGACAAATTATTTCAATTACGCCAGAGCATTCGGGGTCAGCGACAGCAGATCCAGAGCCGTTTGCAGCGGATCCTGTCTGAAAAGGCCAATGCCATCCAAGAGGCGACCATTACCCAGCGGGAGGGCCGCTATGTGATCCCGGTCAAGGCCAGTCACAAGGATCAAATTCGCGGCCTAGTCCATGACAGCTCCAGCACGGGGGCCACGTTATTTTTAGAACCCTACTCGGTGGTGGAGGCCAATAATCATTTGCGGCGGTTGCTGCAACAGGCCCGCATCGAAGCAGAGGCCATCCTTCAAGCTTTATCTCAACAGGTGGGATCCGTCGCCGCGGACTTGGCCCATCTGCAACAGGTGATGACGGAGCTGGATCTGGCGCTGGCCCGGAGTCGCTACAGTCTGTGGGTGGAGGGATCCTGGCCCCAATTTGTCAGCAACCGGAGTACCGGTGGGGATCCGGCTCAGCGGCTCTCACTGCGGCAGGTGCGACATCCACTGCTGCTCTGGCAGGCCCAACACGAGCAGGGATTTAAGGTGGTGCCGATGGATTGGAGACTGGATCCATCGCTGCGGGTGGTGGTGATCACAGGGCCGAATACCGGGGGCAAGACCGTTGCCCTCAAAACGTTGGGACTGGCTCTGCTGATGGCCAAAGCCGGGATCTTTGTGCCTGCCCGCGAGCCGGTGGGGATCCCGTGGGTGGACAACATCTATGCCGATATCGGCGATGAGCAATCGCTACAACACAATCTATCTACCTTTTCGGGCCATATTCGTCGCATCAGCCGGATTGTCAAAGCCTTGCCCCATAGCCCCGACTCGCTGGTGCTGCTGGATGAAGTGGGGGCAGGCACGGATCCCACCGAAGGGGCTGTCCTGGCCGCCGCCCTGTTAGAGCACTTGGCCCAAGCGGCCACCCTCACCATCGCCACCACCCACTACGGCGAACTCAAAGCCCTCAAATACCGCCATCCCGGCTTTGAAAATGCTTCGGTGGAGTTTAATGAAGCCACCCTCTCCCCCACCTATCGGCTACTCTGGGGGATCCCTGGCCGATCCAATGCCCTGACCATCGCCGAGCGGCTGCAACTGGATCCGCAGATTGTGGCCCAGGCCCGCACCTACCTCCAGGGGGATAACCAAGAGGTCAACGCGGTGATTGAGGGGCTAGAGCGACAGCGCTCAGACTTAGAGAACCGCACCCAACAGGCGGAAAAACTCCATCAAGAACTGGAAACCCTGCGCCAGCAGATGCAGCACCGCTATCGCCGCCTGGTGGATCAAGAATATGCCCTGGATCAAGAGCGCAACCAAGGGATCCAAGCGGCGATCCAGGAGGCCCGAACTGAGGTGGCCAAGATCATCCGCAAGCTGCAAAAACAAGGGGATCCCAGTGCTGTCCAGCAGGCCAATCGAGAGCTAGAGCGTCTGGAGCAAGCGGTCGTGATCCCCCCAGCACCGGAGGAGATGGAGTTTTATCCGCAGGTGGGGGATCGGGTACGGCTGCGGGGCTTTGACCAGATTGGGGAGGTGATCGCCATCAGCGGCGAGGAGTTCACGGTGCGCAGTGGCCTGCTCAAGTTTTCGGTGGCTCTGCACCAACTCACCCCCATCGACGACCACCAGGCCAAGCAGCGGCAACGGGCCAAGCCCAAACCGCCCCCACCCCCCGCCCCCCTCCAGATCCGCACCAGTCGCAACACCTTTGATCTGCGGGGTCGCAATGTCATGGATGCCGAACAGGTGTTAGACCAAGCGATTGCCACAGCAGATCCGGGGCCAATCTGGATCATTCACGGCCACGGCACCGGTCGATTACGGGCTGGGGTGCATGAGTATCTGCGCGCCCACCGGCGGGTCAAAGCCTTTGATGCTGCGGATCCTGAGGATGGCGGCACGGGGGTGACGGTGGCTCAGCTTGGGTAGGTTTTCACCAATCCCTGATAGGTGGTTTCGAGTGCTCGGGCCAGTTGTTGGGGATCCCACAGGGGGGAGGTGGACTGGGATGCCACAATTTTTGCCTTGAGCTGGGCCAAGCGATCTCGGTCGGATCCCAACTGGATCCCTTTCAACACAAACTCTTCTGGGCTGTGGGTGATGCAGTCCTGCAGTGGGCAGTTTTTGAGCAGGCTGTAACTTTGGCGAGTGTAGTAGTGCTCTCCCGCCAGCGTCAGCACCGGGATCCCCAAGGTCAAGGCTTCGAGGGTATGGGTGGATCCGGCATAGGGAAAGGTGTCGAGGATCAGATCGGCCATCGCCAACTGGCCCCGATGCTGCTCTTGAGTGGGGGTACGGGCCAAAAACCGGATCCGCTGGGCCAGGGTTGGATCTTGAAATCGATCTTGAAGCTGTTGTTCAAATAACTGGATCACCGCTTGGCTATCCCCCGCCCCTTTCACCACCAGCACACTATCGGGCACCTGGGCCAGGATCTCAATCTGGCAGCGGATGGACTCAGGGGATCGCTTTTTGGCGGGGGCGGCGGTCCAAAACACCGTCCAGGCGGAAGGGATCTGCAGCGTCTGCTTGAGCCAGGCCGGATCTACCGGATCCACCGCAAATCCTGCCACAGCGGCAAAGGTGGGCAATCGCAACAGCGGTTCGGCATAGCGGGGCTGGGCCTGCTCAGGCAAAAGATAGGGATCCACCAAAAAGCCATCCAATTCGCTTAAGCCGGGTGAATCTCCGGCCAGCCAGCTCAACTGAATCGGGGCCGCCCGGAGGGCGATCACCTCACAGCCCAGGCGATGTTCCAGTCCACTCATGTAGACCAAAACATCCAGATGATCGGCACGAATCTGCTCGGTGACCTGGGCCGGATCCAGGCCATCACACTCTCGAAATAGTCCGGCCTGCTGGCGAAAGTGACAGTAGATATCATCTTTTTCATCAGGCGGATCCAAATAATAAAGGTAAGTGCTGACCTGCTCAGGATCATGGGCCGCCAGGGTGTGATGACTCAAAAACCCCACCGAATGTCGACGAAAATAAGCCCCCATGTAGCCCACCCTCAGGGGTCGGGATCCCAAGGGTTGCGGCGGCTGGAGGGGGACTGAAACGGAGTATCGCCGTTGGGTAAAGTGGCTAAACCGGGCCGCAGCCTGTCGCTGGATCCCTCTAATTTGGTCAGGCTGATCCGCCACATAGGGCCAGTCATAGCAGAGTACAAACAGGATAATAAAAGCCACCTCCTCCTGTTCGGCCTCCGTCAAGGGGCGGCCCGTGGCCCGACAGGTCTCAAAATCCCACTGGGTCAGCAACTCTTGGATCGCCGCCTGCATCTCTAAAAGGTGTCCAGCACTGCTGAGATAGCGGATCCCGTTGGCCATCAACCCCAAGCGGGCAATGGTATCGACCCCTAACTGGCGGGCGGTGGCCAGGATCCCCATCGCAATCGCCAAACTGCCGTGGTTGAGTGCTCGGATCAGAGCCGCCGCCGCAGGACAGGCCAGATCCAGGGGTTGCCAATGGGGGGCATACTGCATGACTCGCTCTGGAGCGAACTGACGGGCCAACTGGGCCAAGACACTCAGGATCCCGGCCCGTAGATCTGGCTCCGTCTGACGTTGGGCCAGAGCTTCCCCCAGGTCTAAGACCGCCTCCCCAAAGCCAAAGGCCAATAGATGATCCAGCAACGGCAGCACTGGGGCCATCGCCGGTGGATCCCCTGACTTCCATGCCTCCACTAGCGAGCTGGTCCAGATCAAGACCTCCCAGGCATTGCGCTGCCGGGCACTGACATGGAGCAGGGTGATCAGATTGGGCCGATCGGAGGGATCCTGTTCCGCCAGCCATTGCCGCAGGGCCAGACTACGGGGACTCAGATGATGGGCTTCCAGTTGTTGGATCGCTCCCCGCATCGCTGTGATCAAAAGCTGAGGATCCGGTTCGATCTGTACCACCAGGGCTAGCCACTGCTCAGGATCCGCCTCCATAAAATAGCCCTGCAACCAGTCAACGAGGGATCCCTGGTTCATGGCTTGGCGGGCGGCGGCGATCAGATCACTTGCACCATCGAGCGAAAACGTTGACATAGCTGACCTCGCCTTTCAAATCATGGCCCGTCACCGCCACAGTACAACGGATCCCTGCTCCAGAGATTCCAGCCGAATGGGCATACCGTAGGTGAGACTGAGGGTGTCTGCGGTCCAGACCTGAGCTAGGGATCCTGCGGTCACCACGGATCCCTGTCGCAACAAAACCGCATCGGTGGCCAGAGCCATGACCACATCCGGCTCATGACAACTAAAAAGGATCGTCAATCCCTGTTGATGGAGCTGGTGCAAGCAATCGATCAAGCGTTTTTTATGGGCCAAGTCCAGATGAGCGGTGGGTTCGTCCAGCACCAAAAGCTGCGGATCCTGAGCCAGGGCACGGGCCAGTAATACAAGCTGCCATTCCCCCCCACTGAGGGTCTGGATCCCCCGATCTTGCCACCCCTGGGCACCCACCAGCCCCAAAGCCCGCTCAGCCTGGGCAAAATCTCCAGAACTGGGCACCTGCCAGGCGGCCAAATAGGGGGTTCGGCCCAGCACCACATAATCCAGCACCGTGTGGTTGTAGGGGGCGGTCTCCTGTTGGGGCACCCAGGCCATCAGGTGGCTGCGCTGGCGCAAACTCAGGCTTTCGAGCCGGGATCCCGCTAATTTGATCTGGCCCTGTTGGGGTTGAACAGCACCCATCAATAGCTTCATCAGGGTGGTTTTGCCGGCTCCATTAGCCCCCACCAAAGCGGTGATGGATCCGACTGAGAGGCCAAAACTCACCGTCTGGAGAGCCACCCCTTGGGATCCGGGATAGCCATAGCTGACTCGATCGACATCCAGGATCATCGAACTCATGGGTTACCTGCCACCTAGAGCCAAACCCGCTCCACCACCACAAAGCCCAGCCCCCAACTCAAGGCCAGTCCCATCCCCAACAGACTCCACAGATCCCAGTGGTGAGCTGAGATCCTTGGGGCAGGTTGGCCATACCCCCGCAACTTCATGGCCTTGTAGACCTGCTCGGAACGCTCATAACTGCGCAAGAGCAGCGTCCCCAAGAGGGAGGCCATCGGCACCACAGCCGCAGCATCCGGCCACCGCCAACCCTTAAAGATCGGGGAAAAACGGGCGGGATGGGCCAGCCGAAAGCCCCGTAGCTTCATGGCCAGCCGCATCGTGACCAGGGTTTCTCCCACCTCAAACAGATAGCGATAGGTCAACAGCATCATATCCGCCATCAGCACCGGCAACCCTAACCGGCGCAAGGTTTTGAGCAGTGTCACAAACGGGGTGGTGCCCAACAGCACAAAGCTGAGGGTGAGGATGGCCACAAATCGCCCCACCACCAGCACCATCCGCTCCAACCCCTCTTGGCGCAAGGCCAATCCACCCCAGTGCCAGAGCAGGGTTTCTCCACTCACCCAGGGCAGGATCAGCACCACACTGAGAATAAAGATACCGGGATAGCGCAGCCGCCGCGCCAGATCCACCCAAGGCAGGCGAGACAGCTTATACACCCCCCCGGCGGTGATCAGCATCGGTAGCACCGACCAGACCTGTTCGAGACAGGCAAAGGCCACCATTAGCCCCGCCAATCCGATCACCTTGGCCCGTGGATCCCAGTGGTGGAGCGGAGAATCCAGAGGGGTGAAGCAATCGAGATCCATCCCCATCAGACCGGATCCTCCAGTAATTCAGGCCGCACCCGCTGCAAAAAAATCACCAGACAGACCGCAAACGCTCCCTCCAGCACCATCAGCGGGATATGGGCCAGCGCCAGAATCGTAATCGCCTGCTGCTCTTGGGCCGCATCCAAAGCCGGATCCAGGCTGCTCATCAATAGCCCAAAAAAGATCAGCACCGTCAAGGCGGTACTCAGGCCCGAGGCCACAAATGCCATCAGTCCCATGGTCCACGGGATCCCCCATTGCAGCGGCAACCGTCGGTACAGCCCAAACACCGGACGGGCCAACAACGCCGGGATCCCCAAGAGCACCCCATTCACCCCCAGCGTGGTGATCCCCCCATGGCCAATCATCAACGCCTGAAATAACAGCCCCACCACAATCGCCGGAAAGCTGTAGATCCCCAGAAGGATCCCCATCAGGCCATTCAGGAGCAGGTGAATACTGGTGGGGCCAAAGGGCAAATAGATCGAAGATCCCACAAAAAAAGCCGCTGTCATCAGAGCCGCCTTAGGAATTTGCTCGGTGGGATCCGACCGGTGTTGAATGGACTGTCGTTGAATCCGGCCTAGGGTCAGAGTCGTGATCACCGCCGCGATGCCATAGCCCCCGATCCACAGCGGCGGCGGCAGAATCCCGTCTGGAATGTGCACCTAAGCCCTCCTGCGGGCAAAGAACAAAGCCGTGCCCACAAAGCCCCAGACGGTGGTACCCATCAGCAGCCCTCGGTGAAGCGGTGAGAGGCTCCCGCTCCCCTCCTCAGCCATGACCTCCGGCTGATCTGCAGCCGCCACCGGCACCGTGATCACCCCGCCGTGACCCGCCTGCCGGATCATCACCTCCCAGGGGCCAGGGATGCCTCGATCCGGCTGAAAATAAAACTGCCCCTGTGGATCCACTTGCCCCTCCAGCCAGGGATTTTGAGGATCCGCTGGGGAAAAGACCCGCACCTGCGCCCCTGCCATCGACTCCCCAGAGTCGTATTTGGCATAGACCCGAATCGCCCCCGCCTGGGTGTGGCCGATCTCCACCCCATGCGCTCCAGCAGGCGATGGAGTCAGCAGCCCCGATCCCACCAGACCCAGCAGGAGGCAACCCCAGCCCACCTTCATCGATCCCATCCTCACAACATTGCCCATCGTTGGGGTCAAGCCTCTATGTTTCAGCAGTGTCTCAGCGATGTTTCAGCCAGCTCAGGATCTTAGCCAACTCAAGCGCGAGCTTGGGATCCTAGATGCTCAGGTCGCTCACCCGGCAGTGGCCTTCTCCCACGTGGCCCAGCTCCGGAAAGACGACTTCCGTCAGCAGAGCATAATCTTCACTAGACAGTAGAGTTTGCAGCTCGGCGGTGTCCACGTCAAGGGATCCATCGCTGGCCAGTGCCGCCAACGGATCAAAGCCCAGAGCAGCGTCATTAAAAGATGGCTCGCTGCCCTCTTGCCCGAAGAGGTGATCCAGGTGAAACGTGGCCTGAATATCAGCCGTCTCGCCCGCCGCCAGGATCCCTTTACGCACATCCCCCACAAAATCCCCACAGGTGTAGGTGACTTCAGAGTCCAGACTCAGAGTAAAGTCCACCTTTTCATCACCACGGGAGGCAGATCCCACCAGTACCATCGAATACCCCTCTGCAGGGCCATCGCCCGCCCGTACCATCCCCCAGGAAAGGGCATTGTACCGACCTGCCGGAGCATCAACCGCCTCCACCAGCACACTGTAGTCATCAGCTGCATCTGCCGTTAGATCCACCGTGAGCGGATCCGATAGCCCAACCTCTGCTGTGGCCTCTAGCTCCGCCTCTGAAAAAGCATCGAACGGCGGATCCGTCTGGTAAGCGGTCAGGTCTTCAAGAGTGACATAGATGTGCTCGAAGCTCAGCTCCCAACCATCTTTGCTGATAAATCCATCCACCGCTCGGTCTTCACCACTGGCCCGGAGTTCCAGGATCCCGGTCTCCGCCTGCGCCATCAACATCCTCTGTGGAATCACCTGTGGAGCAGAATGGGCCGAAAAAGACCCCCAGGATCCCAAGGCCACTAGGCCAGCAAATCCCCAAACAGGCAGATCAGAGCGGTGAAACATAAAAAAAGCCCAACGAGTGCAGACAAAATGTGGTTTTTACTAGCTAATCACTCTGCCGAGGATCCCACAATGCCGGGGGGGGGTATCAAGCCATCCGGCCCCCTAGTTGAATGGATGTTCAGATGTTCATCAGATGTTCAATGGACAAGCTCAATCGATCAGAGGTAAAACAATCGTAAACGTGGATCCGACCCCCACCACAGACTCAAAGGCAAGGGTTCCTTGATGGAGCGAAACACAGGTTTGAACCACCGCTAAACCTAAACCTGTACCCGGAATATCCCCAACATTACTGCCTCGGAAAAAGCCCTCAAACAGTCGCTCTTGATCCTGCTCCGGAATGCCAATCCCCTGATCGCGGACTTGAATCAAAATAAATTGCGCATGTTGGGCCAGTTTTAGATAAACAGTGGTATTTGCAGGCGAATACTTAAAGGCATTTGAAACCAGGTTGACCACGATCGGCTGCACTAATTTCGGATCCACAAAGACTCTCTGACACTTGGGATCCAGGCTCAGTTCTACACCATGGGGATCCTCTGAGCTAGCTTTGATATCCTCAATCCATTGCTGACATCGTTCAGCTAAATTGACCAATTCTGGCGTCAAGGTCAGTTTGCCCGCCTCAGCCCGATTCAGGGTCAACAAATCATTGAGAAGCTGGGTCATTCGTTTGGATGACGACCGGATCCGGCTATAGATTTTGGCCCGCTGTTGAGCAGAAAGCAGCTCGGATCCGTGGGATTCTAGCGATTGAGCTGAGATCAAAATGGTGCTGAGGGGGGTGCGCAACTCGTGAGAAGCCATGGCAAACAGCCGCTGTTTGAGATCACTCAGTTCGCGGGCCTGCAGCAATTCAGCCCGTGAGCGATTGAGATGGGCTGCCATCAAAACAGTGAGAGCCACCCCCAATACAGCCGTGGCCAATGTGGCAGTGGGCAGTCGCCAAATCCCCGCTGGGGGTCGAAAGCGCAACTGCCATTCTCGGCCTCCAATTGCCAAAGTTTGGGTACAAGACCGGGGGCACAGATACCATTGATTCCAAACTTGGGGATCCGGTTTTTCAGAATCGACTTTGACGGTCTGAGCAGTGGCATCATAGTGACCTAAAAAAGCCTGATCAGCCTCAGCGGCCAGATCATAGAGATCAAAATCAATCTCTGGATTCAGCTCATTGAGGGCTTCCTGAATCACATCCCCCACCCGAAAAACCCCGAGTAAATAGCCTTGAACGCTATCCTGTTGTGACTCCGTGCTAAATAACGGCAAAAACATCAAAAAGCCAAACTGATCAGCCGTTTCTTGCACCAATCGGATCCGACCTGAGGCTGCGATTTGACGGGTTTGACGAGCGGTTTCTAGGGCAACGCGCCGCGTCTGATCGGAGGCGAGATCAAATCCCACCGCCACCTCATTGCCGGCTAGAGGTTCGACATAAGTCACCGGCACATAGTAGGCCCGCGATCCAGCCGGAATCAGGCTCCCCTGCTCGGTTGTCTCTGTGATCCTAAAGTTGGGGATCCCCAGCCCCCTGATCTCCTGTTCAAACACCGTTCGAGTCGATTCCGGCACATAGGGTGCCCATTCTAATGCCTGGATCCCTGGATAAATCGCCAGAGCACGGGCCACAAATTGCCCAAATTGATCGGGGCCAACCCTCAGATTTGAAACTTGAAAAAAATCCCCCATCCCCATCAAAACCTCGGTGTAGCGGGTGAGGTTGCGCTCCAGGGCTGTGGTCAGGGTGGCGATCTGCTGGTGAAATTGCAATCGGTGATTGCCGATCTCCCGGCTACCCACCAGGGCTGTGGCGGCAGTGGTGATCCCCAAACCCGCCATCATCGTCAGGGATAGCCATCGCTCCTTGATGCCTGACCTCACACGAGCAACCACGCCAGATATCGACAGTTTTTGCTGGGGTGGATTAAACATCATTAGAGCCTAGATCTAAACCAATCCTAAATAAGTAGTATTCGACACGAAAATTGGGTCATACTGAATCCCAGAAGTTATTGCTGTCAAACCTAAAACTTCTCGAAGACCTCCCAAAAACTTCCCGATTTCTTCACTCGTTTCCTTTAGAGTCACAACAAGCTCTTTGTAGACCGAAGACCCAACAGCTTGTTGAAACTCAACCGAGACAGAATACTCAATCGGGACATCAGGAAGGATCTATGAAACGACGGGATTTACTCAAACAGGGCACAGTTTTTACGGCAGGGGTTTCGCTGGCAGCATTCTTAGGATCCCAGCCCCGCCAGCGCAATCGCGTCCACAGCCAAGGTAATCCCAGCGATGCCACTCTACGAGTGGTGCGGGGGGGTGGCTTCCCCAATGGCCTCGATCTGCATCAAGTGGGGGTGAACCGGCCCGCCTATGGCACCTCTTGGGTGCTCTATGACCGTCTGATCACCTTTGGATCCAAGACCTTGCCGGATGGCAGCAGCTCCTACGACTACACGGCGATCGAGCCAGAGTTAGCGGAATCCTGGGCCGTGGCAGACGATCAGATGTCCATCACGTTTTATCTGCGACAGGATGCCACGTTTCACAACGGCGCGCCCGTTACGGCTCAGGATGTGAAATGGTCCTATGATCGAGCGGTCTCGGTGGGGGGCTTTGCCACCTTTCAAATGAAAGCGGGAGCATTAGAGAGTCCTGACCAATTTGAGGTGATCGATGATCACACCTTTAAGGTCAACTTTATCCGGCCCGACAAGCTGACCCTGATCGATATGGCGGTGCCGATCCCAGCCATCATCAACGCTGAGCTGGTCAAGCCCCACCTAACAGAGCAGGATCCCTGGGGTCTGGCCTGGGTCAACGCCAACGATGCTGGGGGTGGGGCTTATAGGCTGGAAACCTTTGTGCCCGACGAACGGGTGGTGTTGGTGCGGTTTGAGGACTGGAAATCGGGGCCACTGCCGCAGATCCAGCAGGTGATCGAGCTGAATGTGCCCGAATCCGGCAACCGCCGCGCTCTGCTGGAACGGGGCGATGTGGATGTCAACTTTGATGTGGCCGAGCGGGATGTCAGCCAATTTCAAGAGGCAGGCAAGTACACCGTGGTCTCCACCCCGATCGAAAACTGCCTCTATACCATTGACCTCAATACTCAGCCGGAATTGGGGGGTGAACCCAACCCCCTCAGCGATCTCAAAGTCCGGCAGGCCATTGGGTTTGCCACCCCTTACGAGGCAATTGTCAGCTCGGCCATGTATGGCCAATGTGTGCCCATGTTTGGGGCTGAGCGCATGGATCCCAGTGATATCACTTGGCCGCAGCCTTTTCCCTATTCCACCGATCTAGAAAAAGCCAAAGCTCTGATGGCAGAGTCAGGCTATCCCGATGGGTTTGAAACCACCCTGGCCTTTGACTTGGGCACCCAAGAATGGGCGGAGCCGATGTGCGTCCTGATCCAAGAATCGCTAGCCCAAATCGGGATCCAAGTCACCCTCGAAAAAGTGCCCAGCTCCAACTTTCGGGCAGTGATGGTGGAAAAAAGTCGGCCCATGATCTCCAACAACTTTGGCGGCTGGCTCAACTACCCCGACTACTTCTTTTTCTATGCCTATCACGGTCAAAATGCCACGTTTAATGCCGGATCCTATCAAAACCCGGCCATGGACGAGCTGATCGATACGGCCCTGGCTGCAGCCCCCGGCGATGGCGTCTATGAAGAAAGCGTCAAAGGCTTTTTGCGGATGGCCTTCGAAGAGGTTCCCAAGGTGGTGATGTTACAGCCGGTTCTCTCTGTTGCCCTGCAACCTACGATTGGCGGCTATCAATACTGGTTTCACCGTCAACTGGACTACCGTCAACTGACCAAAGTTTGAGGATCCCGATTGGGCTGGGGGCAGCCATGCCCAGAAGCAATCCCTTGCCGCACCCACTTGGAGAACGGTTATGTCTCGTCCCACTCTAGTCAAGACCATCGGCCATCGGGTGATGGATGCCATCCCCAGCATCATCGGGGTGATTGTGATTACGTTTTTGCTGGCTCGGGCTCTGCCTGGGGATCCTGCGGCCTACTTTGCGGGAGCGGCAGCCAGTCAAGAGGCCATCGATCAAATTCGCACCAGCTTGGGGCTTGATCGCAGTTGGCCAGAGCAGTTTTTGATCTATGTCGGTGATTTAGTCCAGGGGGATTGGGGTACCTCTCTGACCACCGGTCGCCCTGTTTGGGAGGACTTGACCCGACGGCTACCCGCCTCGTTGGAGCTGACGCTGGCAGGACTGTTGTTGGCCCTGATCACGGCCCTGCCCCTGGGGATCCTGGCGGCCACTCGTCCGGGATCCTGGATGGACCATGGGGTGCGGCTTTTGGGCACAGCCGGAGTGTCTTTACCTACTTTTTTTACAGGGCTGCTGTTGGTCTATGTGCTCTATTTCAAACTGGGCTGGGCACCGGCTCCCTTGGGTCGTTTGAGTCTGTTTGATTCCCCGCCACAGGGGATCACAGGGTTGTATCTGGTGGATAGCCTGCTGACCGGAAAATTCAATACTTTTATCTCGGCCCTACGGCAGTTGATGTTGCCGGCGATCACGTTGGGGCTGTTTGCCCTGGCTCCCCTGGCGCGGGTGACCCGGGCGTCGATGCTGGCGGTGCTGTCCAGCGACTACATTCGCACGGCCCGAGCCAGCGGGTTGTCCCCCCGAATGGTGCTATTTGGCTATGCCTTTCGCAATGCCATGCTGCCGGTGATCACCACGCTGGGGGTGGTTTTCTCCTTTTTGTTGGGGGCCAATGTGTTGGTGGAAAAAGTCTTCGCTTGGCCGGGGATTGGATCCTACGCTGTCGCCGCCTTGGTGGCCTCTGACTATGCGCCGGTGCAAGGGTTTGTGCTGACCATGGCACTGCTCTATGTGGGTCTCAACCTGGCCCTGGATATCACCTATACCGTTATCGATCCCCGTGCTGGAGGTGAATCATGACCCTATCGATGACCCTCAAACATACCCGCTATGTGATCAGTGAAAACAAAATTACATTTGGGGCTTTTGGGCTGTTCTTTCTATTCACTTTGTTGGCGTTGTTTGGCCCGCTGGTGGCCCCCTACAATCCTCTGGCCAGCGACTCGGCTATTGCTCTGGATCCCCCCTCATGGCAGCACTGGTTTGGCACCGATCAACTGGGGCGGGATGTACTGAGTCGGGTGATTGTAGCCACTCGCCTAGATTTTGGCATTGCGGTGGCGGCGGTGCTGCTGTCATTTGGCTTGGGCAGCGTTTTGGGGGTATCGGCGGGCTATTACGGCGGTTGGTGGGATCGCATCGTCAGCCGCATCATCGACACCATCATGGCCTTTCCGCTGTTTATTTTGGCGATGGGGCTGGTGGCGGCCTTGGGCAATACCATCGAAAATATCGTCTACGCCACCGCCATCATCAACCTGCCCCTCTATGCCCGGGTGATTCGCTCTGAAGTGATTGTGCGGCGCAAAGCGGGCTTTGTGGAGGCAGCACGGCTGAGTGGCAATCGGGACTGGCGGATCATGGCCTTTCATCTGTTTCCCAATGTGTTGCCGGTGATGATGGTCCACATTTCCTTGAATATGGGCTGGGCCATTTTGAATGCGGCGGGCCTGTCCTTTATTGGACTGGGGGTGCGTCCTCCCACCGCCGAGTGGGGGATCATGGTGGCCGAGGGAGCCACTTATATCATTTCAGGCGAGTGGTGGCTGGCCATGTTTCCTGGGTTGGTGCTGATGACAGCGGTGTTCTGCTTCAACCTGCTGGGGGATGGCTTGCGGGATCTGGTGGATCCCAGAATGCGAACATAAGCGGACGTAATGGGTATCGGTCAATCAGCATGGGGGAGATTGGGATCATGTTATCGGTTCAAGATTTGTCAGTGGAGTTTCGCACCCGCAGCGGGGTGGTCAAGGCGCTGGAGAAGGTCAGCTTTGAGGTCAGGCCGGGGGAAACCATCGCCCTGGTGGGAGAAAGCGGATCCGGCAAGTCGGTGACGGCATTCACCTTGATGGGGATCCTGGATCGAGCCGGCAAGGTCACATCCGGTCAGGCTCTCTTTGGGGTTGGCAGCGATACCATTGACCTGCTCCAAGCCCCAGAAACGGTGTTGTGCAGGCTGCGGGGCAAGGAGCTTTCTATGATCTTTCAAAATCCCCGCACTGCCCTCAACCCCATTCGCAAGGTGGGCAAACAGATCGAGGATGTGCTGCGTGCCCACGCCGGACTCCCCCCAGCCCAACTCAAGCCCAAAGCCCTAGAGCTGCTGGCCAGTGTGCGGATCCCGGATCCCGAACGGCGTTACAGTGCCTATCCCTACGAGCTATCGGGGGGGCTGTGTCAGCGGATCATGATCGCGCTGGCCCTGGCCTGTGCCCCCAAACTGCTGGTGGCCGATGAGCCGACGACGGGGCTGGATGTGACCACACAGGCCACGGTGATGAACCTGATTCGGGATCTGTCGCGGCAGTTTCAGATGGCAACCCTTTTGATCACCCACGATCTGGCGGTGGCCTCCCAATACTGCGACCGGATCGTGGTCATGCACGCAGGCCATGTGGTGGAGGTGGCACCGGTTCATCGTCTATTCCAGCATCCCAGCCATCCCTACACCGCCAAGCTGATCGCCGCCACCCCAGAACCCCACAAAGGATTTGATGCCCTCAAGCCGATTTTGGGGAACCTGCCGGATCTGCGCTCCCCGATCTTGCCCCCCTGCCGCTTTAGTCAGCGCTGTGAGCGGTTTTCGGGATCCTGTCAACAACCCCTGCCCCAGGTTTTGGTGGAGCAAGATCACACAGTTGCCTGCTGGCATCCCCTGGGGATCCCGATATCTGAGGCAATTGCCTCCTGAGATTGATCGGGAGCTGATCTTGATCCCGCCTGTTCGATCTTTTGAGCCAGTGTCTCCGTCAACTTAATTTGTTTAGTTTGGTGATTTGTTGAGCTGGGTCAGCCTTGAGTTTGATCAGTCTTTAGCTGGATCAGTCTTTAGCTGGGTCAGTCTTAGTCAGCCCAAGAGATCCGTTGGCAATTTTGATGAACAGTTTTTGATTTTTTTGATTTAAGAGTGAGTCTGTCATGAATACCCTTATCTCTCAAGATTCCAATCATGCTGCCGCATCGGGCCTGGGTGTCCCACCCGGACTGCTATCGGTATCGGGGCTGAGCAAACGCTTTTCGGTTGGGGGAGGCCATCACCTCTATGCGGTGGATCATCTGGAGTTCAGCATCGGGACGGGCGAAAGTGTGGGCCTGGTGGGAGAGTCCGGCTGTGGCAAGTCCACCCTGATTCGCCTGATCAGTCGCCTGCTGGATCCCAGCGAAGGGGAAATTTGGTTTGACGGGCGGCGCATCAGCGATATCCCCCTCCGTCGGTTTGTCCAGGATCCGGCCCGGGCACAGCTCCAGATGGTATTTCAGGATCCCACCGATAGCCTCAATCCCCGGTTCACGGCTTTTGACACCATGACAGAGCCGATCAAACGATTGGGGCAGATCAAAGATCCCCAACACCTAAAACGTCGAGCTGAAGAACTAGCGGAATGGGTGGGATTGCCCACTGCTTTACTCAGCCGTTATCCCCACCAGCTTTCGGGTGGCCAAAAGGCCAGGGTGGGCATTGCCCGGGCGATCGCCTTGAACCCTAAGCTGTTGATCCTAGATGAACCCACCTCGGCCCTGGATGTTTCAGTGCAGGCCATTATTTTGCACTTACTAGCAGACTTAAAATCTCGCCTGGGCATGAGCTATCTGTTTGTCTCCCATGATTTAAACGTGGTGCGGCTTTTGTGTGACCGGATCATGGTTATGTATCTGGGCAAAATCGTTGAGACTGGCCCTGCCGAGGCCATTTTTAATCACCCTCAACATCCCTACACTCAAGCACTGATTACAGCCATCCCCAGTTTTGAGAGCGAACCCCAAGGGATCCCATTGGCGGGTGAACCCCGCAGCCCCATCGACCCGGATCCTAAGGTTTGTCGGCTCTATGGTCGGTGTGAGCAGTCGACAGACCAGTGCAAGCAGCAGCTCCCCGTACTCCGCAGAACTCATCTTGATCAGGCGGTGGCCTGCCATTATCCGTTGGGGGGATCTCCCGATTGAGGATTCAACTTTAGGATTGGAGGGGGCTTTCTATAAATTTCCGCGGGTTAAGCGGACTTTTGGACACTCTCCCCTATGATCAGAACCATCTACTCAAAATGTTTGGCCTGTGGATTCAGCCGCATGAGCAGATCAGTCCTCTACCTGAAATCAGCCCAGCCTATTTGGTATGCCCTCGATGAAAGTTTGGGATCAGTCCAACGCCGCCCATGAGTCCATCTTGGTGATCCAGCTCCCAGCCGGTCGTCTCAATGCTGTCAACGCCAACGAGATCAGAACCCAACTGCTGGATACCATCGCTCAAAAAATCGGATCCAATCTCACAGTGGTTCTGGATTTAAGCCAGATTACGTTTGTGGACAGCATTGGCATGTCTGTATTGATTGCAACTTTGCGCTACTGCAATGAGGCACAGCTCGATTTCCGATTGGCTGGGGTCCAACCCCAAGCTAAGCCCACCTTTGACATCCTAGAAATGACCCAGGTGTTTCAGTTTTTTGACTCAGTCGAGGATGCGACGGCTGGCCAACCCAGTACCTAAGGCCAGTTCGGTTTTGGCCTGCTAGTTTTTTTCATGATTTTTTCCCCATGAGCTGACAATATGGGCTACTGATCATGACCTTGGGATCTCTACAATGCAAGCTGTGATTTTGGCTGGGGGCAAGGGGACTCGCCTGCGCCCGTTTACCCTGTTGCAACCCAAGCCGCTGTTGCCCCTGCTGGAGGTGCCTTTTTTGGTCTGGATGGTGGAACGGTGCCGACAGGCTGGCATCACGGAGGTGATCTTTTGCCTGGGCTATTTGGGGGATCAAATTGAGAGCTTTTTTCGGCAGCGAGATCATGGCGACCTCACCCTACACTTTGTCCATGAGTCCACCCCTCTCGATACCGCCGGGGGAATGCTGTTGGCCCAGCCCTTTTTTAACGGGGATCCCTTGGTGGTCTTTAATGCCGATATCTTGACAGACCTGGATCTGGTGGCCCTGATCACCCATCACCGCCAGAGCGGATCCGTGGCCACCCTGACCTTGACCCGCGTGGCGGATATCACGGCTTTTGGCCTGGTGGAGGTGGATCCAGAGGGCCGGATCCTCTCATTTCGTGAAAAACCCACCCCTGCCGAAGCCGCCACCATTACCACTGACACCATCAATGCCGGCACCTATGTGGTGGATCCGGCTATTTTTGACCGCTATCCGGTGGGGGATCCCCTCAGCTACGAACGCCAAGTCTTTCCGGATTTGGTGGCCACCGGACAGAAGCTCAGCGGCTATATCCACACCGGTTACTGGCGCGATCTGGGCAAGCCCAGCAGCTATTATGATGGCCAACTGGATATTTTGACGGGGGCGATGTCTGACTTTCCCTTGGTGGATGTCAGCCAGATCCAACCCGGCCTCTGGATCCATAACACCGCCAGTGTGGCTCCCGCCGCCCAGTTAACGGCCCCTTGCTATGTGGGATCCCATGTTCAGGTGGGGGCCGCAGCCCAGCTCCCGGCAGGAACAATTCTCTGTCACTGTAGTTGGGTCAATCGCAGGTTAGAACCTGGGGTTTATGGCCCTGGAACCTTGGCCCTGTAGGATGGTCTTAGATCTGAAATTATTTGTTTGCAAAGATTAGATCACTGGCCATACTTGGCCTTTTTTTGTCCCCTTTAAGTTCTGTCCTCTTCAAGCCGTCAGGCAACATTT
>CAZODP010000023.1:26536-27837 GCA_964578595.1 uncultured bacterium
GGATAACGGCTTGTGGGATCCGACAGAACCTTTTACAGCAGATGAGGGCGACATCGGGCCAAGAATCTCCATAGCCCTTGACAATTCCCCCCAAAAATCAGCCAAACTACTTAGGTCTGTCTCTGTTCCCAAGCAGGGCGACAATGTTACGATGGCGCAGTTGCGTTCAACCCCTGCCCAGTGGTCAGCACCGCGCCCCTGCTGGACGTCCCTGCCTCTGTCTCCCACAGCACCCCACCCGCTGATACCAAGCGGCTCAAGGTTTTTTCGGGATCCGCCAACAACGCGCTAGCCCTTGAGGTGGCCCGGTATCTGGACATGGATCTCGGCCCCTTGGTCAACAAACGCTTTGCAGATGGGGAACTATACATCCAGATCCAGGAATCGATTCGGGGCTGCGATGTCTACTTGATCCAGCCCACCTGCCGCCCGGTCAATGACCACATGATGGAATTGCTGGTGATGATCGATGCCTGCCGGCGAGCCTCAGCCCGACAGATCACAGCCGTATTGCCCTACTATGGCTACGCCCGGGCCGACCGCAAAACCGCTGGACGAGAAGCGATCACCGCCAAGCTGGTGGCCAATATGATCACCCATGCCGGTGCTCATCGGGTGCTGGCCATGGATCTGCACTCAGCCCAGATCCAGGGCTACTTTGATATCCCGCTCGATCATGTCTACGCCCAGCCGGTGCTGTTGACCTATCTGCGGGATCGCGATCTGCTAGGGGACAACCTGGTGGTGGTTTCTCCAGACGTCGGTGGAGTTGCACGGGCGCGGGCCTTTGCCAAGAAGCTGGATGAGGCTCCCCTTGCCATCATTGATAAGCGTCGCCAAGCCCACAATGATGTGGAAGTCATGAACCTGATCGGGGATGTGCGGGGCAAAACCGCCATCCTGGTGGACGATATGATCGATACAGCAGGGACGATCTCAGAGGGGGCCAAGCTGCTGCGCAAGGAAGGGGCCAAAGCGGTCTATGCCTGTGCGATTCACCCGGTTTTTTCGCCCCCAGCGATCGAACGGCTGACAGGGGGACTGTTTGAAGAGGTGATCGTCACCAACACCATCCCGGTGCTCCCAGAACATCACTTTCCAGAGCTAACCATCCTGTCGGTGGCCAATGTGCTGGGGGAGGCGATCTGGCGGATCCATGAAGACACCTCGGTGAGCAGCATGTTTCATTAGCCCGTTTGTCAGGGGATCCGTCTATCCATCTGCCTGTGGGATCCCGGTTACTGGGACGTCGTGAGCTGAGACATTGTGGAGAGTCTGGCTTAACAAACCTCAAACAAGAA
>CAZODP010000023.1:27937-34506 GCA_964578595.1 uncultured bacterium
TGATCATCACAACGATCCCGGCCCAAAAGGCCATGACGCTAGCTACCGGGACGACAGTATTTTTGCAGACTGCGCCGGTGGATCCCTATGACCTACTGCGGGGTCGCTATGTGACACTTGGCTACGAGATCGCCAATCGCACCCTTTTGGAGGAGCTGCCGGGAAGTCAGGGAGAGATCCTGAGAGGCCCAGAGTTTTATATTCATCTGGAACCCTCTACCGACAGTACACAGGCCAATCCCACCTGGCGGGCAGTGGCCATCAGTGCCGACTATCCCCGCGATCTGCCCTCAGGTCAGGTGGCGATCCGAGGTCAAGCTCGATCCTGGCGAGTTGATGTCGGCTTGGGGCAATACTTTATTCCAGATCAGATTGGAGACGAGCTAGAGGCGGATATGACGCGCCACCCAGCCGATACCCGGGTTGAGGCCAAAGTGGATGGTCAAGGCAATGCAGCTCTGGTCAGACTCTGGATCCAAGATCGCCCCTACTGAGATCCCAAGCCCCCCTCCTGCCAGTTGTCCTGGTATTAACTTGGCAAGCTAAAAGTGGCATGAATTTGGCAATTCTTGTACGAGCCTGCAAGGGGGTCACCCACGAGACCATACCCAGAATCAGCAACGCCCAATTTGCGCCCCATACCCCAGAGCAGAATCCAAATGAAAGAAGCTGTATGACGAGTTCCCCCTGATCAAACCGATAAGGGGGATTTTAATTGAGCCACTAGTTAGCTTCAATCGTCAAAATCGCAGTGGTGCAACAGGGAGCACCCCGATAAGGATCCCCGCCCGCCGGTTCGATCAGATCCAAGATCAGGGTCCGCTCTCCAGGAGCTAGGTTTTGAATCAACTCAATCTCTAGGGTCGCCCGTGTCTGTCCAGCCGGTAGCGCCAAGCTGAGGGGAAAGCTGACATAATCACGCCCGGCCACCGCCGTCGAGTCTGGGTTGATACGAAAATTGAGGTTGATCAGATCCTGAGCCGGCTGTTCAGTCAGTTGCCCCCGATCCAGCAGATCCTCTTCATTCAGGAGCGTGAACACTACAGATTGTTCGGGTTGACTGGCGGGTACTGTCAACCGCACTGGGTTCCCCGGATTTGAAAAGCCTAGGGATCCGGGTGCGTCCGGCTGAGGGATGGGCTGATCCGCCTGATCAAAAAAGCGTAGCCCCACCAGTGGAGCCGGGAATAGAATCGGGGCCAAAACCCCGCCCGCTGCACACCCAGACAGGATCATCGCCCCAGCCACCCATCCAAGGGATCCCAACCCAATCCTTGAGGATCCTGCGAAGTCAATAGGGAGATTAACCTTGACAAGCCAATTTTTCATAGTCCTAAAGTTTTGACATCAGGACTAGACTACATCACATCCCAGACCGAACCAACGAAGAGCACAATCTCTCGTAGCCGATCTCAAAACTGAGTCTCAAAACTTATTGAGATCAATCCCTGCTTCCCGTGCCATTGCACCAACCCCACGGGTTTTGAGGGTTTTGAGGGCTTTAGTGGAGACCCGGAGACGGACAAAGCGATTGCCCTCTTCCCACCAGATCCGCTTCCATTGCAGGTTGGGTTCCTGGACTTTTTTGGTGCGCCGGTGAGAGTGCGAAACCTGATAGGCGTTGTTACGCTTTTTGCCGGTGAGCTGGCACTGCTTAGCCATAGTGTCCCCCAAGGATCCCAGTAAAAAAGAATTAAAAGAGCAGCTTATCAGTATAGAGGATCCGGTTGGGAGCCAGCAAGCTGAAGTTGGTTTTGCAATTGGTTCAGCTCGGATTCCAACTGCTGGAAGGTCTGTTGGCAGTGATTGGTGGTCTTGAGCGGGAGTTCTTCATTTTTGGCGATGCAGGTCACCTCCACATAACTGGGCTCTCGATGCTTCCAGTTCATTAAGACTTCGACCGTCACCAGTTGGTTGAAAGGCTTGTGGCCCGGTGGCTCTCCGGCAACCCAGTAGTCATGGCTGTTGTGGAGGATATTGAGACGGCAGCGTTCTAGGAGTTGACGAATCTCCTCCTGCAACTGTTCTGCGGAGCCGGCGAGCTGGGTGACACAGGAGTAGCGGGCCATAGGTGAGAGTTTTGTCAACAGCAAAGAGATCTTCGAGCTTCGATAACCGTATCCCATCTATCCATCAGGATGCAATTGATAGAGTGCAATGTCTCACACAGTAGCGCATTTGCAGCCATAAAGGTGTCCGTGAAAACCCATTGGGGTTGACAAATCAGGGCAAAGGATCCCAATTATTGCTATCAGCGCTATCAGGGTGTTGATCCAGCAATCCCCACCCTCCACCACCGGGGGTGATCAGGGTTAGGGTATCCCCAGCCTTGAGGGATCGGGTCACTTTACTGGGGATCTTGGCGTCATTGAGATGATTTTCCCCCATTTGGGCTGGTTGCCCCCCGGCGGATCCTTGGGGTGCCCGCTGCCGCCGTTCTGTCAGTAGCGAAAGGGTGCAGTCCTCTAGGACTTGAAGGGTACGGATCGCCCCTTCGCCCCCCACCTGGGATCCGGCTCCCCCTGACCCAGAGCGCAGTTGGTAGCGCAGGATCCGCAGAGGATAGGTGATCTCGAGGGCCTCAATCGGGGTATTAAGGGTATTGCTCATGCCCACATGGATGCCGCTGGCCCCTGATCCCTGAATACTAGCCCCTTGTCCTCCCCCTAGGGTTTCGTAGTAGCTGAAATGGCGGTTGCCCAGGATGAGGTTGTTCATGGTGCCCTGCCCTTGGGCGATGGCTCGTTTGCCGGCAATGGGGGCCAAAGCCTTGAAGATCAAATCAGCAATCCGCTGCGAGGTCTCGACATTGCCCGCCACCACCGCCGCTGGATAGGGGGCATTAACAACGGATCCCACCGGGGCGGTGATCGCAATCGGATCCTCAAAACCGCTATTGCTGGCCAACTCAGGATCCAATAGACAGCGCAGGCCAAAGAAGACCGCCGAGCGAGTCACCGCCAATGGTGCGTTGAGATTGCCCTGGATTGCTCTATCCGTCCCGGCAAAGTCCACCTGGATCCGGTTGTCGGCCACTGTGATGGCGACTTTGAGCCTGATGTCATTGGGATCCCATTCCAGATAATCTTCGGCCTCATAGCAGCCATTGGGCCAAGCTTTGATCTGGGCACGGATCCGTTGGGCACTGGTTTGCAACACACCATCGATCAAAACCCAAAGCCCGGATCCGTAGGACTGCAGCACCTGCTGAAATCGCTGCACCCCCCAGAGGTTGGCTCCCGCCTGGGCTAACAAATCCCCGCGTCGCTGCTGAGGCTGACGCAGATTGGCCAGGATCAGCCGCAGTATCTCTTCATGCCACTGGCAGGTGTAACCAGGGGGGTGGGATCCCGATTTTAATTCTTGGCTGACTAACTGAGCCACCCGCACCGGCGGAATGATCAACCCCTCCTGCCAAATCTCCGTTGAGTCAGCGGGCATGGATCCGGGAGCCATTCCCCCCACATCCGCATGATGGGCACGGTTGACGGCATATCCCACCGGAGCGGTTTGGGATCCTAACCCTGGGATGGCCGTGATCACCGTCAGATCTGGCAGATGGGATCCCCCCTGAAAGGGATCGTTGAGCAAAAACACATCTCCCGCCAGCGGTTGACAGGCCATCACCGCCCGCACCGCATCCCCCAATGCCCCCAAATGGACGGGGATATGAGCCGCCTGAGCAATGCAGCGCCCCTGCCCATCAAATAGAGCCGTCGAGCAATCCCGCCGTTCTTTGATATTGGCCGAGTAGGCCGCCCGGATCAGTCGTGCCCCCATCTCCTCGGCAATCCCACTGAGGGCATGGGCCACCACTTCGAGCTGAATCGGATCCAGGGGCACGGCAAATGATAGGTGAATGACAGGTTGACGATCTTTGACTTGTGGGGCTTCTCGTAGGATTCGGGTCTAGCAGTAGGTCAGCACTGCGCCTAAGCCAACGGCGATCTCTTCGGAGGTAATGCGGCCATCGTGGTTGCTGTCGAGGGCGTCAAACACCACATCGGATCCCAGCCATTCCTCGCGGGTGATAAATCCATCCCCATCCAGATCATAGGCTTTGAGCAGGTCTTTGGCGGCCAGACACAGATTGGCTCCCCCCTCCAGTTGGGTGAGGCGGTTTTGCAACAGAGCTTCCAGGGCCTCCAGCGCTTTAGAAAAGCCTCTGATCCCTTCATCGAGCTTTTCACTGGCCATGCGGTCGGCGGTGTGCATCTGCTCAAAGGTGCCTTTATCCATGACGATCCGCTCGATATCCATGGTCTGGGCTTTGGCGGGATCCAGCTTGCGGGGCAACTCTGCCTCGGTCTCCTGGAGCTGGGCCAGCAATTTGGGGGCGATGGTGAGCAGGTCGCAGCCCGCCAATTCGGTGATCTCGTCGAGATTGCGGAAACTGGCCCCCATCACCTCGGTGGAGTAGCCAAACTTTTTGTAGTAGTTGTAGATGGTGGTTACCGATACCACCCCCGGATCCTCGTGGGGCAGATAGGAGTCTTTGCCGGTTTCTTTTTTGTGCCAATCCAGGATCCGGCCCACAAACGGTGAGATCAGGGTTACCCCTGCCTCAGCGCAGGCAATGGCTTGGTGCAGGCCAAACAACAGGGTCAGATTGCAGTGGATCCCTTCGGTTTCTAAAATCTCGGCGGCCCGGATCCCTTCCCAGGTGGAGGCGATCTTGATCAGCACCCGCTCCCGCGAGACCCCCGCTGCTTCGTACTGCTTAATCAGGTCACGGGCCACATCTAGGGTGGCTTGGGTGTCATAGGAGAGGCGGGCATCCACCTCGGTCGAAACCCGACCGGGGATCAGAGCCAAAATCTTGAGGCCAAAGGCCACCGCCAACCGCTGAAATGCCAAGGTAACAATCTGGGCATCGGTGGCACTGGATCCGGCATCGGTCTTGGCCCGCAGCAGGGTGTCATCCACAATGTCTTGATAGTCTGCCATCTGGGCTGCCGCCGTGATCAGCGAGGGATTGGTGGTGGCATCTTGGGGTTTGAAGGCTTCGATGGCTTGGATATCGCCGGTGTCTGCAACCACAACGGTCATCTGACGCAATTGTTCAAGTAGGTTCATGACTGAGGATCCTCCCAAAAAACTTGAATACCGATCCAATCGGGTCTGGATCAAGCGGCTCGATCTTAACGTTGGGATCCTTAATCCCTGGCAATTGTTAGAGGAGCTAAAGCATTGCCCTCTGTTCCATGAGTCTGTACGCTCTTTTGCGTCATTAGCGATTACAACTTCGCCCCTTTTTTCCTGTTGAAACTAAAATTCAAGACGCAGGGCTGTACTGGGTCAAGCAGAGATTAGACAGGAGGAAATATCTCGGCCAGCTCCAAGCTCTCACCACTTAAACCAGGGATCCCGATGGTTTCATACGGGAAAAAAATATGCTTGTGGGCATAGCCAAAGGATCCGGTGGGATGTTCGTAAGGATGGCTGTAATGTTCTAGGCATCTATCCTGCAAATTAACAATCCAATAGTCAGGGATCCTGCCTTGAGCGTAGAGTTCTAGCTTTACAGTCCGGTCGTATTGTAAGGAAGAATCGGCAATTTCAATCACAAGATAGATATCGGCAGGCTGAGGGTGCCCTGACAGATAACCGTCTTCTTTGGATTTAACAATGGCAAAATCGGGTTCGGGCTGACTATTGGGAGGAATGCGAATCGGATCCTGACAGCGAATTTGTGCCCGCCGCCGCAAGATCTCAGCCAATGCTTGTAACATTCGGGCAGTACAAAATGTGTGTAGTTCATTTTTTCCCATTTTTGTGACCGGGATCCCGTCAATCAGCTCTAGGTGATGGGAGTCTTCCAAATAGTCGGCATCCAGCAGATGCTGAAACTCAGCATAGGTATAGCGTTTGATTTGGGCTTGAAACCGTGGATCCTCAGTCAGTACCATAGCCTGCTCTCCGCTACATAGAACATATCTTTCATCTCATTCAAAAGAATTAGTTGTGAGGAAATATCTCGGCCAGCTCCAAGCTCTCACCACTTAAACCAGGGATCCCGATGGTTTCATACGGGAAAAAAATATGCTTGTGGGCATAGCCAAAGGATCCGGTGGGATGTTCGTAAGGATGGCTGTAATGTTCTAGGCATCTATCCTGCAAATTAACAATCCAATAGTCAGGGATCCTGCCTTGAGCGTAGAGTTCTAGCTTTACAGTCCGGTCGTATTGTAAGGAAGAATCGGCAATTTCAATCACAAGATAGATATCGGCAGGCTGAGGGTGCCCTGACAGATAACCGTCTTCTTTGGATTTAACAATGGCAAAATCGGGTTCGGGCTGACTATTGGGAGGAATGCGAATCGGATCCTGACAGCGAATTTGTGCCCGCCGCCGCAAGATCTCAGCCAATGCTTGTAACATTCGGGCAGTACAAAATGTGTGTAGTTCATTTTTTCCCATTTTTGTGACCGGGATCCCGTCAATCAGCTCTAGGTGATGGGAGTCTTCCAAATAGTCGGCATCCAGCAGATGCTGAAACTCAGCATAGGTATAGCGTTTGATTTGGGCTTGAAACCGTGGATCCTCAGTCAGCACCATAGTCTCTCCGG
>CAZODP010000024.1:0-3031 GCA_964578595.1 uncultured bacterium
CAGACTTGATCTATCCTGAAAAAGCTGAATCGGTCGCTGTTAACTCTCTGGCTTGGCTCAATTATGGATCCCTCCGCTTCTTTTCCGATTGATCCGCAGCTTTTGAATGGTCTGGCTGGGATCCTGGCGATTGGGATTTTTGTGGGCGGTTTTTTGATGATGTACACCACCCTGTGGACGCGCCGCTGAGGGATTTAGACCCCTTTAAGATTTTCAAGTTTAAGATTTTTAAGATGGTGAGGATCCCCTCAAGATACGCTGGGTTGATGAAAAGAATGGGGTGGATCCGCCAGGGTATAGATCAATGACTCTGCCGACGCCGCCTCTCGCACAAACCGAGGGGGATGGAGTAAACCCACCAAGCCCATCCCATCCACCAAGCGCAGGGATCCTTGAATCTGCTCTGCCAACAGTTGATCCACTCGATCAGGATCCGGTGAGCATTCAAAAGCATGGTTGGCCGCAATCCCCAACCCCAGGGGCACCCCATAGGTGGGAGCATAGGATAGGCAAACCCCTGTGTGCTCAAACACCTGAGCCAAAGTGTGCATGGTGCGGGCGTGGTACTGGATCTCCACAGGACAGACGGATCCCGCCTGTAGTGCATAGATACCTGTGGGGGTGAGGGCGGCTCGGATCAGGCCAAAAAACTCCAGCGTAAACAGCTTAAAAGCAGGCCCCGATTCAATCGGATCGCTCAGATCAGAAATGATCACATCCCACTCGGATCCCGGACTTTGGGCCACATAGTCCCAGGCATCCCCAATTACCACCTCTGCCCGTGGGTCCGCAAAGGATCCCTGATGGATCTCCGGCAACAGCT
Source organism: uncultured bacterium (assembly GCA_964578595.1). GTDB lineage: Bacteria > Cyanobacteriota > Cyanobacteriia > Thermostichales > Thermostichaceae > JAAUUM01. Next base: position 824 of record CAZODP010000024.1, read on the forward strand.
CTCGACAGGTGTCCACCACCTCACCGTCGATATCCACCATCACCACCCGCTCCACCGACCGCCAGCGCAGCACCTCCCGCAAACTGGCCCCCTCTGCCCCCCCCAAGATCAACACCCGCTTGGGCAAACCGTGCTCAAGGGCGTGCAAGATCAGGGCCGGATGCACCAGAGCCTCGTGATACAAAAACTCATCTGCCACCGCCGACTGCCATTTGCCATCCAGCACCAGGCCCTTGCCATAGGATCCGGTCTCCACCACCATCAGCTCCTGATAGGCGGTCTGACGATGGGCCAACACCCGACTGATGCCATGAGCATAGACATCGTGAGGGGTCTGATATTCCCGCAGCCATAGCAAGGATCCCAATCCCTCAGGCTCCTCAGCTCCCCAAACCTCCCCTGAGGACATTGACATCGCCAGCCCCCTTCTTAGCGAGCCGCCAGAGAGGCATGAATCGCGCCCGGATCCCCCGGCTGCAAGACCAGAGGCCGATCCGGGGTATGACGAGCAATCTGACGCATGACATGATGACGGGCTTGCAGAGCCGAGGCGATATGGGTACAGGCCGCCACCGGTGTGGTGTGGGATCCACAGGTAAACACATCCGCCGCCGCATAACCCAGCTCTGGCCAGGTATGAATCGAGATATGGGACTCCGCCAGCAGAGCCAAAGCCGTCACCCCCTGCGGTTCAAACCGATGGATCACCTCCCCCAAAAGGGTGGATTGAGCCTGTCGAGCTGCCTCGTGCAAGGTGGCTTGAATCAGCGTCAAATCATCGAGCAAATTGGCCGGGCAGTCGTATAGCTCCAGGATGCAGTGGATCCCAACGGGAGCTAGTGATCTATCCCCTAATTGGCCAGATAGTGACATTGTCACGTTCCTATCCCCTAATTGGCCAGATATATGTGTCAAAAAAAACGTGTGTCAAAAAAGCACACGAGAACTGATTATGTCATATCCGCTTTCGTCTGCCAAAAAGTATCCAGCCAGACCGGAGGGGATCCGGCCAGCCCAGGATTTGCTCAGGACTGTGTGCTGATGCGGCATACTGTGAAGTAACTGAGAGAGGATCCTGACCCTGTGCGAGTTGGCATCATTGGCACCGGATTTGCGGCCCATCTGCGGGCTGAGGCATTGCGGGATGACGGGCGAGCCACATTGGTGGCGGTGGCAGGGCATCGATTCAGTAGCGTGCAGACCTTTGCCACAGAGTTTGGGGCGACGGCTTATGCCAACTGGACAGAGATGTTACACGAGGCAGGGTTGGATCTGGTCTGTGTCTGCACCGTCAACCGCGACCATGGCCTGATGACCCGCACTGCCCTCAACCTGGGGTTGCACGTGGTCGTGGAGTATCCGCTGTCATTGGACATCAAAGATGCTCAGGCCCTGGTGAAGTTGGCCCAAGAGCGGCGGCAACTGCTGCATGTGGAGCACATCGAGCTTCTCAGCGGCGTCCACAGCCTGTTGCAACGGGAATTGCCGGGGTTGGGGGCTATCTTTTCGGCCCAATACAGCACCCTAACCGCCTGTCGTCCGGCCCCCGATCGGTGGACCTACAGCCCCGATCTATTTGGTTTTCCGTTGGTGGGGGCGGTCTCCCGGATCCATCGCTTGGTGGATCTGTTTGGCCCGGTGGCGGCGGTGAGTTGTCAGAGTGTGTTTGATGGCGACCAGAGGCCCCAGCGTTATGCCAGTTGTCTGTGTGTGGCCCAGCTTGATTTTGTCAGCGGCCTCAAGGCCACCGTCAGCTATGGCAAAGGGGAATCGATCTGGCGATCGCAGCGCACCCTCGAAGTCCATGGCCAAAAAGGCGGGATCCTGATTGAAAATGAGCAAGCGGTACTGCTGCGGCCTGATGGTGCCCATCCCCTCGATGTGGGATCCCGGCGGGGGCTATTTTATCAGGACACCCATAAGGTGCTGGATCATCTCTTTCATGATCAACCCCTCTACGTGAGCACCAAACAAATGTTGCATGCTTTAGCGGTTGCCGTTGCTGCTGAGCAGTCGTCTCAATCTCAACTTTGGGTGAGGATGGATCCCGATGCCAACCTTCACACCCCGTCAGAGGCCAAAGATTCTATCCCCCAGGATCCCAAAATACAAGATCCCAAAATAGATCCCAAAAAACCTAAGCCCAAAATCTAGGCCCCAAAAAGGCCCAAACACGAGAGCAGGGGTTCAGTCAGGGTCTGAAATTAT
>CAZODP010000024.1:3131-15687 GCA_964578595.1 uncultured bacterium
CCCAAAAAGCCACTCAAAAAGCCAGTGGATAGAGGAGATATTCAGCATAAAACAATCGCCAAATCAGGTAGTAGTAACTCATCACCGCTCTCGGATCCTTGATCTGAAGCTGATGGCGTCGCCAGCCCAGGAGTCCGGCCCCCCCCAGATGGATCCCCGCCAACACCCAGCCATTGGCATGGGGCAGCATCCAGGGGCCAAGGATCCCCATGGCCAGATAACTTCCGATCAAAATCGCCACCGACCCATCCAGGACTGGTTTGGCCCCCAATTTCAGTGAAAAGGTTGCGATCTGAAACCGGCGATCCCCTTCCATATCAGGAATGTCTTTGAAGATGGCAATCACGATCCCCATCGTGGTAACAAAGAGAATCAAAGCGATCAGGGATCCCGGTAGTTGCACAGATCCCGTTAAGGCAAATTGAAATGTGGCAAATAGCCCCAGATTGACAATCCAGCCCCGCACCCCTGTGATACAAAAAGCCGCCAGCCACGGAAACCGCTTCAGTCGCAACGGTGGCAGTGAATAGGCGGTTCCAATCAGCCCACTCAGCCCCACCGTCAGGGCCAAATAGGGGATCTGGGTCAGAGCCAGCAGGATCCCCAAGATCCCACAGCCCACAACAATCCCTTGCCCCTGTCGCATCGTCAGATCCCCCGCCGCCAGCGGCAGCCAAGGCTTGTTGATGCGGTCAATTTCCACATCTAGCAGTTGATTAAGGCCAACAATATAGACATTTATGGCCAGACAGGCCAGCCAAGTCACCGCCAGTAATTCCCCATCCAACACCGGGATCCCCACCAGCCCATACAATCCCAGAATGCTGGCAGTGGTGCCATAGAGGGTGTGAGGACGGGCAAATCGCCACAACACGCCCCCCGCCCGACCCAGTTTTGGCCCCCTAGGCTGAGGCTTTGGCCCTATAGATCTGGCTTGGGAGGCTTGGGTTGGGGTGTCCAATCGTTTTTATCCCCATCAGAGCAAAGTGTTCATACTCTACCAAATCCCAGCCGATCCCTCAGGATGCGGTAGGCTGACGAGGCTATCCTGTGCTTTTCGCCCGCTGCAATGGATCCGCTCGATGCTCGCCAACACGCCCCTGCCACCGACCGCAATCGGGATCCGATCCTGGTGGTTTTGAAAAGAGTATTGCCCCCCTCCGGAACCGTATTGGAACTTGCCAGTGGCACCGGGGAACATGGGGTTTACTTTGCCCCGCAGCTCAGCCCTCGCTGTTGGTTGCCGACGGATCTGAGTTTGGCTGCCTGTGCCAGCATTGCCGCTTGGCGAGATCACCTGCAACCTCAGGGGTTGTGCCCACCGCTGCCACTGGATGTCACAGCTCCCCATTGGCCTATCGAAAATTCTCTTGATGAAAGTCATCCCGTGGATCCACCCATCACTGCCATTGTTGCCATCAATATGATCCATATCGCCCCCTGGCAGGCCACGCTAGGACTCTTGGCCGGAGCGGGTCGAATTTTGCCGCCGGGCGGGATCCTCTATGTCTATGGCCCTTTTTATCGCCGGGGATCCCCCACAGCTCCCAGTAATCAAGCCTTTGATGCTGATTTGCGGGCGCAGGATCCGGAGTGGGGGCTGCGGGAGTTAGAACGGGTTGTGGAGGCTGCCGCCGCCTGTGACCTGCAACTGAAGGAGGTGGTGGAGATGCCCGCCCATAACCTGTCAGTGATCTGGAGCCGATCTGGAAGCCGGTGAGTGGGATCGGATGTTGGCACCAGCGTTAGGATGCTCTGGGATCCTCAGCGGGATCTTGGGCGCGGGGGAAGCGAATCAGACTGGCCTTTGCTGCCCATCCGGAGTTTTTCCATCTCCAGGATCCGGCGAAAGTTTTCCTCTTCGCGGCGGCGTTGGGCGGACTGGTCGTTGAGGCCCAGATAATAACGGGGCAGGATCAGGGCCGCGATCACCAGCCCAATCAGCAGCAGTAAGGAGAGAAAGACTACCATTAGTCGAATCCCAAAGCCGAATCTGTGGCAAGACGCCTTTAGCTTACCCTGATCGCTTGGCCATTCTCCAGTGCCCCAAGACTGTGGGGAACGGATCCTAATTGCGTGAGTTATTGCCTACAATGTGAGCGTTTTGTGGGCGCTCCGGTGCGATGCCTGATCACAAGCGGATGCCCGCTCTGGATCCTGAGATCCTGACATTAGGATCCTGACTCTTTTAAAAGAGAATCTCAAAATCTGACCAGAGATCCCTAAGGAGGCTCTATGACAGCGATGTTGTTGGTATCCAGGCTGCCGCTGTTAGGAGCTATCATCGGCCCGATTACGGATCCGGTACTGATTTTTTTGATCATTATGGCGATCATGCTGGTGATCCCACTGGTGTTTGAGCGATTCAAGATGCCGGGGATCATCGGCCTGATCTTGGCGGGGCTGGTGGTGGGGCCGTATGGCTTGGGGATGCTGGAGCGGGACGATACCATCGTGCTGTTGGGGACAGTGGGGCTGCTGTTTTTGATGTTTTTGGCGGGTTTAGAGACCAGCCTGGAGGATCTGAAGCTCAATGCCGGTAAAGCCTCAGTGTTTGGTGCGCTCACGTTTGCGCTGCCGATGGCCTTGGGCACTGGGGCGATGATGGCGGTGGGCTACGAGCTGTTGCCGGCGCTTTTGGTGGCCTCTTGCTTTGCCTCCCATACGCTTTTGGCTCTGCCGATTGCCATCAAGCTGGGGATTGTCCGGCTGCAGGCGGTGACCGCCACCTTGGGAGCCACCCTGATCACCAATGTGATCGCCCTGCTGGTGCTGGTGGTGGTGGTGCGTGCCCATCAGGGGGATCTGACCCTGGGATTTTGGTTGCAATTGATCCCGTCGATTGTGGTCTTTACGGCTGCGACGCTGGTGGGGGTGCCCCGAATTGGCAAATGGTTCTTTCGGCAATTTGGCCATGATGAGGGGGCCGAGTTTACGTTTGTGATCGCCACGCTGTTTGTGGTGGCCTATGGAGCCAATCTGGCTGGGATTGAGCCGGTGGTGGGGGCTTTTTTAGCGGGAACAGCGATCACACCGATTATTCCGCAGCTCAGCCCCCTGATGAATCGGCTGCAATTTATTGGCAATACCCTGTTTATTCCCTTCTTTTTGATCTCAGTCGGGATGCTGATCGATCCGGGCATTTTGCTGGGGGATCCCCGTTCGCTGTTGGTGGCAGCGGTGATGATTGGGGCTGAGGTGCTGAGCAAGTTTTTGGCGGCTTGGGGGGCGGCGCGGATCTTTGGGTGGCGGCATTCCAGCATGATGGTGATGTTTGGGCTGTCGGTGGCCCAGGCGGCGGCGACTCTGGCGGCAATTACGGTGGGGTTTGAAGCGGGATTGGTGGATGAGCTGACGGTGAATGGCACCATCGCCATGATCCTGTTCAGTTGTGTGCTGTCTCCTTGGGTGACTGCCCGCTGGGGCCAAGCGGTGGATATGCGGGTGGCCAAGACCGTGGCTCCAGAACCCGTCCAAACCGTTTGGGGTGACCGAGTGATGGTGCCGGTGGCCAATCCCGATACCGAAGATAACCTGCTGCGGCTGGCTCTGCTCTTGACCAAATCCGCCCACGGGATCCTATTGCCGCTCCATGTGCTCTCAGATCGCAACGGCCCGATCGAGGAGGCTGACAAAATCCGGCAGCAGGATCTATTGGCGGTGGCGGCTAATGTGGCCCATGCGGCGGTGAGTCAGGTGCAGCCGATCCCACGGGTGGCGGATACGATTGAGCGCGGGATCCTGCGGGCGGCCACCGAGCAAGATGCCAGCTTGATCGTGCTGGGGTGGAAAGGATTTGCCAGCTACCGAGAGAACTTTTTTGGCTCTGTCTCAGATACGGTGATCCGGCAGGCCACCGTGCCGGTGTTGATCTCACGCCTGGTGCAGCCGATCCAAAACTCCACCCGTGTCCTGCTAGCTGTGAATGCTTTGGAGACGGATCCCGTGGTGCTGCGAGAAACGGTGTCGCTAGCCCAAGTCCTGGCCACCGAACTCAAGGCGGATCCGGTGCTACTGTTGGTGCTGACCAATGCGGAGGCGACCTTTCCTCGGCTTCACCTAGAAGAGTTGGAGATCCCGATTCAGGATGCGGTGGGGGATCTGGTGACCACCGTCAGTCAGGCTCTCCAGACCCATGATCTGCTGCTGCTGATCCCCGGCACCGGATCCGAGCAGTTTGGGGGATCCACCCTGGGCCGAGAACCCGAAAAATTGGCCCGCGCCCATCCGGATATCTCCATGATCGTGGTTCATTTTCCCCGCTAAAGTTCGGCTCAACCTCATGATTGGCTCATGATTAGCTCACTACAGACCCCGGATCCCTTGGGCTAGCCCCCAACAAATCCCGGTCAAAAAGCTCAGATCCAAGGTGTCTGGAGTATCCGTGAGGCGGTGATAGTGGGGGTTGCGCAGGTTGGCGGTATCGGTGATCAACAGGGCATTGCGGCCCCGATCCCAAAATGGGGCATGATCACTGCGACGGATATCCGGCAGACTCAGACCCCGATTGGGGGCAGCCAGCCACCGGGATCGGATCCCCTGACGGTGAAAATGCCCACACAACTGGGTCATCGGACGCCATAGGGCCGGGTTGCCCACCAGAGCGATGAAATGCCCTTGAGCAGGATAGATGCTTTGCAAAAGCGGATGGGGGTAGCGTTGGGAGTGGGGAGCCAGATCTCGATAGCCCAGCATCTCCAGTGAGATCATCAGCCGCAGTGGATCCTGTGGCCGGAGGTGGTGTTGGACATAGGCGGTGCTGCCCAATAGCCCCCGCTCTTCCAGATCAAAGGCCACCAAATCCACCGGCGAAAGGGGGGGATCCTCTGCTAAGAAACGGGCCAACTCCAGCAAGACCGCCACTCCGCTGGCATTATCATCGGCACCAGGGGATCCCGGCACCGCATCAAAATGGGCACCCACCAGGATTGGCCAGCGATCGGGTTGGCGTCCAGAGATTCTCAACCTCCAGTTGTGATGAGTCTGCTGTCCTCGCCAAAACGGCAATGCCTGCACGGATCCCCACTGCCCCAACTGCTCAGCAATATAGACCTGTACCGCCTGATGCCCCTGCGGCGACCAATCGGGATCCCTGGGGATCGCCAACTGCTGCAGATGCTGGGTAAGGCGATGGGGCAGATGACTGGAGTCGAGAGCCATGACGGGGGACACTGTGGGGGAGGCAAATACAAAGCCGCATCAAAGGCTACATGAGAAGAGTTCAGTTAATCTCACACAATTAAAAATCCTCAGCCATCCCCTGAGCAAAATGATAAGGGGGTACGCCGCTCCCCCATTTCAGACACCAGCCGGATTGATCTGATTGCCAATGGACTGAGGTTTTGAGGGCGGCTTGATACTGCCCTGGATCCAGCAAAAAGGTCATTCGGAGCTGCTCGCCATCTTGAGGCGTGAGGGCTTGCCGGGGCCAATCCGCAGGCCATAGCTCCAAAAGCTGCTGGGTAGTCTGCTCCAACGTTTGTAGATAGGTCTGTTGCTCTTGATAGGCCTGACGACGGGCCATCAGATAGGCGGTGCCACTAGGGGCTGAAACAGGATCTGGATCCGGCTGAGGCGGTGCCGATACCTTGAGCAGATATTCCGCTCGGCCCGCCAAACAGGTCAAAGTTTTTTGGTAGGTGGAGGCTTGCTCTTGCAGGTGCCATCGCAGCTTATCCAGCGACACAAACCCGGTGCCAAACCGCAGTGGGATCACCGGCAGATGCTCAAAAAGCTGGCAGATCACCTGGTCATGCCGCAGTGCCGCCCGCAACAAGACCTGATCAGAGGATTGGATCGCGTCGAGATCCACCTCGACTTCCACCGCTGCTGCCACAGACACAGAACCAGCCCTGATGATCTGGATCCGATGATACAGCCCCTCAATCGCCTCTAATAGATCCTGCAGCTCGGGGGCAGGATCCGGCACAAAAGCATAGGCATAGACAGTAGCGGTCATAGTCAGTAGCTACACCCTAATGACGTAAGACGCACCCTAATTGTCGGGATTACCCCGCTCCTCCCCACTCGACGACACCGAGGGATCCTCGCGGGAGACATCTCCGAACCGCTCCGCCTCTGGGCAATCGTCCGCCACCAACAGATCGTCGGGTGACATTGGCCCCTTCGGAATAGAGGCCAACCGCTGTGAAATCGCCCCAATGCTATCCAGGCGCACCATCTCTTCCCAGGAAGAAATTTCGTCTTCGTCTTCAATCTCATGACGGATGATCACCGTGTCTCCCTCAATATCAAGGATGCGGGCCTTTTCCAGCCACCGACCCTGATCCCGCAGGTAGATCGAAACATCTTTCCCCTCGCGAGACAGTTGGTAGACCTTACGATGAAGCATTGTCCCCTCCTCCAGTGATAACGTCCGCTTGGCCTGCTACTCTAACACTGCTGAACCGCTCTACACAGTGAAAGACTGCGCTGACGTTGAGCTTTGATGGCCGTCTTGTCTTCAAGACCGGTACTGGATCACGGCTCTTGTGTTTCTATCTTAGCTGCCTTACCCCTTTTGGAACGCCCCTGATGCCAGGATCCTGGCCCAAATAGCTTTGAAATCGCCATCGCCCTAAAGGTCTCTGACCTATTTGACCTGGGCCAACGATCTTGGCCTCTAATCTTCCTGATCTGCTAACCATCAGGTGGCCATCAAATCCCGGATCGCCTGGGCCACCTCCAGAGCCGTTTGGTAGCGCTGAGAGGCATCCTGCTCAGTCATTTTATTCAAGACCACCGCCAGCCCATCCCGCACCTGGATCCCGGTATTTCGCCACAGCAGCCGACCGGTGGCCGGATCCTGGGGTAGATGACGGGGTTCTTGGCCGGTCAGGGCTTGGATCCCCACCATCCCCAGGGCAAAAATATCGCTATTAAATCGGGGCCGTCCGGCCAACTGCTCCAGCGGCGTAAAGCCTTGACTGCCAATGCTGATGGTTTGATTTCTGTTATCCGTCAGCCCCAGCGGGATTTCTTTGACCGCCCCAAAGTCGATCAGCACCAGCTTGCCCGTGTCTTGACGACGAATGATGTTTTGGGGCTTGATATCCCGGTGGATCACCTGCTGCTGATGGATGTAGTGGATCACCTTGAGCAGGTTCCAGAGCAGGGCGGTCACTTTGGCCTCTGGCCAGGGCTGCCCCGTCAGCATTTCACTCAAAACCTGCCCCTTGATATACTCCTGCACCAGATAAAACTCGGATCCCTGCTCAAAGTAGGCCAAGAGTTGAGGGATCTGTTCATGCTTGAGGCGTTCTAGGGTTTCGGCTTCTTTGTTAAAAAGCCGGCGAGCGATCTCCAACAAAACCGGATCGTCGTCGAAGGGGCGCAGTTGCTTGACCACACAGATCGGATGGCCAGGACGGTGCATATCTGCCGCCAGATAGGTCTCCCCAAAGCCCCCGGAGGCCAACAGCCGCTCCACCCGATAGCGGCCTTTGAGCAATCCATCTTCTTGTCGGCTGATGCCGCTACTGTGCCGCCGCGCTGCCGCCAGTAAGCCCAATTGGGTCTGGATCCGAGCCAGGGCCACCGGAAAATCCACCGGCTTGGTGATGTAGTCATTGGCTCCCAACTGCAGAGCCTGCACCACATCTTGGCTTTCCCCTTTGGCGGTGACCATGACCACGGCCAACTCTGTGGGGCTGTGGGTTTTGCGGAGCTGGGCCAGCACCTCAAAGCCGTTGATCCCTGGCATCATCACATCCAGTAGCACCAAATCATAGCTGGCCTGCTGCATCTGACTGAGGGCCTGGTAGCCATCCTCCGCCAAGGTGATCCGATAGCCCTGCCGCTCTAGGCGTCGGGACAGCATATCTCGGTTTTCAGGGTTGTCGTCCACCAGTAGGATCGAAAAACTCCCTGGGGCCGGCGGCATGATTGAGCTGGCTGGCGCGGCGGGCGGATCCGCACGGGTAAAGGCCAGACCGGGATCGGCTGATGGGTGGGAGGCTTTGCCCTGGCCGCCTGCTAGATCCTGATCGACCCCCTGATGGGGTTGTGGATCCCCAGCTAGGGCACCAGTTAGGGCACGGGTGGGGGGATCGGGATCCCTGGCAGCCACACCGGCAGAGGGGGCTGGCGGGTGCGACTCACGGGGATCAACAGCAGGCAGCAGCAGGGCCTCAATCTTGGGCAGCAGTCGCTTGATATCCACTGGCTTGGTGTCATAGTCATCACATCCCGCCGCCAATGCCTTTTGCTGATCCCCAGCCATGGCGTGAGCTGTTAGGGCGATCACCGGGATCCGACGGGTGATAGGATCCTGTTTGAGGTGGCGAGTGGCGGCCCAGCCATCCATCACCGGCAGGCCCATATCCATCAGGATCAGATCAGGACTTTCACGATTGGCTTTGGCGATGCCCTCGGCCCCATCCCCTGCCAGGACGATATCGTAACCCCGTTTGGTCAGACGGCGGGTCAGCATATCGCGGTTCATTTCGTTGTCTTCGACAATCAAGATTTTGGTCATGGCTCTGAGCATTATGAATCCTGAAGGGAAATCTTAAGGAGCCGTCTTTAACCTTTAGGTTATAAGTTAACCCTGGAGATTCAACTGGATCCATTTAACTGAATCAACGGTTGGATCCCACTGCCCTAGACTGAACAAGCTGCTGGATCTCCGCCACCAGAGCCTCCCGCGATAGAGCTGATTTGCCCAGGATCGCTTCAACGGATCCTTTGAGCCGCTGCCGATCTGCGGGGGTGAGGGTTTTGGCAGTCAGCACCACCACAGGAATATCCCGCCATTGTGTATTTTGCCGCAGCCGTACCGCAAACTCAAACCCATCCATCTCCGGCATCATCAGGTCTAACAAAATTAGATCCGGCTGAACGTTGTCGAGAATGTGCAGAGCCGGACGACCATTGGCGGCCTCCTGCACTTGCCAGCCTTCTTTTTCGAGCACACGCCGCAATAGGTGGCGATTAGCCTGATCGTCATCAATGATCAGGGCGGTGGGCACCCGCTGAGCCGGACAGTAGCGGCCAATCACCTCCACCAACCGCTCCCGGTCGAAGGGCTTGGTCAGATACTCGGTGGCACCGAGGGCAAAGCCCAGGTTTTTTTCGTCCACGATGGTCACCATCACCACCGGGATCCTGGCCACACCCGGATCCGCCTTGAGGGTACTCAGCACCGTCCAGCCATCCATTTGGGGCATCATCACATCCAATGTGATCACCGCTGGGTGCAGCCGTCGGGCCATCTCGATCCCCTCGGATCCACTCTGGGCAATGGCCACCTGGTAGCCCTGTTTTTGCAGTGCCCGCTCAATCAAGTCGCAGACGGTGGCATCATCGTCGATCACCAGCACCAGAGGACGAGGGCCGGATCCGGTGCGACGGCCAGCAGAGCCAATCAGCTTCTCCGGGGCTTGACTGCCATCAACTTGGGCTGCTTTATCTGCCTCGGCTTTGAGAGTGTGTTCTTTGACAGTTGCCTCGATCTGAGCCGGGATCCAAAAGGTGAAGGTGCTGCCCTGGCCCGGTTCACTCTCAACCTTGATATCACCCCCCATCATCTGGCAAAAACGACGGGTGATCACCAGCCCTAGCCCAGTGCCCCCATATTTGCGGGTGGTGGCCTGATCCGCTTGGCTAAAGGCCTGAAATAGTCGCCCCATCTGCTCCGGGGTCATACCGATGCCCGAATCCCGCACTCGAAAAAAGATCCACTCCCGCCCCTGGGTTTGGCGGCGGGCAATCTCCAAAGAGACCTCCCCTGCGTGGGTAAACTTGCAGGCATTGCTGAGCAGATTAAACAGATTTTGCCGCAGCTTGGTCATGTCCCCATGAATGGATCCCAGGGCTTGGGTGCGCTTGATCACCAGGCGGTTACTGTTTTTGTCCGCTAGGGGCTGGATCGTACTGATCACTTCTTCGACTAAGGGATCCAGCTCGAAGGTCTCCAGATAGAGATCCATCTTGCCCGCCTCAATTTTGGACAGATCCAAAACATCGTTGATCAGAGCCAGCAGGTGTTTGGCGGCAGCATGGATCTTTTTAAGATCAGGCCCAAAGCTATCTAGGTCTTCCTCTTCGGCCTCCTCCATCAAAATCTCGGTATAGCCGATGATGGCGTTCATGGGGGTGCGTAGTTCGTGGCTCATATTGGCCAAAAACTGGCTCTTGGATTGGTTGGCAGCTTCTGCCGCTGATCGGGCCTCCTCCGCTTGGAGGCGAGCACTGGCCAACTGAGCGGTGCGTTCTGCTACTTTGTCCTCTAGGGTTTCGAGGGTGATCTGGAGCTGATGCGCCATGATCTCAAAGCTATGGAAGAGCCGCCCTACTTCGTCTTGCCCCGCAGCCGACATCTTGGCGAGGCGAATGGCGGTCTGGCCGGATCCCTCAGATTGCAGGGAGGCAGAGGGTGGCAGATCCCCTTGACGAGTTTGATTGGCCCAGAGCCGAGCGATCAAAACCGACACCAGCAGTGCCACTAGCCCCAATCCAAGGCTGTAGATCAGAGCACGCCGCAAAATCGCCTGTTGACGAGGGGCCAAGGTGGGATCCGACAGACTAAAGACCAATCCCTCGCTCATCCCCAGCCGAAAGGAGCGAAACAGGATCCCGTTTTCGATAATGACCTGACCTGACGCGGCTCGCCGCCATGAGTCCAGATCAAAACGGCCCGGATCCAGCGGTTGACTGTGGGCGGCCACCGCGCCTGTGGGGCTGTGCAGAGCCAAGATCAGATCAGCTCGGTCAAAGTTAAAAGCATTGGCCTGAGCATCCTTGAGCCGCTGAGCGATCAGTAGCCCGCCGATCACCCCTTGGTCTGGGGATCGCACCGGGGCCGCCGCATAGAGCAGCCAATCATCCCCCACCCAGGTCAGCCCCTGCCGCTCCGTATCCAGCAGCACTTGCCCTAGGGCACGACCCAGTTCATCATTGGCGTCCAGCAGCGGATCCTCGATCACCCGTTGCTGAGTTTGCGCCTCCATCAACGCCACCAGATCCAGATCCCCTGTCAAGCCACCTGCGCTCCCCCAATTGTCAAGATTGTCAAGAGCAGCAGGGGGTGCCTCAGTCCCCTCAGCAACAGGGGTCACCGCCGCGATCACCCTGGGATCCAGGGTCAGTTGGCGATTTTGCCCACTGAGGGCCTCAACCTGCTCTTGGATGCGGCGATTGATCAGATTGCCCTCCTCCCGTAATCGCTGAGCGGTGTCGCGGGATAAATCCACCGCCCCCTGTCGCACCGAGAGATAGGTCAGGCCCATCACCATCAGCGGGATCCCCACCACCCAGGCCAAAGCCTTGAGGGGCACAGCGGTGAGTGGAGGTCGCTGCTGTCGGTGGGAGGCTTGGGCAGAAGAGAGATCAGAACGGGTCACGGTAGGAGGCTCTGGGGATAAGAAATCATTTTTGTGTCAATCTGCCCAAAATCTTGATGTCGAAAATCCTGGCTGGTTTCATCCTGTTGCTCTGGCGCAATGTGAGTGATAGATCCCAGTCACAACAAATCCTAGTCGATCTCACCACGATGCTCACAAGACCACAGAATCCATTAACCCTTGGCCCAATCCTCAGGCCCGACCGGGATCTAGACAAGTCACCTCAGGATCCCCAAAAAAGTGTGATTCAATACCTCAGATCCGATTGGGGCAGCCTAAGCTAGACCTGATGGCGTGGGATTCTGTTGCTGTTGTGGGGATCCTGAGGGGGTAAGCATGGATCAAGTTACGGTTCAACTTACGGTTCAACCTTGGGATCCGTTTGCGGGTCGCGAGCTGCACCCACTGGGGATCCCGCCGACCGCCTGGTATGTGGATGCGGAGGTGGCAGATATCACCCGTCCGGCATTGCCCAGCCAGATCATCACCTTACCCACTCGCTCCAAGCACCTGCGCATAGATCTGGCCAAGGCTGCTGTGCTGGTGATCGATATGCAAAATGACTTTTGCCACCCGGAGGGCTGGCTGGCGGGGATCGGGGTGGATGTTACCCCAGCCCGGGATCCGATTGGCCCCCTCAAAACCCTGCTGCCTGTGTTGCGCCAGCGCCACCTGCCGATCCTCTGGGTCAATTGGGGCAATCGCCCGGATCTGCTCAATATCAGTGCTGGCCTCCTGCATGTCTACAAACCGGCTGGGGTGGGGGTTGGACTGGGGGATCCTTTGCCGGGACGAGGGGCACCGGTCTTGACCAAGGGCAGTTGGGCGGCAGCGGTGGTGGATGAGCTGACCCCGGATCCGGCAGACATTGGGGTGGATAAATATCGCATGAGCGGCTTTTGGGATACCCCGCTGGATAGCATCCTCAAAAATCTGGGTCGCACCACCCTCTTTTTTGGGGGAGTCAATGCCGATCAGTGTGTGATGGCCACATTGCAGGATGCTAATTTTTTGGGGTATGACTGCATTTTGCTAGAGGATTGCACCGCCACCACCTCACCTGAGTATTGCCTGCAGGCCACTCTTTACAACACCAATCAGTGCTTTGGATTTGTGGCCACTTCCACCGCTTTGCTGACGGCTGTCGCAGGACTGTGATGGGGTTGAGTTGTGTTTTCAGGCTGTTTTCAGGTTGAACTGTCGGGGCTGAACTG
>CAZODP010000024.1:15787-18815 GCA_964578595.1 uncultured bacterium
TGAACTGTCGGGGCTGAACTGGAACTTAAGTTGGGATTGAATGAGAGGGCTTAAAAATGGAAATGTTGACCCGTTGTGTGATCCCGCTGGTGAAATCTCCTCTGGACTATCAGGCGTTTCGGATCAGTCCGGAGGATACCAATCGCCTGGCTATTGTGTTTGATCCCAGTCATACCAATATGTCGCTGACGTTTTGTGTGGAGATTTTTGACGAAGGGGGCAAAACACCGCCCAATCAGCATCAGTTGGCGATTGAGATGTTTTTTATCCTGCAGGGGGAAGGGGTGGCGGTCTGTGATGGCAAGGAGATTCCCCTCCGTCCGGGGGATAGCCTGTTGGTGCCCCCCACTGGGATCCACGAGATTCGCAACACCGGATCCGGTCGGCTCTATGCCCTTTGCATCATGATCCCCAACGAAAACTTTGCGGAGATGATCCGCAGCGGGATCCCGGTTCCCCTCGATGAGATGGATGTGCAGGTGTTGCGGGGGGTTCGTCCACCGGCCCTAGTGACAGCTTAGGGTGTGCCAGCGATGGGTGTGCAGAGATCGGAGAGATTACACTGAACTTCAAGGCTTGGCCTTCTGAAAACCTAGACTGAAAGCCTAGACTGAGAGCCTGGATGCCCTTGCCGCTCTGTACCATGCTGCCCATCTACTACTCTGACCAATTTCTTGAGCATCTGACCGGATCCTTTCATCCCGAACGTCCGGCCCGGTTAGAAGCCATTGTCAAGGTGCTGAGAGCGGCTGCCTTCGCATCAACCTTGGAGTGGCGGGATCCGGTGGCGGCTCGTCTCCACCAGATTGAGCGGGTTCACCGTCCCGAGTATGTGGCGGCTTTGCAGCAGGCTTGCGGGCGGGGGGGCGGATCCCTGGATGAGGATACGGTGATCTCGGCCCAGAGTTTTGAGGTGGCTTGCTTAGCTGTGGGAGCCTGGATCCAGGCCAGTCAAGCCAGTTGGGAACAGGGATCCCCCAGTGTGGTGCTCTGTCGTCCCCCTGGCCATCATGCTGAACCCGACCGGGGGATGGGCTTTTGTCTGTTCAGTAATGCCGCAATTGCGGCGGTGGTGGCCCTCGATCTGCCGGGGATTCAGCGGGTGGCGGTGTTGGATTGGGATGTGCATCACGGCAATGGATCCGAAAAGGTGATCCAGGGGTATGCCCCATTGGCCTATGTGTCCCTGCACCAGTGGCCCCTCTGGCCTGGAACGGGGTCAGGATCCCAGTCGTTTCTGCACAACAACATTTTGAATCTGCCGTTACCCAGGGGATCCGGCTGGCCGGTCTATGAACAGGCAATGCGGGAGCAGGTGATGCCTTGGTTGCGGGCCTTTCATCCTGATTTATTATTGGTCAGTGCCGGCTTTGACTGTGCCAAGGGAGATCCGCTGGCGGGCATGAACCTGGATCCAGAGGATTTTGGTAAGCTGGCCCAATTTTGTCTGGAGCTGACCCCCCGCTGCGTATTTGGGCTGGAGGGGGGCTACAACCTGCAAAACCTGGCTCAGGGCTGGCTCAGTCTAGTGGAAACCTGCTTGGATGTTGCTGTCAGTCAGAGTCGGTTATGACGGATCCAGCTTTTGCCCCCTTGAGGTTGACTGCTATCGAATTGCTGGCCTTTCACCGCTGCCAGCGGCTGCCCTTTCTCAACCGCTACGGGGATCCCAGCCACAAGCAGGATCCGAGTGACTATGTGATCCAATTGCGCCAAGAGCGACAGGCCCACCAACAGGCCATCCAACTCCAGTGTCCGGGGGAAGCGGTCGATCCTGATGCCCCAGAGCCGATGGCTGCCACTCAAGTCCTGATGGAGCAGCGGATCCGGCGCATTTACAACCCTGATTTCGAGGTCGAAGCAGAAGCGTTTGATCTCAGGCTCAGCTCCCAGCCGGATGGGCTATTTTGGCAGGGATCCCACTACTGCCCCGTCGAGATCCGAGCCAGCAAGCGGATCAAGCCGGAGTATGAGCTGTCGCTGGCTTTTCATGCCCTAGTGCTGGGGCGGGTGCAGGGGATCACCCCCACCACAGGCTATCTAGTGCTCAAAGATGGATCCTGGCAGTCGGTGCGGTTGCGGCGATGGCTGAGCTGGATCCCCAGTTTGATCCAGACCTACCGAGAGACTGTAGGGGGCAGTGGAACAGGGGCAGAGGCTGAGATGCCGGATGTGTTTATGGCCCGCAGCCGCTGTGATCTGTGTCCGTGGCAGGGGTTTTGTCGCGAGCATTCGGCCCAATCGGATCCATTGCGGCTGTTGCCGGGGGTGACCCGCACCCGCCATCCCATCCTTGTCTCAGCGGGCATCACCTCGATTGCGGATCTGGCTCAAGCCTCAGTGGCATCCCTCAGCCCCTTGGCTGGACTCGGCCCCAAAGCGGCTTTGCAACTGGTGCGACAGGCCCAATCCACCCATGCCCAACAACCGGTCTGGATCCGGCCCCTCGAAGGTCTGGAAGGTTTTGATCCCTGGCCCCAACCGGCAGAACTCTGCTTTGATATCGAGGCGGATCCCCATCATGGGGTGGCCTACCTGTTGGGGGTGCTGGTGATTGAGCAGGGGCAGGTGGTGGGCTATCAATCTCTTTTGGCTCAGGATCCAGCCCACGAGCAAGCGATTTGGGAACAGTTTTTAGCCCTGAGTGAACAGTATCCCCAGGCTCCCATCTATCACTTTCACGCTTTTGAAGTCCAGACCTGCCGCAAATTGGCCCTCAAATATCACACCCCCTCCCGGCGGCTGCATCGACTGCTAAAGCGATTTGTGGATTTGCATCTCGTGGTCACGCAGGGGGTGGTGCTGCCGATCGAGAGCTACTCCCTCAAAAACATCGCCCGCTGGCTGGGGTTTGAGTGGCGGCTGAGGGATGCGGGCGGTGCCCAATCGATTGTGGGCTATGCCCAATGGCTCAAAACCCAGGATCCGCAGTTTTTGGATTGGCTGACCACCTACAACGAAGATGATTGTCGGGCCACCTACCGACTCAAGCAATGGCTGGCCCAGTCTGCTCCCCCCCTCGATCTGG
>CAZODP010000024.1:18915-34422 GCA_964578595.1 uncultured bacterium
AGAGCTGCCAACCAGGATCCCGTTGCCGCCATCCAGGTATGTGTCGCAGGCAGGCTGTCGATCCCCATGCCCAGACAGAGCAGCAACAGATAGACATTGGCATACATAAACAGTGACGCCGCCCGCTCTCGATCAGAGGGATCCTGAATCAGTCGCACCGTCCGCCAAATCAATCCCAATCCCAACCCCAAAGCCACCGCCAAATAGACGGATCCCATCACATGCAACGGATAGACCAAAAGTAACGTCACCGGCAACATCAGCAGGGCATAGCCCAAAATGCTCCAAGCGGTGTAGCGTTCTCCACGCACAACCGGTAGCATCGGCACCCCAGCTTTTTGATAGTCCTCTCGCTTGAGGATGGCCAAAGCCCAAAAATGGGGCGGTGTCCACATAAAGATAATGGCAAACATCACCCACGCCGCCCAGTCCAGTTGATTGGTCACCGCTGCCCAGCCCACCAAGGGAGGAATCGCCCCGGCGGCCCCGCCAATGACGATATTTTGAGTGCTGTGTCGCTTCAGCCAATGGGTATAGACCCCCACATACACCGCAATTCCAGACATGGCCAGACAGGCACTGAGCAGATTGGCCGCTAACGCCAACAGCACAAATGCCCCCACCGCCAGCACCACCGCAAACACCAGGGCATCCCGCACCTGGATCCGACCGGAGGGCAGCGGGCGATGGCGGGTGCGTTCCATCACATCGTCGATATCTCGGTCATAGATCATGTTGACGGTATTGGCGGATCCGGCAGACATCGCCCCCCCCAGCAACGTGGCCCAAAACAAACTGGGATCCACCTGGCCTTGCCCCGCGATCCACATCGCCCCTGCTGTGGTGATCAACAACAAAAAGATGATCTTGGGCTTGAGCAATTGGCTGTAACTGCGCACCACTGCAAATAGGTTGGCATGGTGTCGGGCTGAAAGTGTCTGTTGCATGAGGTTTCAAAAGGATTTTAGGGCTATGAAGTCAGATTTGACTGAGTTAGATTTGATAGGGTCAGGCTTGCTGAGGATCCAGGGTTAGGCCCTGGTTGGAATCAATGTTTGACTCAATATTTTTTGACTCAATATTTAATGCAGTGCTGTCTGAACCTGAAAGAGAGAACCGTCGGTAACCAAAGGCCAATGTGGTGAAGGCCACCAAGGATCCCAACAGCAGTGCCCCCACCGCTTGATGAGCCACCGTCAGGGCCTCCAGTTGCAGGTGCATGTTGTAAGTGGTGATCCCCAAGGTCACCTGAGCCACAAGACAGGTGGCGGCCAAATGCCCACAGGCCTTGAGGGGTTTGGGCAAAGACTTCTTGAGCATCCATGTGGATCCCACCACCAGCAGCGTGGCAAGTGTGGCCGGAATCACCCCAAGGATGTGGCTGTTCATCACCCAGCAGGAACGCTCCACTTGAGCCAAACACTGATGCAACGCCCATTGGGTTGCCACCAATGCCCCCAGCAAACTCTGGCCATAGACCAAGGCCCCAGCCCCCACCCCGATCCAGGGCAAAGGCTTCCAAACCACAGGGGCAGGATCCCACTTCATCCCCGTCATCAACAGCGACAGCCCCAGCCCCAGCAGCGTCGAAAAAAACAGCAATCCTGTCCCCAGATGGGCCGTGACAATGTCAAAGCGCAGTAGCTCTGTTACTGTCAATCCCCCCAGGATCCCTTGAACGATCACCAGAGCCACCGCCAGAGAGGCCCCCCAGGGTGCCCAAACCGGCAGAGACTTGCGCCAGAGCCAAGCCAGAGTCATCTGTCCCAAAACCAGGATCCCCACTGTGGTGGCCACCCAGCGATGAAACCACTCCAAAAACACCTGCCAATTCATCTGCTCACGGGGCAACAGGGATCCGTAGCAAAAGGGCCAATCGGGGCAAGAGAGTCCCGCATTCCACACCCGCGTGGCACTCCCCAACGCCATCAAAAACACCGTCAACCCCGCCAGCCCCAGAGCCAGGATCCCCAGGCGGCGAGAGGCCCAAGCAGCTTGAGACTGTTCAGGCTGAGACTGTTCAGGTTGAGATAATGGGCCAGGCCGCAAAGATTGGACAGAAGGATGGGTCATCAGCAAAAACTCCAGAGTGCGACTCAAGCAGAACTTAGGGATCCAGTTGGGTTCATCCTAGGGGCGGGTCAGGCGGATCCAGACAGGGTTTAAGGATCTCTTCTTATCAACATCACGTTTTGTGGCAATTTTGTTACATTTGCTCTCCACAGAAGCTGGATCGGCTACTCCCTCCACAAGAGCAGATTGAGAGTAGATGACCAGAGGCAGGGGCGACAACGGGGCACTGGCAGACAAGGGTCACTGGCGGGGGTCACTGGCGGGGGTCACTGGCGGGGCAATCCTCAAAACTGTAATAACTCTTCAGCTAAATCCGACAAATGGAGTCCGATACTAAGTCTTAGCCTCGGATAGGCTGGATATATCAGTCTTGTTTGAGGAATGACATCGCCTTGAGTTACGCGGCCCCGCCTCGAACGATCTGCACTTTGGATGATCTGCACTGGAGATCACTTGAACCGGAGATCGCCGGGGATCCCTTGAACAGGATCCAGACCATTGAGGATCAGGGTGAGAGGATCAGGGTGGGGCCGGTTGGGAGTTTACCCTCTCATCATTGGTCGAGCATTGTGACAGGGTTCTTTTTTAATAAACACTGCGAACGATATCGCAATTTTTGGAGATGCTGATTTAGACTGCTAACCCTCTTGGCCGTACCTTCAGCTTTACCTAGCCTCATTTACTGAGCCTCAGTCAACAGGCGCGACGTTCAGAAGAGAGAGAAGGAGACATCAGGAAGATAAATATGTATATCGCTGTTGTGGGTTTGAGCCATCGCACGGCTCCAGTGGAGATTCGAGAACGGGTCAGTATTCCAGAGGCTGAGATCCAAGAGGCGGTGGCCCATTTGCGGGCCTGTCCTCATGTGAGTGAGGTGGCCATCTTGAGCACCTGTAATCGCCTAGAGGTCTATATTGCCACCCCTGATGTGGAGAGCGGGGTACGGGAGACCTTACAGGGGTTGGCGGAGTTTAAGCAGGTCAGCCTGACAGCTATGCGGCCCCATATGTTCACCCTGATCTATCAGGATGCGGTGATGCACCTGATGCGGGTGGCGGCGGGGCTAGACAGCTTGGTGCTCGGCGAAGGGCAGATTTTGGCTCAGGTCAAAAATACCCAAAAGCTCTGCCAGTCCTGTAGTGGCATGGATCGGATCCTAAATCGTCTGTTCAAGGCCGCCATCACCGCCGGCAAGCGGATCCGCACCGAAACCGAGATTGGCACAGGGGCGATGTCGGTCAGCTCAGCGGGGGTGGAGCTGGCCCTGCAAAAATTGGGAACACTGGCCATTGGCAAAATCACCGTGGTGGGGGCGGGCAAAATGGCTCGTCTTTTGGTGCAACACCTCTTGGCCAAGGGGGCTGTCGATATCACGGTGGTCAATCGCTCTGTGGATCGAGCCAAAGAGATGGTGGCTCAGTTTGGCCAGCCCATTGATGTGCAACCCATGGGATCCCTGCTGCACTGTGTGGCGGATTCAACGTTGGTGTTTACCAGCACCGGAGCCACCGAGCCGATCCTCAACCGCGCCCTACTGGAATCTGCGTTGCAGCCGGATCCAGAATTGATGCTGGTGGATATCTCGGTGCCCCGCAATGTGGCAGCAGATGTGGATCAGCTCGCCGGGATCCAGGTTTTTAATGTCGATGATCTGTCGGCGATTGTGGAAGAGAACCGCTCCTATCGCCAAAAGTTGGCGGTCGAGGCCGAGTTTTTGCTGGAAGAAGAAATGGATGAGTTTTTGGAGTGGTGGCGGTCGTTGGAGACGGTGCCCACCATCAGCAGCCTGCGGCAAAAGGTGGAGTCGATCCGCGAGCAGGAGATGGAAAAAGCCATGTCCCGCCTGGGCCAAGATTTTGCCGAAAAGCATCTGGATGTGATCGATGCCCTCACCCGTGGCATTGTCAACAAGATTCTGCATGATCCGATGGTGCAACTGCGGGCCAAACGGGATATTGAGGCCCGACGGGCGGCGATGCGCACGCTCCAAGAACTGTTCAACCTCGATCCCCTCACCCTCCAAGCTCAACAGGAACGCTAGTGGCTCTCCCTCAGTTGGGGATCCTGGCCTCCGGCAGCGGATCCAATTTTGAGGCCATTGCTGAGGCGATTGAGACCGGAGAACTGGCGGCCCAAATCCGGGTCTTGATCTGTAATCAACCCCAGGCCAAGGTGCTGCAGCGAGCGGATCGGCTGGAGATCCCATCCGTGGTGCTGGATCATCGCCAGATCAAACCCCGCCAGGTTTTGGATCAGGCCATTGTGGACACCCTGAGGGCCTATCAGGTGGATTGGGTGGTAATGGCGGGATGGATGCGCCTGGTCACCCCAGTCTTGATCGATGCCTATCCGGGCCGGATCCTCAATATCCATCCCAGTCTGTTGCCCAGCTTTCCGGGCTTGCACGCGGTGGAACAGGCTCTGGCCTATGGGGTCAAGATCAGCGGCTGTACGACTCACATCGTCACCCCAGAGATGGATAGCGGCCCGATCGTGGCCCAGGCGGCGGTGCCCGTCCTCGACACCGATACCCCCGAAACCTTGCACGCCCGGATCCAAGCCCAAGAACATCGGCTGATCGTGGCCTCGATCCGACAGCTAACCACCCCATAAATCCCCATAAATCACCCCACTAGATCACAGAAATCCTGCATAAACCTCCTGAACCCCGAAGCCAGTCCGATATAATTTTTAGTGTGTTGTTGCCCTAAAAAGGGATCCCATGACCAATCCCGTTGTCCATGCCTTTTTTCTGGGTCGCGCTGCTGCTGATCTACTCAAGGAACGCCTTGAGCAGGCGGTAACAGACTTTTTCAGCTCGATTGGTAAAGGGATCACCGAGGTGGAAGAGACCTGGCGTACCTTTCCGGAGGAGGTGGTGGCCAGAGCTCAACTACAGGAATCCCTCACCCTCGGCACCTCTGTTGCGGCCAAGCCGGATCCGATGCCGATGGATGATCTGCAAGCCACCCTCGACGATCTACGGGCCGAGGTGGCTCAACTGCGAGCCGAATTAAAAAAATATCGGAGCCAGTCCACTTGAGTGCTAGCATCGCCCCCTCGTCTCCCCCTCTCCCACGGATCCCAGCGGTTCAGCCTTATACCCAATACCGCTGGGCACGTGAAAACTACTCCAGTCAGGGCCGACTGGTGGATATCTGGCGATTTGTGTTGACCTTTTTGGCCCATATCTGGTTGGATCAAAAAAACTGGAGCTATGGTCGCCGGATCCCCACCCCTGAGCAAAAATCCCAACGCCGTCGCGCCCGTGCCATTTGGGTCCGCGAATCGCTGCTCAATTTGGGCCCAACTTTTATCAAGGTGGGACAATTTTTTTCCACTCGGGCCGATTTGTTCCCGGTGGAGTACGTCGAGGAGCTATCCAAACTTCAGGATCGGGTGCCCTCCTTTAGCTACGAGCAGACGGTTCAGATCATTGAGTCAGAGCTGGGCAAGGCACTACCCAAAATCTATGCCTATGTGGATCCCACCCCTTTGGCTGCCGCCAGTCTGGGTCAGGTCCACCGCGCCCAGCTTCATAACACCGATGAGGTGGTGATCAAAGTCCAGCGACCAGGGCTGCAGCGGCTCTTTACTATTGATCTGGAGATTCTCAAGGGCATCGCCTACTACTTTCAAAACCACACCCGGTGGGGGGGCAAGGGGCGTGACTGGATAGGCATCTACGAGGAATGTCGCCGTACCCTCTGGGAGGAACTGGACTATCTCAATGAAGGCCGCAATGCCGACACCTTTCGCCGCAATTTTCGAGATATGCCCCAGGTGGCGGTGCCCCGTGTCTACTGGCGCTACAGCACCCATCGTGTCCTCACCCTAGAGTATCTGCCGGGGATCAAGGTCAGCGATTTTGAGGCTCTGGCGTCAGCAGGGCTAGACCGCAAGGCCATCGCTCGGATCGGGGCGGAGTCCTACTTGCGGCAGGTGCTCAAGGATGGCTTTTTTCATGCGGATCCCCATCCTGGTAATCTGGCGGTACAGCCCAATGGATCCTTAATTTTTTATGACTTTGGCATGATGGGTCGGATCCGGCCTGACATCAAAAACAAGCTGATGGTGACCTTGGCCGGGATCGCCACCAAAGATGGAGACCTGGTGGTGCAGTCTTTGATTGATCTGGGTGCCCTGGTGCCCACGGCGGACATGACCCCGGTGCGGCGGTCGGTGCAATACATGCTCGATAACTTCATGGACAAGCCCTTTAGCAGCGATGAGGTGTCCATCACAGCCATCAGCGAAGATCTCTATGAGCTGGCCTACGATCAGCCGTTTCGGTTTCCGGCCACCTTTACGTTTGTGATGCGGGCCATGACCACCCTGGAGGGACTGGGCAAAAGCCTGGATCCTGACTTTGACTTTATGGCGGTGGCCAAGCCCTTTACGGATGATTTAGTCAAACTAACCGCCAAAGACGGTGAGACCCTCCTGACCCAAGTGGGCCGACAGGCGGCGGAGTTCACCAGCAGTAGTCTGGGGTTGCCCCGTCGGTTGGACGCCACCCTAACCCGTCTCGATCAAGGGGATCTGCGGTTGAGGGTTCGCTCCACTGAGACCGATCGGCTGCTGCGTCGCCTCACATCGGTGGGAATGGGGGCCATCTACACGCTCCTATTTGGGACATTTATCCTTTCGGCTACGTACTTATTTGTGGCCGGCCATGCTACCTTGACGACTATATCCCTAATCTTGGGTATCCTGGCGGCAGGTAGCTTGATCAGAGTAGTGTCAAGATTAGATAGATTCTGAGCGAATAACGAAATGCGATTTGCCAACGCAACGGATCCGGGTCGGGTTCGTACCAGTAACCAAGATACCTACTACAGTGACCCGGAAGGGCGGTTCTTTATCGTGGCGGATGGCATGGGCGGCCACGCTGCTGGTGCAACCGCTAGCCTGCTGGCAGTGGAGGCGGTCAGACAAAAGCTAGAGGGATCCTGGTCTAGCCTGATGGCCAAAAAAGCTCAGCCCACTCAACTGTTAGTGGATGCTGTCGATGCGGCCAACCAGTCGATCCTAGAAGACCAGCGCCGTAATCCAGAACGGGCCGATATGGGCACCACCGTGGTGGCCTTGTTATTTGACCCCCATGGCAATGCCTGGAGTGCTCACATCGGCGACTCTCGCCTCTATCGGCTGCGGGATGACGTGATTGAGCAGATGACAGAGGATCACACTCTGGTGTCCCGCTTTATTCGCCAAGGGGATCTGTTGCCAGAGCAGGCCCGCACCCACTCCTTGCGGCACGTTTTGGAGCGGTGTTTGGGACGGCAGGATACAGGCGATGCTTCGGTGCAGCCCATCCCCGTTCGACCTGGGGATCGGTTCTTATTGTGCAGCGATGGTCTGACTGAAGAATTGAGCGATAGCCAGATTGCCGAGTATGTGGCTCAGGCCAACGGATCCCCCGAGACCTTTGATCGTCTGCCAGAGATTTTGATTGAGGCGGCCAAGGCTCGCGGCGGCAGAGACAACATCACCGTTGTTATTGCTGAATACAGCTAGCTGAGAAGCTGAAAACAAGAAAATAAGATAAGACCTGTTACCTCACCCCCCCGCCTGGAGCAGTCGGGTAGTGGCAACTCTGGTTGCAGAAGCCTGCGGGTATCTCTGATCGGGGATCCGTTCGATGACCTCTCTATAATAAAGAAGTTCATAAGTTGTAATGCTTTGTGATTTCTTTGATCAGACAGCCTTTGAGTCGCCTGTGGCAATCTGGCCAAGCCTCGCTGAGTACCATTCATTGGACGCCGGGACTGTGGGCGATTTTGGTGGTCTACTTTGTGCAGGGGGCGATCAGTTTGGCGCGACTGGCGGTCAGTTTTTTCCTTAAGGATCAGTTGGGGTTGTCTCCAGCCGAGGTGGCAGCCCTGACTGGGATCACGGTGATCCCGTGGACGGTGAAGCCTCTGTATGGCTGGATATCCGATAGCTTACCCATCGCCCGCTACCGGCGCCGCCCCTACCTGATTGTGTCTGGCCTCCTGAGCTGTGGATCCTGGTTGGCGATGGCCCTGTGGGTGTCTACACCGCTGATGGCAACCGTGACGGTGCTGGTGGGATCTTTGGGGGTGGCGATTGGGGATGTGATTGTGGATTCGCTGGTGGTGGAGCGCAGCCGTTCACAAGATTGGGCCGGAACCGGATCCCTGCAATCTTTGACCTGGGGGGTGACGGCACTGGGATCCTTGGTGACAGCTTATCTTGGGGGTGCCCTACTGGAGCGGTATCCGCCGCAGGTGGTCTTTGGGCTGACGGCGATGTTGCCCCTTTTGATCGTGGCGGTGGCGGGGCTGATCGAAGAGGAGCCGGTCGAAACCCAGATGGGTTGGGATCCGGTTAAGCGGCAGATGGGACAGATTTGGCAGGCGATGCGGCAACCGCGCATTTTTTTGCCGGTGCTATTTGTGGTGCTGTGGCAGGCCACGCCGTCGTCTGAATCGGCTTTTTTCTATTTCGTCACCAATGAGCTGCACTTTGGGCCGGAGTTTTTGGGGCAGGTGCGACTAGCCAGTAGCTTGGCCAGTTTGGTGGGGGTGCTGATGTTTCAGACCTGGTTGCGGCAACAGCCTCTGCGCCCTCTGTTTGGCTGGATCACGGTGATCTCCTGCGGGTTGGGGCTGACCAGCTTGATCTTGGTCTATCACCTCAACCGGGAGTGGGGCATTGATGATCACTGGTTCAGTTTGGGGGATAGCGTGATTTTGACGGTGGCGGGGCAGATCGCCTTTATGCCGGTGCTGGTGCTGGCGGCGCGGCTGTGCCCACCCGGCATCGAGGCCACCCTCTTTGCCCTGCTGATGTCATTGTTCAATTTGGCGGGGGCGGTTTCTCATGAACTCGGATCCCTGGCCATGCATCTGCTGGGGGTGACTGAGAGCCAGTTTGACCATCTGGATCAGTTGGTGTGGCTGACTAATCTATCCACACTGCTGCCCTTAGTCTTTTTGGGTTGGCTGCCCGCCAGTGTGTCAGAGATGGATCCTTACACCGCCGTCAAGCCTGAGCAGGAGAAAGCCCTAGATTCCCGACAGGATCCCCTAGAGCTGGATCCGCTGGGGGATGGGGTTGATCCAGCCAGGGGTCTGTAAACCAGGTGTTTGTGAAAAGGGGAGACTAAAACTAAATCCGGTCATCACAAAACTGTTCTGACTGATCGCAAAAACCTGTGGATCCTGGGGTACTCTAAAATCCAAATCTTTGATTAAGATTCATCCCCATTGACTGTCCCTTTAACCTGGATCCCTATGACTCCCCAACTGGCCTTGACGGCTCTGCTTGCCACCTCCAGTGCTCAGCACACCTCCTGCTGTGTGGTGGTTCCTGCCCAAAACTTCGACCAAGATGTGTTTGCGGATATCACCCGTGGCTGGAATAACTTTGTTCAGACCGGGCAGATTTGGGCTTTGCTGATTGGCCTGGTGCTGGGCTACTTCATCCGTAACCTGACTGCCTCTTGAGGTTCTACCGGTGGCTCCGGCTCTTCTGGCTTGGACTTTTGCGCCGCCGGGGTTTGGCTTTGGCTAGCTGCTGCTCGATCAGCTTAACCAGAGCTTGGGCCGCACCGGGTTTTCCCCCTAGTGTC
The DNA here is from genome assembly GCA_964578595.1 of uncultured bacterium. Classification (GTDB taxonomy): domain Bacteria; phylum Cyanobacteriota; class Cyanobacteriia; order Thermostichales; family Thermostichaceae; genus JAAUUM01. The sequence continues at coordinate 28,589 of CAZODP010000024.1, forward strand.
CGGAGCTGCTCCCGCATCTGGGCGCGGCGATCCGGATCCCGCAGTAGCTCCACCGCCAGATCCGCCACCTCTTCGGGGCGAAGGTGACGGCGGAGTTCCGGCACCACTTCTGCTTTGGCCCAGATATTGGGCCAGGCCAGATAGCCCAGGATCCGGTTAGCCACCCAGTTGATCCCTTGGGCAACGTAGGATCCCACCCCTGGCATATTGGCCAACAGGCCCAGGATCCCGCCCCAGGCCCGCATCACATCCGGCTTATTGAGGGGGATGACCACGATCATGGGTACCGCCAAGCGGGCTAGCTCTGCCGTGTTGGCTCCAATGGTGGTGATGCACAGATCGCATTGGGCCAAGACAGAATAAGCCGGATAGGTGGGCCAGACCTGAATGCTGGTGCCGTAGGGGGTCAGCAGTTGATAGCCCAAGCTGGTTTGCTCCAAGACCCCTGAGGTGCCATGGACCAGGCTCATATCAGGATTGGTGCGAGGTAGGGCGTAGGATGCCAGTTGGCGTGGCCCCACCGTCGGAGCCACCGGCAGCACAAACCGCACCAAGGGATACTGACGGCGAATCTGATCCGCCACCGCCAACATCAGGGGTACCCCCAGGGACAGCTTGGCGGGCTTGGATCCTGGCAATATCCCCACCTGGAGCCGTTTGCGACCTGGTTCCGCCAGCCGCTGCCAGCCCTGGGGCAACAGAGACTTCTCCCGAAACAGGGATCCGATCTCAGGGCTGGTGATATCCTCGCGGGTGGGATCCCAATCCTCATCCTCATGGCCACTCATCCACTCTTCGTCCAGCAGTAGCAGAGTCGAGGCGGGATCCGATTTTTTGGGCAGCATCAGCGGAGCCGGCCCCCGATCCGTCCAGCCCTGAATCATCACCCCCGGCACATAGGCCGCACTGGCCACCCCGTCTGCCATCAGGTCTCCCACCACCTGCATCTTGGAGCGCAGGCTACGCCCAAAGATCCCGAAGCCCCCATATCTCTCTAGGATTGACTGATCTCGGATCCCAAAGGCATCCACCCAAATTCGCCAACGGGGCACCTCCTCGGCATAGACCACAGTGCGGTAGCCCAGCCGCCATGCCGCCCAGACCGCATAAAACTGATCCCCGCCCAAAAACACCACCACCCCACGCGGCAGCCAATCCCAGGCTTCTTCGGTTTGCCCCGTCAGCATAAAGGTCCAGAAGGCATCGGCATCCTGCGCCCGATCCACTTGAATGGCAGAGCGCAATAGCGACATCTCTTGCCCAGATGCGTGAGGACAGGGGGAGAGCATCACCGAGATTCGAGCCTGGGGCACCTGCTCCCGCAACTCCAGCACCACAGGTCGCACCCACGTGGTTAGCTCCCCTGGCCCATTGGACAGGATCAGCACATCAAAGGTAAAGGCAGCCGGAGCTAGCGATGACATATTCAATCATATTCAAAACAGAGGGAGCTTTGGCCTGACCACAAACATCGAGCGGAGTTGCCGGAAGCTATTAGCTATTCTTTTTCCATTTTTTCGATGTAGGGACGGATCTCATTGAGATCGATATAACGGTCAGTGGCATTGCGCAATTCACGAGCAATCATGCCTTCCGTAGATACCACGGTGATCAGGGTATTTTTGGAGCGCAGCAGTTCTACCGCTCGGTCAAAATCCCCATCCCCACTGAACAATATGATCTGGTCATACTGCTCAACGGTATTAAACATATCAATCACAATCTCCACATCGAGATTGGCCTTTTGGGAATACCGGCCTGAATCTTCGTCACGGTACTCCTTGAGCAGCTTGGTGCGCACCGTAAAACCCAAACTGATCAGAGCATCCCGAAAAGCCCGCTGATCATGCGGATCCTTGATCCCGGTGTACCAAAAAGCGTTGGTTAGCTCCACATCCGGCACCGAGTGGGCGAAGTAATCCAGCACTCGGCGGGGATCAAAAAACCAGCCGTTCTTTTGCTGGGCGTAAAACATATTGTTGCCATCAATAAAGATGGAAACCCGCTTTTTGGGGCGGTGTAACATGGGGTCAGACCTTTTCTCGTCAGAATAAGCGGCTAAAGGCAGGGGAGGACGAGGATTCACCACAGGCCGCACAGGTATAGGTTTAGGCATAGATCGCTATTGTACCCAGCTCTGGGACACTCATTTACGATAGGCTGCTCAAGTCTCAAGATTTGTGCCGTTGAAAACCCTTTGACTCCAGCTCTCTAGGCTCAGATCCTCTGATCTCAGATCAAGGGTTCAGATCAAGGGCGTTGCCATGGGGTTTCCAGGTTGCTTGGGCCAATGGAAGCCGGATCAGGTTCCCCAAGCGGATGACCCAGTCGCGGATCCCCAAGGGTGGGATCCCAGCCAGTCCAGGATCCAGGGGTTGATCAGCTCTGGGGCCTCATCTTGAGGGCAGTGGCCCACTCCTGCAAAGGCAGTAAAGCCCTCCACGCAGTCGGCGGTGGCTAGCTCGCGGCCCAAGGCCACTGGCTCCCACGGATCCATCTGCCCCCACCCAATGGTGACAGGGCAGCGCACCTGCGGCAGCAGCTCTTCCGGCAGTGGCCCCTGTGAGTAGCGCACAAAGGCCAAAAACACATCTGCGGCCCCCGGATCCTGCGCCGGTTTGAGCAGCAGATCCAGCAATTCTGGAGTCACCGCTTCTTTGCGGCCATAGGCTTCTCGCAAGATGTTGCGGATGACGTGAGGACGGGCCAGTTGCTGAAAGAAAAAATGCCCCAGGGTACGGTTGCCCAATAGGGATTGAATCACGGGTGTGGACGTGCGGCGCAACCAGGGCAGGGAGGATCGTTTGCGATCATGCAAGAGGCGCAGTGAGCAATCCAGCATGGCCACCCCCAGCACCTGATCGGGATCGGTCACCGCAGCTTGCAAAGCGACAATACAGCCAATTGAGTTGCCCACCAAAACGGCTGGATCCCCGATCACCTCTCGGCTAAAGTCCAATACTTGAGCGGCCCAGGTCTCGAAGCTGTAGCTGATCTCGCTGACAGGAGCGGGCTTAGCGGATCCCCCAAAGCCAATCAGGTCGAGGGCATAGACGCGGTGATGGCGGCCCAGTTCAGGGATATTTTTGCGCCAGTGATCGCTAGAGGCCCCAAAGCCGTGGATCAAAATCAAAGCGGATCCAGTTGAGTGGCTGGCGGACTGTTGATAGCGAATCGAAAAGCCCCGCCATGTCCAGGTCAGCACCTGGGGTTGAGAAGGTTGCGAGGGATCCAGGGCAAAGTCAAGAACGGACATCAGGATCCTCAATCGGATGGGGTTGAAGGGTTTGGGAATGGCGTTGAGCCAGTTGTTGTGGATTAAGGGGAGGCAGCCGCTCATCCAGCCAAAAGGCTTGCTCATCCAGGCTGAGATCCCGTAGCCAGCGGCCGGCTTGATCGGCCATCACCAGTCCCACCAGCACCGGGGCCGTCAGGATCCCTAAGCTCAGATCCAGCCAGGGGGAAGATACTTTTGCCAGGAACTTTGCCACAATGCCTCCTGCTCAAGACTTTCACCCCAACCTCAAGGCTTGCTGGTGGGGTTGCTCTTAAAGTTTAGCAAGGGGGCGTTTGTAACGATAGATTGGTCAGCGATAGACTAGTCAGCGATAGAAGCCATAGAAGCCATAGAACAGAGAGGCCCCAATTTCCCCGATTACAACCCCCAATTACAAACTTAAATAGGTGGGATCCCTCCGATCTGGGGGCTTGGGCGTAGGATAGAGGGTGGCTCAGGGCTGCGGGGTCTGGAGCAGTTGGATTCTCCTGGCCATTGAGCCGGTAAGTGAGCAAGCGGTTGAGTGACTCTTTATCCCCTTTTTCGATGTCTCCAGAATTTCGTCCTATGCCCCTCAGCATTCACCTCCTGCGAGAGGGTCTGACCGAGTCCATTCATCAATGTCAGGCGGTGGTGACGGATGAAAGGGGCCGGATCCTAGCCGGAGAGGGGGGAGATGTGGCAGTGTTTGCCCGCTCTGCCCTCAAACCCTTTCAGGCGATGGCGGTTCTCTCCACCGGGATCCGGCAGGAGTACAACCTTTCCCACAAGGATCTGGCGATTATGTGTGGATCCCATCAAGGCACGATGGCTCATGCCCGGCAGGTGTTTAGTCTGTTGTGGCGGGCGGATCTGGAGCCGGATGTGCTGTCTTGTCCGATGCCGGAGGGCAAGCCCAGCCCCCTCTGTCACAACTGTTCGGGCAAGCATGCTGGGATGTTGTTGGCCTGCCGCAGTCAGCAATGGCCGACCCAGGACTACGCCAATCGCAATCACCCGATTCAGGCCTTGATCCGCTCGCAGTTGGCCGATTTGCTGCAGTTGCCTGCCGATGAGCTGTTGGCGGCGCGGGATGACTGTGGGGTGCCCACCTATCAGATCCAACTCAGCCACCTGGCCACCCTCTATGCCCAGTTGACCGCTGGCCGCAGCGCACCCTTGGAGATATTGGGGCGGGCCATGACGACTTGTCCCGATATGGTGGCGGGGGAGGGGCGATTTGACACGGAGCTGATGCGCTTGACGGAAGGATCCGTGGTCAGTAAGTCGGGGGCTGAAGGGATCCAGTGTGTGGGGCGAGTGGGCTATGGCCTGGGTCTGGCCATCAAAGTTCAGGATGGGGCATCGCGGGCCAAGTATGCGATGGCGATTTATCTGCTGCGGCAGATGGGTTGGATCTCACCGGCTGCGGCAGAAGCCCTGGCTGAATCTTTTTGTCAGGTGGGCCGCTACACTCGCCTGCAGGTGGAAGGGCATTGGGAGATGTGATCCGGATCGACTGTAACCAATCTTGATAAAATAGGGCCGAACGACGGGGATCCCAAAGCTGGCTAGATCTTTCTCTGGAGTGGGTTGGAGTTGGCCTGAAGATTGTGCGGGCAAGGATGGAGTGGGTTTAGGGATCCGAGCAACTCGGGTGAGTGATCCAAATCGCGTTCTAAATTATGAGGGATGAGGAAAAGAGATGTTCAAGCGTAGCACGGTCATTTTGATCCTCCTGGCAGTTGTTTTGATTGTGGGCAGTTGGGTGGCCGACACGCTGCAAACCCGCCAAGAGCAACGCTCAGAACAGGACAGTCGTCTCTTGGCTCTGGATATCGATCAGGTGCAGCGGATCCAAATTGAGCGTGCAGAAGATCCCAGCCTGATCAGCTTGGAAGTGGGGCCCGATGATGGGGGGTTGGATCCCGATTGGCGGATTGTGGAGCCGGTGGAGGCTGAGGCGGATGAGTTTACGGTGCGCTCGTTGCTGCGCTCAGCGGCAGACCTAAAGTGGACAAGCCAAGTGGAGGGGCAGCCTAATCTGGCGGATTTTGGGCTGGATCCGGCCATAGAGACGGTGAGTTTGACCTTGGCGGATGGATCTACGCAGGTCTTGAAATTGGGGGATCCGGATTTTGACCAGACAGGGCTGTATGCCATGACCGAGGCAGGGTCTGTGGTGATCATCCCCAATGGTGAGCGGATGGCTTTGGCCCCTAGCCTCTATCAGTTGCGGGATAAGGTTTTGCTATCGGTGCGGCTGGATCGCCTAGAGTCTATTCAAATTGATCGAGCCGAGGATCCGCTGGAACTCAACTACAACCAAAATCGCTGGCAGATTGTGGCCCCAGAGCAGTTGCCGGCGGATGAAGGGGTGGTCAGCCGCTTGGTCAACCCATTCGCCAGCTTGCAGGCGGCCAGCTTTGTGGCAGAAAGCACAGACGAGGTCGATTTGGCAGAGCTGGGCCTGGCGGATCCTGTGGCAACCGTAACCCTGACTTTGCGGCCCGATATCAATCCCGACACGGATACAGAGCCAGATTCTGACTCACCTGAAACAGTGCCCGAAACAGTG
>CAZODP010000025.1:0-14358 GCA_964578595.1 uncultured bacterium
GGGAAGATCATTTTGCACAACGGGATCCAGCCAGACACCATCTGCTATTGTCCTCCATCGCTCCTCACCCAAAAACCTGATCTAAAAAAGGATCCCCCTGCTTAGAGCAAAAGGATCCCATGTGATTTCTGTATTTTGAGCATTAGGGACTAGCCCCTAAGCATCAGCCCAAAGAATTGATAAAGCTAACTACAGGCGGTATTCAACCCCACTGACCTCATCAATCTGACGGATCACACTCCAGAACTCTTCGTAAGTAATGGGAATGAAAGTCTCTTGAGGGGGATCCGACTTACCGAATTCCTCCCCTAGAGCAGTCCCTTCCCATTCAAAGGTAAAGAAGGCTTCCTCAACCTTTTCGGCCACTTCAGGATCCAAGTTGTAGACATAACCGTAGCCCGTGGTGGGGAATACCTCAGATTCGTAGATCACCCGCAGATCACTGCCATCAACTACCCCGCGAGCCTCCGCCCGACGGCGCACTTGGTCAGCAATGGCAGCCGCTTCGTAGTCTTTGTTGGCCACCCCCAAAACGGAATTTTCGTGGTTGCCCGAAAAGACCGATTCGTAGTCCCCTTCCTTTAAGCCCGCTTCAGATTCCAACAGAGCTGAGGGTGCCTTAAAGCCAGAGTTGGAGGTAGGTGCAGTGAAGGCGATGGTCTTGCCTTCGATATCTTCCAAAGATTGGATATCGCTGTCGGCAGGGACAATGATCTCCATCTGGTAGCCAAAGCGGCCATCATTGGCAGCCATCATGGCAAAGGGCACAAAGCCCACCGCATTCACAGCCAAAGGATTGGATCCGGTATTGAACCCACTGACATGTAGACGACCTGCTCGCATAGCCTCCAACTGAGCAGCATTGCTATCAATGGGCAAAAACTCCACCGGCTTGCCAGTCACTGCTTCCATGTGGGTGATAAAGTCAGCCCAGATTTCAGCATAGGTGGATGGATCCTCAACCGGAGTGTAGGCAAAAATCAGCCGATCGGGGTTGACAAATTCAGCGGGATCTTCGGGAGCATCCGCCACCAAATCTCCATCCCGGTCGCAAAAGCGGGGATCCATTTGGGGGGGACGGGGGCAATCTTTTTCTTGAGCCAGGGTGGGAGCCGCCAGCACGGCCACAGCACCGGCCACAGCCGCCAAGCCACAGCTCACAGAACGACGGGAAAACAAAGTAAACACAGCAAAACCTCCTAAGGACGCTCTCATCCCTGACGTGGATCCAGACAAAAAGATTCTGAGGTCACAGCCCCAGGCTCCAGGCCCGGATCCCAAGCAGAGTTGAGTCAGAAACGGTGGATCCGCTCATCATGCATAAACCTATCAGGTTGGTGTTAAGCTCTCTTCAAGAGCAGGTTAAGAAACGTCAGGGACTGCTGCTATCGCCCTCCCCAAGATCAGACTGTCATCAGCTTTCAAGATGTTTGAGTTGCTCTAGCTGACGATCTCCACAAGCCAGCTCAAGCACCCAAAAATTAGACCGGGGGATCCCCCTTGCCAATGCTAAGAAATGTAAACTATGGTAGGAGCAATCTTGCACTGATGTCTGAACTCTACTTCTCAACAGGAGAAAACCTCATGTCCAATCCCAATGTCTCCGAACCCAAGTTTGGCTTCAACGAGTACGCTGAGCGTCTAAACGGTCGCGCTGCCATGATCGGCTTTTTGTTGGCCATCGTGATCGAAGCTGTGACCGGCCAGGGCGTTGCCGCTTGGTTGGGCTTGCTCTAAGCCGGATTCTGTACAGATCCCATCCCAACTGAATATCTTTTGCGCTCTGCGTATCTGCACGAGTCGTCCTGATGCAGGGGCGGCTTTTTTAGTGGGACGGGTCTTTAGATCAGATCGAATCAATCCAGCATCAGCTCAGGATCGACACCCCTGATGTCACAATGGGTCTAGCTCCGGTTGGTCATGGGTTCAGTGATGCTAGGTTTTTTCATGTCTCAACGCTTCTCTGTGGTTGCCCCTTGGCGCAAGGCTCTGCTTAATGTGGGGTTGATGTTGCTGGTGGGGATCCCGCTGCTGCTGGGGGGATGTGGGGGCGTGGGCTTGGTTAGCCTCAACAGCTACACCGATCCAAATGGGCTGTATTCGTTCAGCTATCCCAATGGCATGATCCCGGTGGAGGTGCCCCCCGATGAAGAGGCAGCCGTGATCTTTCGGGATCTGATCTTTGCCACCGAAAATGTCAATCTGATGATCGCTGAGTACGATGGGGCCGAGCGGATCACAGAGGTGGGATCCCCAGCCGAAGTGGGGCAGCGGGTGGCTGACAAAATCATTGCCCCACCGGGATCCGGGCGGACAGCAGAGCTGATCAATGCCGGCCAATTGCAGACCCCCAACCAGACCTACTATCTGCTGGAGTTCAAAACCACCCTAGCCCGACAAAATCGCCATGATGTGGTAGCGGTCACCATCGCTCGCCACAAACTCTTTACCCTGACCGCCTCCACCCTCGAAACCCGTTGGCCCCAAGTCCAAAAGGCCTTTTTATCGGTTGCCGAATCCCTGCGGGTGGCCTAGAAATGTCTGTTCCTCTCTTTCGCATCGGCCAAGGCTACGATATTCACCGCTTGGTGGAGGGGCGGGAGCTGATCTTGGGGGGGATCCGGATCCCTTACGAAAAAGGCTTGCTAGGCCACAGCGATGCGGATGTGCTCACCCACGCCATCATGGATGCTTTGCTGGGCGCCCTAGCGATGGGGGATATCGGCCAACATTTTCCGCCCGAGGATCCGGCCTGGAAAGGGGCGGACAGTATCGTCTTGCTGCAAAAGGTGCTGGGGTTAGTTCAAGATCGCCATTGGCAGATCAACAATATCGACGCTGTGGTGGTGGCCGAAAAGCCCAAACTCAAACCACTGATCCCCACCATTCAGGCTCGATTGGCCCAAGCATTGCAATTGGATCCCGACCAGGTCAGTGTCAAAGCCACCACCAACGAAAAACTCGATGCCGTCGGGGCCGGCGAGGCCATGGCCGCCCATGCGGTGGTGCTGTTGGTGCAGGCTCAGTCAGCAATGGGGTGATGCGGCGGGATCTCGCCCCCCCAGATCACCATCAAAAATCAAAATCAAAAATCAAAATGTTTCACCCCTCTGGCTCAGCCTGAAAGGGGATGAATATCCAGGGATGTGTCATGCCACTACACACGGCTCCAAAGAGGTGCGATAAACTAGCCCAAATAGATACTTTATTGTGTTAGCCCCCACCTGCGCTTGTTATGACCTACACCCTCTCGCCGGTTGAATCAGGATCCCCCCTGTCTATGGGTGCTGCCTCAGTGCCGGAGCTGTTTGAACAGCATGTGATGGGGACCTATGGGCGATATCCCCTGACCTTGGAGCGGGGGGAGGGCTGCCGAGTTTGGGATAGTGACGGACGCAGCTATCTGGATTTTGTGGCTGGGATCGCCACCTGTACTTTGGGACACGCTCATCCGGTGTTTGTGAACACCCTAACCCAGCAGGCTGCTTTGCTACATCATGTCTCCAATCTCTACTACAACAGGCCACAGGCTCTCCTGGCCCAATGGCTGACGGCTCACTCCTGCGCTGACAAAGCCTTTTTTTGTAATTCGGGGGCGGAGGCCAATGAGGGGGCGATCAAACTGGCCCGCAAATATGCCCATACGGTCTTGGGGATCCAGGATCCGGTGATTTTGACGGCTCAGGCCAGCTTTCACGGGCGAACCATGGCCACGATTACGGCGACGGGACAGCCCAAGTACCAAAAGAACTTTGCCCCTTTGGTGCCAGGGTTTGACTATATTCCCTACAACGATATCGCTGGCACCGAGGCGCTACTCAAACAGTACGAGGGCCGAGTCTGCGGGATCCTGTTGGAGCCATTGCAAGGGGAGGGGGGCGTCACCCCTGGGGAGCGGGAGTATTTTCAGTGGTTGCGGCAGGTCTGTGATCAGCACCGGATCCTGTTGATCCTGGATGAAGTGCAGGTGGGGATGGGGCGCACGGGTCTATTGTGGGGACATTGCCATCTGGGGATCCAGCCGGATGTGTTTACGTTGGCCAAAGGTTTGGCGGGCGGGATCCCGATTGGGGCCTTGCTGAGCCGGGATCATTGTGCGGTGTTTGAGCCGGGGGATCATGCCAGCACCTTTGGGGGCAATCCCTTGGCCTGTGCGGTGGGGTTGGCGGTGTGTCAGACCTTAGAGCGGGAGAGCTTGGTTTGGAATGCAGCCATGATGGGGCAGCGATTGCAACAGGGCTTGCAGCAGTTGGTGGGGCAGTTTCCAGATTTAGTGGCGGGGGTCCGGGGTTGGGGCCTGATTCAAGGACTGATCACCCGGATCCCGGCGGCGGATGTGGTTAAGGGGGCGATGGCTGAGGGATTGCTGTTGGTGCCAGCCGGATCCCAGGTGGTGCGGTTTGTGCCGCCCTTGATCGTTTCTCCCCAAGAGATCAATCTGGCTCTGGCTGCGGTATCTGCGGCGTTGCGATCTTTGAGCCAGTCAGGGATCCGGGCGGGTTCTAACCCAGTCCAAAACCCTTAGAACACCAGAACACCTGGAACGCCGACAACAAAGGCTAGGATCAAAACGCTGATCACAATCACCAGTGGGATCCGGGCCAGAATCAATGCAACATCCTGTGGCGGTCGCACCCCAAGTCGATCAAAACCCAACTCCAGTCCCTCAAAAACCGCTGTTGCTAGCCCCGGCAGGAGATTGGGAGTGTGCCCGGGCGGCAGTGGAGAATGGGGCCGATGCCATCTACTTTGGGCTGGATCGCTTTAATGCCCGGATGCGGGCCCAAAACTTTACCCAAACTGATCTGCCAGACCTGATGGCTTGGCTGCATCGGCGCGGGGTTAAGGGTTATGTTACTTTTAATACGCTTGTTTTTGCGGCGGAACTGGAGGAAGCAGAGCGGTATCTACGGATCCTGGTTGAAACCGGGGTGGATGCAGCCATTGTTCAGGATGTGGGTATGGTGCGGCTGTTGCGGCATTTGTCCCCCGACTTTCCAATTCATGCCTCCACCCAGATGACCCTGACCAGCGGGGCCGGGATCCGGTTTGCCCAAGAGCTGGGCTGTGATCTGGCGGTGCTGGCGCGGGAGTGCTCTATCCCTGAGATGGGCAAGATCCAGGCGGAATTAAAACAAGAGCCAGGATCCCCGCTGCCGTTAGAAGTCTTTGTGCATGGAGCTTTGTGTGTGGCCTATTCAGGCCAATGTTTGACCAGTGAGGCCCTGGGGGGACGCTCCGCCAATCGGGGGGAATGTGCCCAAGCCTGCCGCATGACCTACCACTTGGCAGCAGACGGGCGGCCAGTGGATCTAGGGGATCGACAGTATTTGCTCAGTCCACAGGATTTGGCGGGGGTGGATCTGATCCCTGCCTTGATTGAGGTCGGGATCACCTGTTTCAAAATTGAAGGGCGGTTAAAATCCCCTGACTATGTGGCGGGGGTGACCCAGGTTTATCGACGGGCGATTGATCGGGCTTGGGCCGGATCCTCAGACCTAGCCTCGGCTCAGGAGCGTTATCAACTGGAGATGAGCTTTTCGCGGGGGTTGTACAGCGGCTGGCTAGAGGGCATTGACAATCAAGCCTTGGTTCATGGTCGCTATGGCAAAAAGCGGGGGGTTTATCTGGGCCAAGTGACCCAAGTCTGGGATCAGCAGGTGGAGATCGGATCCCAGGTGGCCATAAAAGCGGGAGACGGGATCCTGATTGAGACGGCATCGGGTGAAGAGGGGGGGCGCGTGTTTCAGGTGCAGTCTGCACGGGGCAAAGTGCGGCTCAGTTTTGGCCATGGATCCCTGCGCTTGGATCGGATCCGGGTGGGGGATCGAGTCTGGAAAACCAGCGATCCAGCCCTGGAAAAAGCCCTCCGCCAAAGCTATGCAGGGGATCAGCCCCACTGGTCTCAGCCCCTGGCGATGGTGGTGTCGGGTCAAGCTGGGATCCCACTGCAATTGGTGGTTCAAGATCAGCAGGGACACAAGGTAAAAGTTTCATCCCAAATGCCCTTAGAAAAAGCTGAAAAAAAACCGCTCACCGCCGAAAAACTGGCTCAACAATTGGGCCGATTGGGCAATACCGGATTTGAATTGGGATCCCTGCGCTCTGATCTGATCGGGGATGTGATCTTGCCTGTGAGTGAACTCAATCGCCTGCGGCGGCAAGCCGTCGAGCACCTAGAAAATCTTCGCTCTCAACCAAAGGTCTATCAACTTCGAGTCGGCGCAACCTATACTGATCTATTGCCGCAATCTTTAGTCCAGCCGCAACCTTTGGATCCACAATTGATTCCTCTGGTGCGGGATCCAGCTCAGCTCCAAGCCGTCTTAGATAGCAACTTAGGGATCCAAACCCTCTATTGCGAATATGAGGATCCCCGGCGTTATTCAGAAGCCATTCAGCAGGTCAAAATCCAGGATCCGAATGTAGAACTTTGGGTAGCTCCCCCCCGCATCACCAAACCGGGCGAGCAATGGATCCTCAAGCAGGTCAAAAGCAGCCAAGCGGATGGCTATTTGGTCAGAAATTATGATCATTTAGAGTTTTTTACAGACCAGAGATGCATCGGAGATTTTTCGCTCAATGTTGCCAATCCAATCACAGCCCATCTGTTTCAATCTCGCTATGGTTTAGAGCGCTTGACCGCATCTTATGACTTGAATGTGGCCCAGCTCGAGGATCTGCTCCAACTCAGTCCACCGCAGTGGTATGAGATTACCATTCATCAACATATGCCTCTGTTTCACATGGAGCACTGCGTTTTTTGTGCTTTTTTGTCAACGGGCACCGACTACACCAATTGCGGTCGCCCCTGCGAAAAACATCAAGTCACCCTGCGGGATCGCGTTGGCAGCGAACATACCCTCAAAGCCGATGCCGGTTGCCGCAATACTCTCTTCAATAGCAAAGCCCAGACGGGAGCCGAATATCTGGATCACTTAATTGATCTGGGTGCTCGTCACTTTCGAGTGGAGTTTGTTACTGAAACCCCAGCACAAGTGCAGCAAATCCTAGCGGCCTACCAACAGCTTTTGCGAGGAGAGATATCTGGATCCCAACTGTGGCGCGAGCTAAAACTCCTCAATCAATTGGGGGTGACGCGCGGGCAACTGAATGGATAAAATCAACCGCAAAAAAAGGCAAGACTAAAAAACAGTCAAAGCCTGGTGATGGATAGATCGCTACATGAAAGCGCGCACATCACCTTGGATCCCACAACTTCACAAAGTCGTCGCTAATTTCAAACCCAAAGATCAGAGCCATATTTTTTAGATCGCTCAGACTACCCACCTGAGTCGCTTTCATCCAATTCATTAATCCAAAAATCTTGTGGTAGAGCCAAATCTCTAAGGCTTCAGGATTATATTGGATCCCCTCTTTAGGCTTGAATTGATGGGGGATCAGCATAGCAGCATAACGGGCCAGCTCCCCCTGCCGCCAATCCAAAAAATACGGCATCCAGGGATAGGTGGCATCCAACCTGACAAACCACAACCGGATCTCTGGGATCTCTGACAATTCACGGGGATCCTCGGGCGACCGGGGATAATCGATCGAAAAGATCACCTGCTGGGCACTAGCAGCAGGATCCTGCAGCAGTCGTGGCACCCAAACCTCAACAGTAGAAAGATCCAGGGCTTGGATATCGGTCTGGGTGAGATGAATGGGAATGCTCATGGGATCGGTTGAAGAGGCTGTTAATAATTAATTTTAACTATCAGTGATTTCATCCTACAGTTGGCTTGCCCTCACACATCTCGGCAACGATGTCTTGATAGAGAAAAGTTTATGTATCTTTGGAGTCAGGGCTAAGCCCTCGATGCTTTGACTGGATACTTTGAGGGAATGGATCAAAATCGAGCTTAATCTAAATCAAGCCCAAGTGTAACATCATTGTTGCATCTCCAGATTTTCTGACGAATTCTGGCTAGCATTGCAATTGAGGGCAGTAAATCCTGCAAAGATTAGTCCTCCAATCCAAGCGAAAATAACCCAAGCGAAAAAACTCTTTTTTGTCGTTTATTCTCAGTTGCTTTTATGGGCAATGAGAAGAGGAGGGATCCTATGTTTGAAAAGATCCTGGTGGCTCTTGATCATTCTGATACCAGTGTTGGGGTGTTTGGGCGGGCTTTAGAGTTGGCCGAGGCCACAGGTGCCACCCTGATGCTGTTGCACGTTCATACCCCAGGGGATCCGGGTGCGCCGGAACCACCCTTTGTGATGGGGGTTGACTATGGGGCTGATGTCAGCTTGGAGCTGTGGGAAGCCTACCGAGAGCAGCGTTATCTCTATGAGCAAAACGAGCTGGCCCATCTAGCCCAATTAGTTCAGACGGCCCAAGCCAGAGGGGTGACAGCGGAGTACACCTTCAATGGCGGTCATCCAGGCCGGATGATCTGTGAGTTGGCCCGCACCTGGGACGCAGATTTGGTGATTGTGGGACGACGCGGCCATTCTGGGCTGAGTGAATGGGTGATTGGCAGTGTCAGCAACTATGTCATGCACCATGCCCCGTGCAGCGTGATGGTGATTCAGGGCCAGCCTAAACCCTCTCAATCCCCCAACCTTTCTCAAAGTGAGACTGGTCAACCTGACACTCAGCAGCCTGACCCAGAGCTAGAGACCGCAACAGTGTCAGGATCCAAAACTGAGGCCGCCTGATCTATGGAGTGGGGCGTTACCCTCGATCTAGATCCTTTCATCCCCCTTGACCCAGGGCTGAGTCAGGCTGAGCTGAGCGGGAGAATGAGGGGATCCTCATAGAAAGGGATACAATGCAGTTGATTTCTGTTTTCAAGAAGCCTGTTGAGGAACCGATGGTACAAACCCAACTGTCTGCCCAAGAGCTATTTCGGTCAGCCTACGAAAATCGTTACACCTGGGATCCGGCTTTTCCGGGCTACACCGCAGATGTCACCTACACCCATCGCACTGCCGCCGGTGAGCAGGTGCTGACGGGTCAAGCGAAGGTGGGATCCGATCTCAAGGCCAGCGTTGTGGGAATTGAAGAGGAGACTGCCCACAAAGTCATCCACGGGCAACTCTGGGAGGTGGCCATCCATCGGATCCGCCGCAGTTTTGAAGATACCCACGGCAACAACGCCTTTGAGTACGGCCAAACCCTCGACGATGGCACTGTTGAGATCCTGATGGGGGGCAAAGCCGAAGGGGATCGCTATCACCTCAAGGACAATCAGGTAACCATGGTGCATCGCCATATTCACGGGGTGGTGGTTACTATTCACACCTTTAGCAGCCACGACACCGGCTGCGGTTATCTGTCTCACCGTTACGACTCGGTCTACCACGATCCCAAAACTGGGGCCGCCAAGGGGGGCCGCAGCACCTTTGAAGATACCTATACCCAGGTGGGAGATTACTTTATCCTCAGCGAGCGCAAAATTGAGACCGAATCACTGGATCCCGATGGATCCCCCGACCAGCAGGTGTTTCAGTTCTCCAACATCCAAGTATTGAGTCAGGATTAGGGATCCCGACTGACACCATATCTATCCCCATTTGGATCCCCTCAGCCCACTCCCCATTGAACCGGATCTCGATTGAGACCTATTCCTCTGGCTCCTCCCGCTCAAACAAGCGATCCAGGGTTTGCAAGAGCTGATCTCTGGAAAACTGCTGGATCCAGGCTTGGATCTGCTGCTTTTGGGCCTCAGGATCCTCAACGCGGCCTAGCTTTTGCATGGCTCTGAGCTTGGCCTCCGCCTTGCCTCGGTTGGTCTGCAAATCCAGCCGTTGATCGGGGGTGAGGTCTGGGATCCCCAGCAAATGATCGGCCATCTCGATCAACAACAATGGCCCCACCACCTTCAGGGTATTGTGATCAGGCTGAGGGGGGGGATCCTCCTGGAGAGCTTCTTCCAGGCTGTAGTCCTGCACCAGAACCAACAGCTCCTCTGGACTGAGTTGGGCTAAGCCCGCTTGCGTTTGTGCCCGCAGCGGCTCTGGATCGATTTGGGTCTGTGATGCCAGCCTTGCCAGTTGGGTCTCCATCCGATCCAAATTAGCCCGCAATGCTACCTCCTCATCCGCCTCAAACGGGATCCGCTCCAGCACTTGCCTGAGGGCCTCTGGGCAGACCACCTGTTTGGGTAATCGCAATATCCCTTCTGCAGCCGGATCCACGGTGGCCAAAAACCCCTCCAAATCTGGCCCTGCCCCCCTATCGATCCAGTCTCGCAACAGTCCCAACACCTCCGGCGGCGGCATCAACCCCAGGGCATCCATCACCAGTGGATCCGTCAAGGGGATCCCGGCCTGGGTCAGTTTGGCCTCTGCCACCTGTCGGGCCTCCTGAATGGCCAGGGGCAGATCCGCCTCCAGGGATCCGGCAGCCAAAAGAGCCTGGCTGGAGCGGTACAGCACCCGTGCCCCACAACAAAACAACAGCAACCTTGAGGCAGTCAAATGGGGAAGGCTCATCAGCACAGTCTAGCCAGAAACCCCTAGGATAAGGAATGTTCTCCCGTCTGGCCAGCCTTTTGTGAGCAGCCTGTAAGCCATGTTGTTAGAACTCACCCCCGATGAAGCCGAATCCCTGATCCCTGTTGTGCCCACCGGGATCCAGTACTCCTCCTACTGGAGCGATGCCCTCAAAACCACCGGGCGGATCATCACCGTGGTGCTGGTGGGGGTGGGATTATTACTCCTTTCCAACTTTTTTCCAGATGATGGCTTTTTTAGTGTACTGCTGCTGTTGGGGGGATTTTTGACACTGCTATACCCCTTTTTGTGGGGGCCACTGTATGTGATTTCCCGCCGCAATATCGCCTTTCGAGAGATCCCGTATACCGGCATTTTTTTTGGTAAAGTGCTGCGGATCCGTCGCCTCACCGTCTTGGTGGAAGAACGGGAAAAAGTAGACGAATATGGCGAAATCTATATTGAAGAAGTGCGGGAGCGA
Organism: uncultured bacterium; assembly: GCA_964578595.1. Lineage (GTDB taxonomy): Bacteria > Cyanobacteriota > Cyanobacteriia > Thermostichales > Thermostichaceae > JAAUUM01. The sequence continues at coordinate 10,922 of CAZODP010000025.1, forward strand.
CAGTTTGAGATGGAGGTGGGGGATGAGAAAGGGGTCACCTACAAACTCAGGGCCAAAGAGGATCCTCGCTACAGATCGATTGTGAAACGGCAGTCTGTAATTGGCCTGGTCAAAGCCTATTCCCGCGATCTCCAACGCCGTCCGAGTTTATCTGAGTTTTATGTGGTTAAGTTGGGGGAATGGGTGGGTAGTGTTTCATACCTCAACCGAGAGCTGTTTCTGGACCTAGCCAATCAATTGCTGGCGGAAGTGGAACAGGATCCCTGACTTGCAAAAGTAGATTGATAGCAACATTTTTAACTTCTAATGATTGATTACTCATGACATGGACTACTCATGATGGGGATCCCGGCCATTCAAACTGGAGCGACCCAATTAGAGCAGAGATGGGTATGCTCGAATCATCATCACTTGAATCATCAAGTTAGGGGATCATGCCTGATGGGTGTTGTCACTGGACATAACCCCTGGACACAGGCACTGGACACTACCACTAGACACTGCCACTAGACTTGGACATAGCAGCTTTATTTGAGATCAGAGAGATCAGATCATGGTTGAAGCGACAGACACTCAATCCCTCTCGGATCAACCACTAGAGGCTCTGCAGCAGACGTTGCAACGGATGCGTGGCCAAGAGGATCCGAAGGCGTTGATTGAGTTGACGTTGGAGTTTGTGGGACACGTTTTTGTGGCTCCCCTGATCTGGCTGGGCATCTATGACTACAACTCTCACCAATTGGTGGGGCAGGGGGGGGTAACCCTCCTAGAAGACAACAGCTTTTTGACCAGTGTGATCCCGTTGCAGCCGGGTGGGATCCTGGAGCAGGTGGTGATCGAACAACGGCCCATCAGCCTGCCGGATATGTCCCAAGAGACCCGGATGGGCGTCTGGCAGCACAAAGCTCAGCCGATGGGGGGGATCCAGGGTTGCATCATCTACCCGATTCGCTACGAACGTCGCTGTATCGGCACACTGATGCTGGGATCCCAGATCTGGGGGGTGACGGTCACCGATGAAGAGAAAGCCCTGATTGGTATTTTGTTGGAGCATTTGGCCGCCTCACTGCACGCCCTGGAGACCCAGTGGCAGGAGCAAGCCGAGCGACACATGGAGGGGCCACTGTTGCAACTGTTGCAGTTGATGCGGGATGCCTCCAGCTTGACCGAACGGGTGGAGATCGCCACCCAAGCCCTCCAGGAGTTTTTGGGTCTCAGCCGGATCCAGATGTACTTATTTGAGCCAGAAGCGAGCCGCTTTGTGCAGTGGGGATCCCCGCCGGAGCTACCCAAGCCCCCTGCTAAAACCCAACCTGGATCCAAGTCCACCCCCGCCCTCAATACAGCCGTGTTATCGGGGCGAGATCTGGGGGATATGTATGCTCTGCTCCAGGATGGGCAAATTGTTGCCACCACAGAGGCCCTGGGTGCTGCCCGCTCCGAGGTGCCCCCCAAGCTGATGCAAGCCCTGAGGGCACAATCGCTCTTGGCGGCTCCGCTGTTGGTGGAAGGAGAATTGCAGGGGATGATCTGGGCCATCTCAGAGGGGGCGCGGCTCTGGGAGGATATTGACCGCCAAATGATCGGATCTGCCGCCACATTACTGGGGCTAGGGGTGCCGATTGCTCAGCTAGAAACCCAATTGGAGCAGATCCAGGCCAAGCAAACCCTGGTACAAGAGCTATCGGATTCCCTGCACAGTGCCAAAGACCTCAAGGCCAATATCACCCTCAAGCTCAAAGCCTTTGCTGAGCAGATGCAGATCAGTGGCATCGCGGTGCTGCTGAGTGAAGAGGAGGGGTTCTCGCTCTACCTAGAACACTGGCAGGTGCCCAAATGCGCTTTTCCCAGCACTTTTCGTCCGCTGACGGAGCAAGACTGGGGGGATCTGAGTCGAGATGTGGCCCTGGTGGCCGAAAACTATCAGCAGGATCTGCGGCTCCTGTGCTGGCAGCGGGAGCTGGAACCCTTGGGAGTCCGATCTCTGATCCTGGCCCATAGCGATGAAGTGGCCCAACCCCCCGTCCAGGGCATGGTGCTGGTGGTTCATCAGCAGGTGCGGGCCTGGACCCGCTCCGAACGACGGCTGGTGCGTGCTCTGGCGCAACAGTTGGGCATGGTGCTGCGGATGGCCCGCCTCGAACGAACTGCCCAGCTTCAAGAAAAGCTCTGGCAAGGATCCATGTCTGCTTTGATGCCGATGATGTCGGTGCAAACCCTGCCGGATATCCTCTCCGCCACGCTGGCCGCTGCCACCAACGCTCTGGATGTGCCGCTGGCGGTGATTGTCCACTGGGATCCCACCGTATCCGCCTCACCCGAAGGGACAGTGGTGTTTTACAGCCGGGATCCCCAGACCAAGTTGACGGGGGGAACCCAGGTGGATGCCCGTCGGGATCCGCTGATCGTGCAGTGTATTCAGGCTCCAGAAGGGCTGCTCAGCCTCCAAGAGGCAGACTTGATCTCGGCTACACGCTCCTGGCTCTCGGGCACCGGATCCCCCATGACCCGGATCCTGGCCACCCCCTTGGGCTATCTGGGGGAAGGGATCGCTCCGCTGGGGATTTTGATCGTGACCAAACCGGATGAGCCAGAGTGGGATCCAATCCAACAGGACACGCTGGTGCTGCTGGCCCAAGCCTGCTGTTGGACGATGCGGCGGATCCTGTGGGTGGATGGCCTGCGCTCACAGCTTGCCGATTTGCAAGAATTGAATTGGTACAAGCACCGGCGGCTGGGGGATCTGCAAACCAGTCTGATGGAGCAACTGCGGCGGCTGGCCCAGATCCCTGAGATCCCTGGCCCTGAGTCGGTTCGCTGGCAAAAGGTCAATGAGATTGCCCGTACCCTCAAAGAAGTTGGCAGTGCCAACCAGCCCCTGCTGCGCTCAGAGGTCTGGAAACCTCAACCGGAGTTGGAGGTTCTGCCGGTGGCCACTCTCCTGAGACGATCCTTGCGGCGACTGGATCCGATCATCCAAAAGCGCAAGCTCTGGCCCCAGGTGCATGGGGATACCAAGTTTTCAGTCTATGGGGATCCGGGCCGGATTGAGATGGTGCTCTATGAGTTGTTGTTGGTGGCCGCCATTCGCAGCCCTGGCGACACTCGCATCGATCTGTGGGTGGATCAACAGGATGGCTATGCGGATCTGATCTTGCAGGATCAAGGCACCATCCCCGATCCTTTGCTGGCCGCTCTCCAACAGGATCCGATGATCAGCCTGATGGTGCCGGATCCGTTGGCTCCTAGCCTGCTCAGCACCAGCCCCGGCCTCGAACTCAACCTCTGTCAGCGGATCACGGCGGCCATGGGGGGGCAACTGGATTTTTACTTGAGTCAAGAAGGATATCCGGTGGCCCGACTGGCTCTGCCCATCGCCGAAGAAGGGCCGCAGTAGCCCCCACCCGTCCCTAAATTACAGCTCAAATCACAGCTCC
>CAZODP010000025.1:14458-25334 GCA_964578595.1 uncultured bacterium
CCCAAATCACTCTGCCCAAATCACTCTGATTGACGAGGGGTGATGAATTGCCCCGGCTCTGGCTCGTCGTCGTCAGGAAGGTCTTGTAATGGCCCCTGTGGATCCTGCAGGGGTTGATCTGGCAAGGGATCCAAGTCTTCTGGGTTTTCTAAGCCATCTGGAGGATCCTGTGGTTCAGGTTGTTCAAGTTGATCAGGCTGATCAGGATCCTCAAGTTCAGGAGATAGGGTGGGATCCTCAAGAGGTGGGTCAGGGGTTTCCTCTACATCTGGTGTATCTGGAGGTGTATCTAGGGGCACATCTGGAGGATCGGGGGTTGTCAGTTCTGGAGCTACAACGGGATCTTCGGCTAGAGTCTCGGCGGCGGAGCGATCCCCCATTACCGACAGAGCCAGGGCTGCCTCCGCCCGCGACACTGGATCCAGGGGATGAAAGGTGCGAATCACCCCAAACGTATGCAGGATGGTGGAATGCTCGGCCTGCCCATCCGCCACAATCGCCGCCACCGCCGCCTGCGGGATCTGCTCCGCATCCCTGAAGCCCCATTCTCGCTCCAAGTCCTGCCGGGATCCGCTGAGAGGGCCAGGCGGGAGTACCACGGGCAGCTTGAGTCGAATCAACTCGGAGCGGGATAGCAAACTTTGGGGCCGAAACTCCTGTTGGGCATCTGCTTCGATCAGTCCTGCCGCCCCCAGGGCCTGAATAAAGCGAAATTGGGGGTGATCCTCCGGTACATCCAAAAAGATGGGGCGATTTTGGCCCGAATTGAGCCGAATCTGTCGCTCCGGATCCCCTCGATGGATGGCATTGTTGGCCAGCAGCAGCCACTGAGCAAATTCCCCCCGCCGAATACTGCGCTCCGGCTCAAAGCGGGATCCCTCAATGCTGTCTAAAACCCCCAGTTGCTCTAGGTCTCGAATAGCTGCCTGGGCCAGCGGATCCAGGTCTGCCAGATCTTCAAATCGGCTGGAGGCTAAAGATGAAAGAGGAGAAACCGGATCCGCTGGGTCTGTTGGGGTCGGTGTCTCTGGGTTGGGAGCTGGATCGGGGAGGATGGGATCCAATGCTTCTGCTGCCGGATCGCGCTGCTCTGCCGCAACCTCAGGCGCTTCAGGCTCAAACCCTCCGAGAACAGGATCCGTCCCCAAAGACTCGGCCCCAGGCACCCGCAAGGCTTGCTCCACTTGGCTGCCCCATTCAGTGCCCTGGCAGGATCCCAACAGTAGGATCCCGATCACGGCCAATCCCAAATGACGATAGTGCAGCATGGAACCCTGAGATAACAACAGCTTGACACTAGGCTAACTGATGGCAGATCCCTGCCCAAAAGCCAACCTCCAGCCCGATCAAAGCCTATTCAAAGCTCCATCACAGAGCCGCCAACCGAGCAGAACGGGATTTTGTGGTGGGCTTGCGGGCTGGATCCGACATCACCCGAGGCACCCGACTATCCACTAAGGCCGCCGGTGGAGCCAACTGAAAGGCATCCAGGATCCGTTGCAAAATCTCGCCATCAATCGCAGTGGCCAATGTATCCCCCGCCTGCCCAAAGCCCAGATCCACCACCGCCTGTGCCACCTCATTGCCATAGACCCCATCGGGGCCAGAAGGCAATAGATCCGTTCGACCTTGGCTGGCGGCGATTCGAGTCAGCCCCATCTGCACCGCCATCACCGTCGCCCCCCGATCCCCTTGCCGCAGGATCCGATCCCCCGCCAGAATCTCCGCTAACCCAGACCGGGCGGGCACCTCAATTTCGGGCAAGAGCAGACTGGTCATCAACTCCAGCTTGCTCACCTCTGGCCGAACCTGAGGATCCTGGAGCTGGGCCAGGTCGTAGAGCAAGATCGCATGGGGCACCGGGCGGCTGGGCTGCCCTTGGGCTGAGTGTCCTGTGGCCAAAATCTCCCCGTCCTTGATCAGCGAGGTACTAAAGCCCGAATCCAGCAGCACCGCCTCCTGGATCCCCGTTTGTACCAGCACTTGAGACAAGATCGTGGCATCCACATGGGTACTGGTGGCCCCAATCACCGCCAGCCCCTCTTGATCGACCCCAAAAAAGGCGCGGGGGCGAAACTCCCAAGCACTAGAGAGCCGAAAGGATTCCAACTGGGCGCGATTGAGCACCTGGCCATTTTTCACCACCCAGAGGCCCCCCACAAACAGATCGGTCACATCCGGCATAATCTTCTGGATATCCTCCAGAGCGTTCATGGTGTCCGGATCAAAGGGCAAAAAGCTGATCCGATCCTGCCCAATCAGCACCAAGGGCCGACCCACAATCGCACTGTTATCCTCAGGCCGACCGGGAATAAACGTCCGAGTATTGGCGGCCATGGCCGGGCCAATCATCACATTACTGGCTGAGTTAATAAACGGGATCGCAAAAAAACTGCCATTGATCCCCGCTGGAGCTTGGTAGCGATTCATCAAAGCCCCCAGATCAAAACGGCGCTCCGCATGAACGGTGGCAGGCCGTCCCCCCCGAATGGTCAGGGTTCGCACCTGCGACAGGATCTCTTCGCGCAACTGCGGCGAGGGCAATGGGTTGATGGGATAAGTTGTTGCACGGGCATCCGCAAAGGTCTGTGCCCCCACAATGGCTTCCTGGATCCGGAATTGATCAAAGCGGCGCACCTCCAGCAGATTGGTGGACTGTCCCGTAAACCCCCGATCCATCGTGAAGGCCATGCGATAGCCCGCTGTTGCTGTGGCCGCCTTGACCCGCTCATCCCGGTGCCCGGTGGTATAGGCAAAATCCAAGATCTCATGGCCCAACTCCTGTTCCAGCTTGAGTTTGGAGTCCACCAGTTCTTCCTCCAGAGTCTGGTCATCCACGGCCCGCAGATCCGGGGGATGGGTCAGGGTATGCCCCCCGAACTCGATCAGGCCACTGGCATCCATTTCCCGCATCTGATCCCAGGTGAAGTGATCTTTGCTGGTGGGCACCCCCACAAAAGCGGTCTGAACAAAATAAGCCGCCGGGTAGTTGTATTCCTTGAGCAGGGGATAGGCGTTGTCATACAGGCCCAGATAGGCATCATCAAAGGTCAAAAGAATGGCCTTTTCAGGTAGTGGTGCCCCATTGCGCAGATGTTGGTAGAGCTGCTCCATCGAGATCGGCGTCACTCCGGCGGCTTTGATGGCCTCAAAATGCTGCCGCAACTCCGCCACTGTGGTATCAAACCAAACCTCTTTGCCCCCCGCCACCACATCGTGATACATAATCGAGGGCACATAGGACAGAGCCGCACTGGGATGCAGAGCAAATGGGGGCAGCTCCGCCAGCTCCACCGGATCCTGAAGGGCTAAACCGGCAGCTTGGGCTTTGGCGGTCAGGCGACTTTGCTCCGCTGTGGGGGTTGCAGGGATCCAATCTTGAGTCTCTTGAGTCCATTGGGCCATCTGAGCCTGGATCCCAGAGAGGGCGGCAGGAGAGGAAACCAGCCAAGCCATCAGGGCACCGGCCACAAAGCCCAGAATGGCGAATACCAGAACCAGTTTTCGCAGCCAACCTCCTCGCGGTCGGGCCTGGGGGCGGGGTGGATCAGCTGCCCCGTAAGGACGGGATCCTGTGCTGTAGCTGTGAGAGCTGTGGCCATTGGATCCGTGGCTATTGGATCCATAGCCATTAGGGCTGTAACCCGTATTGCGGGACTGGGGGCGGCCAGAGGCGGTCTGTCTGGAAGTCATCGTACTCAACCCACACCAACACCAGATAGCCTATCACTCTGATTTGGTGAGAGCGAACTGAGGATCCCATTCTGGGGTTTGGCTGGTAATTGGGATAGATCCCTGGGGTCAGATCGATCAAGATGGATCCATCAGGAACATGATCCACAAAAAGAATCATCCACAAAAAGGTAACAAACAGATATGAAAGCATTGGTGGTGGGGGCAACGGGGCGGACTGGATCCGAGATTGTGCAAGAACTCCTGAGTCGAGGGATCCCGGTGCGGGCGATGGTGCGAGATGTCGAGGCGGCTCGCCAGGTGATCGCGGCTGAGGTGGAACTGGTGGCGGGGGATCTGACTCAGCCAGAGAGTTTGGGGGCGGCTTTGGGGGGCTGTACGGTGGTGATCAATGCGGCTGGGGTCAAGCCCAGTTGGGATCCGTTGGGGCCGTGGCGAGTGGATTTTGAGGGCACTAAGGCTCTGGTGGAGGCGGCCAAAGTCGCCGGGATCCAGCATTTTGTCTTGGTTACATCCCTGTGTGTGTCGCAGTTTTTTCATCCCCTCAACCTGTTTTGGCTGATCCTGGTCTGGAAAAAGCAGGCGGAGGCGTATTTGATCCAGAGCGGGATCCCCTATACCATCGTCCGGCCCGGTGGCCTCAAGAGCGAAGACAACACCGACACCATTGTGATGACTAATGCTGATACCCTGTTTGAGGGCAGTATCCCCCGCCGCAAGGTGGCCCAAGTCTGTGTTGAAGCCCTGTTTCAGCCCGCCGCCCGCCACCAGACTCTGGAGATTGTCGCCAAACCTGGGATCCCCCCCCTCTCGATGGAGCAGATGTTTGCCAGTGTGGGGGCAAGATGACTTAGAGCCAGCGCATCCACAATTCGGATCCTAAGGAGAGCTGGGCCTGGCTGCCGTGCCACCCACTGCTAATGGGAGCGGATCCAAAAGGAGTGGGATTCCAATGGGTTTGGTGTAGACATTTTGGTGTAGACATAGCGGCTGATGTGCCCCACCTGGATCCGCCTCCTAAGCCTGAATCCCCATCGCCTGTAATCGGTAGAGGCTGGCATAGATGCCATCGAGGGCCATCAATTCCTCATGGGATCCCTGCTCCCGCAACTGCCCCCGCTGCAACACCAGGATCCGATCCACATTGCGAATGGTGGACAGGCGGTGAGCGATCAAGATAGCCGTTCGATCACTGAGCAACGTCTCCAGAGCGGTCTGAATCTGGGCTTCAGTGCCCATATCGAGGCTGGCGGTGGCCTCATCCATCACCAATATCTTGGGATCCCGCCACAGGGCACGCACAAACCCAATTAGTTGCTTTTGGCCCCCCGACAGATTGTTGCCCCGCTCCCGCACCGAGGTTTGGTACCCCTGGGGAAGAGCCGCCAAAAAGCCATCTAGGTTGAGAGTCTGGGCCACCTGCCGCACTTGAGCTTCTTGGCCCGGATCCCCCAAGGTAATGTTGTCTTGCACATCGCCCGCAAACAAAAACCCATCCTGCAAAATCACCCCGATATGCCGATGCAACTGATCCTGGGCCAGTTCCCGAATATCCACCCCATCCACCAGGATCCGGCCTGAGGTGACATCGTAGAGCCGACAGAGCAGCCGAATGATTGAACTTTTGCCGGCTCCGGTCGGGCCGACCAGGGCTACTTTTTCGCCGGGACGAACCGTAAAGTTGAGGTTTTTCAGCACCAGATCGTCGGGATTGTAGCCAAAGCAGACATTTTCAAATCGCACCTCCCCCCGAGCCTGAGTCGGCAAATCCTGGGGCTGGGCCGGATCCTTGATCTCGGCAGGGATGTTCATGATGCCCGTGATCCGCTCCACCGAGGTAAATCCAGATTGGAGGGCCGTAAACTTCTCGGCCAACTGCCGCAACGGGTTAAAAAATCGCTGCGAGAACAAAATAAAGGCATACAACCCCCCAAAGGTGAGGGGATCCTGGGGAGCCGGTAAAGCCGGGGCAAGCTGGGCCACCCAAGTGCGCATCTGCAACGTGGCCACCGTCATCACCTGTTGTCCCCCCACCCAGAGCAGCAGGGCAATGGCCAACCAGGCCACCCATTCCAGCACCGCTGACAAAGCAGAATCATAAAAAATCGTCTGATCCACCTCTCGGATATAGCGGCTGTTGATCTGCCGAAACACCTCGCTGTTGTACTGCTCTCGCCGAAAAATCTGCACCACACTGACCCCAAGAATGTTCTCTTGCAGCCAGGCATTCAGCCGCGATAGCTCCTCTCGCACCCGAAAGTTGGCATCCCGAAACCGCTCCTGAAGGTAGTTCACCAACAGCGCCATGGGCACCACGATGGCGATCAGTAACAGGCCCAGATCCCACCGTTGGCTCAGCATTACCCCGCCAATGACTACCAACGTAAACAGATCGCTGACGATCCCCACCGCCCCGGTCGAAAACACATCCCCTAATGCCTCCACATCGCTGGTAATGCGGGTAATCAGCTTGCCCACCGGCGTCCGATCAAAAAACCGCGAGGGCAAGGTCAGCACATGGGCAAATAGATCGCTACGGATATCGCGGGTCATGGCCTGGCCCAGCTTTTGGCTGGTGTAGCCCTCTAAAGCCTGAAAGACCAACTTCAACAAGATCGTTGCCAACAGTAGGATCCCGTAGATCTCCAGACCCGACAAGGATCCCGATCCCTGGGATGCCCGCGCAATCGGCCCATCAATTGCCTGCTGCAAGATCAACGGCTGCACCGCATCGGACACCGCCAAAGGAGGCAAAAAGGCCAACGATAACCAGAGCAGTTTTTGCTGTCGCCGCGCATAGGGCCACAACACCCCCAACAGTCGCCAATCTCCAAGCGGTGAACGCTGCCGTGTATCCATCTGGCTGATTCCGTCTGGATTAGCTGGATCAGGAGTCGATGGATGAGTGGGTTGCCCAGAAGAAGTCAAAATTAAACCTGCAACACAAGGGATCCAGACTTCATTGTGCCCTACGCCGACTCGGTCCTTCTGCCGCTGCGATAGACTGAATCCCACTCCCCTCAAACTCACCCTTTAGGCAACCACTGATCCAGGAACACAGCCATGAGCGCAAAAATTGGAAGCGCACTGAGAATTGGGATCGCAGGGCCGGTGGGATCCGGCAAGACTGCCCTGGTGGAAGCCCTTTGCAAAAAGCTGCGGGATCGCTTTGCCATCGCAGTGGTAACCAATGATATTTACACCGAAGAAGATGCCCAGTTTTTGGTGCGTGCCCAAGCCCTGACTGCTGACCGGATCCGAGGGGTGGAAACGGGGGGGTGTCCCCACACGGCCATCCGAGAGGATGCTTCGATCAATTTGGTGGCCATTGAGCAATTGGAGCAAACGTTCCAGGATTTGGAGCTGATACTGGTGGAGAGCGGCGGAGACAATCTGGCGGCCACTTTTAGCCCTGAGCTGGCGGACTACACCATCTATGTGATCGATGTTGCGGCTGGGGATAAGATCCCCCGCAAAGGTGGCCCCGGCATCACCAAATCTGATCTGTTGGTGATCAACAAAATTGATCTGGCTCCCCATGTGGGAGCAGACCTGGCGGTGATGGAGCGAGACGCCCTCAAAATGCGCGGATCCCGTCCTTTTGTATTTACCAATCTCAAAACACAGACGGGTTTGGATCAGGTGATTCACAAGATTTTGGAATGGAAACAGTAGCGTTAAGCCGCCTGAAGCTCACAATTTCCCCCATCACCCTGCCAAAGCTATCCCAGACAAGGACGGGGATCCCGTTGTTCTGACCAGCAGATGGCCCCATGCTCTGCCACCGCCCAAGCCGGGATCCCTAGCTCTCGAAACCAACTGGGGATGGCGTCAGGATTGCGACCACTGTAGATACCCGCTTGAGGTCGCACCGCCTCCAGCAGTTCTCGGGATAGGCCCTCTCCCGACCACCAAATGCCATTGACTGGGGTGGGCAAACCCGCCAGATTAGCCAACCTAGATTGCGTGGACAGTCCAGCATCCCCCAACAACAACCAGCGGGATCCGGTCGGCGATTCCATCAACAAAACCAACGGATCCGCCGCCAAAGCCTGAAATTGGATCCCGTCTCTGACCACCAGGCGATCGCCACTGCTCATGGCTTGCTGGGCGGCCACCGGACTGGCGGGAGTGGCCAAAGATTCTAAGCCCGGAAAGGTTTCCAGTAGGCGGGGCCAGCCCTCCAGTCGCTCAGCATCGGTGGTGGCGGCAATGGCCCTGAGTTGGCTCTGGCGAACGCCGCGATAACGCAAGAAGGGGATCAAATCAAACTCTGCCACTGAGTCAGGGCCACTGTTAAGGGCGATGGCATCTTGAGGGGTCTGGATCACCATTACCGGGGATCCGTTGGCGGCCAAAGCGGTCAACTGTAAAGGCTGCGGCCACAAGGCTGGGATTGCCAAAATAGCTGCCGCCACTGCTCCTGTGCCCCACCAATCCAAGTACTTACGCCAGATCGGCCAAAACACCAAGGCCAGCAACGTGCCATAGAGCAGCACACACTGCCCCAAACTGGTGGATCCGGTGTGAATTAGAGCTAGGGGCCAGGTGGCGATCCAAGCAACGATGTTGATCAGAGGGGTCAACAATAGTCCCAAGGGTTGGGCCACCAGAGTTCCTGCCGCCGGACTGACCAAGGCCAAGCCACAGACCGCAAATCCGGCGGTACAGAGCACAATAATCAGCGGCAGCGTCATCAAATTGGCCACCAGCGCATAGGTGGAAAACCGGCCAAACACATACAGTTGTAGGGGCAACGTCCAAATCTGAGCCGCCACCGAGATCGCAATCGGCAGGGCCAATCCCGGCGGCAGCCATTGCAAACGCTGCTGAATCGGATCGATCCCCACCATCAGCCCCAGGGTTGCCATAAAGCTGAGCTGAAAACTCAAATCCCGGATCCAATTGGGATTGACAATCAACAACAACACCGCCACCGCCAACAGTACCCCCGCCGGCTGCAACCGGATCCGCCCCTGGAGATTGGGATCCACCAACACCACCGCCGAAGCCGCCCCCATCAGCGCGGCCCGCACCACCGGGGGGCTAAACCCCGTCAAAAACATATACAGCGTCAGGATCCCCAAGATACTGATCTGCTGGGTGCGGGGTTTGGCTTGACCCACCACCGCCAGCACCACCCCCAATAGCAGTGAGACGTGAAAGCCCGAGGCGGCCAACACATGGGCTAGCCCCACCTGCCGAAAGTTATCCTGCACCTCAAAGTCCAACTCTGCCGCCCGTGCCCCCAATACCATTGAGGTCAGCAATTCTCCTCGCTCCGGGCCTAGAGCCGCCACCAATGACCGCCGTACCCGTCGTCGCAACGCCCAGCCTCCCCATGGATGTCCGGGATCCACAATCTCCACCTGGCGGGCACTCACCCCCGCAAAGGATCCCCGCTGGGCCAAAAAAGCCTGAAAATTGAATCCACCCGGATTGCGAGCCGGCTGGGGGGCATACAAAAATCCCGTCAGCTTTAGCACCTGACTGGGATAAAGATCTTGCCCTGCCGCCACACTGGGATCCATCGTCACATAGAGCCTGCCGGTATTGGGATCCTGGGTGCCATCCGGCTGCTGCCAAGCCTGGGCCTCCGCCCAAAACCGCAAGCGCCCACTCCGAGCCGTCTGAGGATCCGTCACCACCTTGGCGATCACCGTTCCCCCTGTGGAGGCCCGCAAACTGATATCCATTGGCCCTGCCACCGGCACCCGCAACCCCAGATATCCCCAGGCGATCAGCCCCAACAGGCCCGCCACCCCCCAAGTGCGAGCCAAGTTCGGTCGCCGCTGGATCCCCCAGGCGATCCCGGCCCCCACCGCAGCCACCAAAAGGGGCCAAAGCCAGCCCCACCGGATCCCTGCCGGAGCAATCCGGGCCAAGAGTCCCCCAATCCAGCCCAAGCCCAGCAAAAAAGTCGCTTCCATACCGTTGGTGGTGTCACTCCAAAAGTTGATGTGAAGATCCGTAACATATCTGGATTTGGTTATACCAACCAGACGTTAAGACAGGGTTATATCCAGCCGGATCCCACTCTGGTCTGGCAGTGGCTCAGGCGGGCCTTGATTTAAGTATTTATACGCATTCCTGGGGCAGATTTGGGATCCCGCCAGAGGCGCAAATCTCAGTTTGCTGATTCCTCCCAAATCCCTACTTGATTGGCCTAAATCAGCTTTTTTTCGGACGGGATGAGGATATCCTATGGGTGTGATCGGTTGATAGCGGTAGGTGCCCCACCCTAGCGGCGTTGGATTGCTGACCACGCTGACCGATAACACTTCGAAATGATGGCCATTCAAAAATCCACACCCCAAAACTAATCAATCAAAACTTTGCGGCCCCTCAACCTGGGAATGCCGGTCTTACAGATAGCCCCTTAACTCTTTTTGTCTGCTAACTCTTTCTGTCTGCTCTGACAACACCTCAGCCCACATACAAAACTCTATAGAAAAAGATGACTAGCACGCGACGAACCTTTTTACAGAGCCTACTTTTGACTGCTGCTGGGTTGGGATTGGATCCCCAGTGGCTGGGGAGATCAGGAAGGCGATATGGGGCAGTCCTGGCCGCCAGTGGTCGCAAATTGGCTGTCTTGGTGGGTATCAATCGCTATGGCGGGATCCCGTCTCAATCTCTACTCCAAGGATCCTTAGTTGATGTCCAGCTCCAGCGGGAATTATTGATCCACCGCTTTGGGTTTGCACCAGGGGATGTGATGGTGCTGGCCAATGAGGAAGCCACAATCGAGGCTCTCAATCAAGTCATGGCAGAACAAGCCCGTTCCACCGTTCGCCCCCTTGAGACCTTGGTGTTTCACTTCAGTGGCTACGGACGATTGATCCAAAAACAATGGTTCCCACAGCCTCCCCAAGTGGCCAGTGCTGAAGCTGTGACCCTCAATCCCGGTGCAGGGGTGTCCGATGGGGGGATGGTCCCGGCGCTACTGCTCAATTCCACCGGACAAACCCCCCAAGATTTACCACTATCCACTTGGTTTGACCAACTGGCGCAGCTCTCGACGCCACAGCTCACCACTGTCCTGGATTGCGGCTTTGCCTATACGGATCCAGCCTGGCGCGGAGGATTGCGACTCCGGTCTCGTCCGGCTCTGTCTCAGTCAAGTCACGATCTTGATGCCAGCACCTCAAATGTCGGGGCAGATGTCGGGGCAAATGTCGGG
>CAZODP010000025.1:25434-33203 GCA_964578595.1 uncultured bacterium
CGATCTTGATGCCAGCACCTCAAATGTCGGGGCAGATGTCGGGGCAAATGTCGGGGCAAATGGTGGGACAGCTTTGGCCTCCCCCACCTTTCCGTCATTGCAGCGGGGTCTGATGCTCAGTGCCACCACCCCCCAAGCATTGGCAGCAGAGGCGGTTTGGTCAGGCTTTAGTGCGGGCATTCTCACCTATCTATTGACCCAGTATCTTTGGGAGAGCACCCCCGCCGAAAAGCTCTACACCACCTTTGACCAGCTCACCACCCAACGGGAACTGAGCATTTTGGCCTGTCAAAAGCCCTCCCTACAAGGATCCCGCTGGCGAGCGGCCACCCCCTACTTTGTCCAGACCCAGACTGCGGCTGCCACAGGGGTGCTTCAAGAGATCAAGGGCAATCGCGCCAATGTCTGGCTGGGGGGGATCCCGCCGGCAGTCTTATGTGGGATCCAGTCTGGAACCACCCTGCTCCCGGCTGAGGCTGGCCCTCAAAAGCCGCTGGTGATCCGGTCGCGGACGGGCTTGGTGGCCCAAGTGTCCAGCGAAGAGGCGGATGGATCCTGGCCAGCGGTGGGCACCCGACTGCGGGAAGCAAGCCGGATCCTGTCTGGTCATCTCAAGTTGCGGGTGGGCCTAGATGACAACCTTGGTCGGATCGAAAAGGTGGATATCACCAGTGCCCTATCTGAGGTGGGTTGGGCCGAAGCTGCCAATCCCCGCGATCAACAGGTGGACTGCCTGATCGGCAAGATTATCCCTGGCGACCGGATCCTGGATGATGGGGGACAAGAGACGGCACAAGTGGCCACTGCTGCCAACCTCAATCCCGACAGCTATGGTCTCTTTTGGCCCGGTCGCCAGATCGTACCCACCTCGTTTGGATCCTCTGGAGAAGCCGCACGGGGGGCCATCCAGCGATTAGTCCCACGGATGCAGCACCTATTGGCGGCCAAGCGATTACGCACCACCTTGAATGGCGGGGTGTCTCAGCTAGGGCTGAGTGCGATGTTATTTTCAGAGCAGCAGGGCAAGACCAGCCCCTCTACGGTCCGTCAACGCACCGCCCAGGCTCCTGCCCCCACCCTCGCTCCCCCCCTGCGAGAGACAGGATTACCTCAATTTGGATCCGGCGAAGTGCTTTCACTGGAGTTGCACAGTAGCCACAGCCAGGATCTATTTGTCTATCTGGCCCTGCTCGATAGCAGCGGCTATCTCAATCTGCTGGCCCCTAACCCCTCAGAGGCCCTCAGCCATCCCCTACTTTTGTCCAGTGGATCCACGGCGGTGATCCCCCCTCCGATTGAGGTCAGTGCCCGCCCATTGCCGGATCTGTTTACCTGTAGCCCCAGAGGTTTGACGGAGCTGTTTGTGGTGGCCAGTACAACCCCTTTTGCAGAAAGCCTAAAACTGGTGACCACGATGGCCCGCGAACGGGGGGTAAGCCGTATGCCCCTACTGCTGTCTCGCCCCTTAGAGTGGGTACAGGCGGTGCTGACAGAGGTGACCCAAGCGGTGCCAGAAGCGGATATGCGTCGCCTCAGCCACCAGGCCTTTGCCTCCCTGTCAATGGTTTATGGCGTTACTTGAGCCTTGTCCTGCACCTGCGACTTAACCTGCGATGTCACCTGATTCTGATTGAGGATCTATCCGATCATGAGCGAGCTTTATCCCTCCCCTCCAGACTCCGGTCGAGAATGTTCCCCCCATCAGGGCAACCACAGTGGCCCTGGACGCTGCGCTGTGCTGAGTGACCAAGCCCCTGCCCCGATCGGCCCCTACAGCCAAGGGATCGCGGCTGAAGGCCCATTTATTTTTACGTCGGGCCAGATCGCTCTGGATCCCCAGACCGGAGCAATGGTGGGATCCGAGATTCGATCCCAGACCCAACGGGCGATCCTCAACCTACAGGCGGTTTTGAAAGCAGGAGGCACCACTCTGGCCGATGTGGTGAAAACAACCGTCTATTTGGCCAATATGGATGACTTTGCGGCCATGAATGAAGTCTACGGCGAATTTTTTGGTCCCCATTTGGCTCCAGCCCGCTCCTGCGTCCAGGTGGCCCGACTGCCCAAAGATGCCCTGGTGGAGATCGAAGCCATTGCCTGGCATCCCTGATCGGTTGCTCTAGCGGGTTCGATCCCGTTGAGATGGGCCTGGATTGCAATCAGACTCAAAGCCTCAGGGCAGGGGATCCCAGTAGTTCTTGATAGCAATTTTCGACGGCGGTGATATTGCGGGAGAGGGTGTAGCGGTCTAGGACTCGCTGACGGGCTCTGTGGCCCAGCATCTGTCGAAACTCCGGCTGATCTCTCAAGAGCGGTAAGAGGGTGACCAACTGAGCTGTAATTCGATGGGGATCCAGCCGAATCCCTACCCCCTCCTCGATCACCTCGCCGTCCGCCCCCACATCTGTGGCAACAGGGGCTACCCCACAGGCCATCGCCTCCAACAGCGACAGCGATAATCCCTCCACCAAGGAGGGCAACACAAACACATCGGATCCCCGCAAAATCTCGATCCGCCGCTGCTCATCCGCCACATAGCCCAACCACAGGATCCCCTGCTGAGCGGTATAGAAGGGCTTGAGGCTGGCGGTCAAAGGCCCCTCCCCCAAGATGATCAACTTGCACTGATCCCCCATTTCCGCTTGCTTCCAGGCTTTGAGCAGGGCCTCCAGGTTCTTTTCGGCAGACACCCGCCCCTGATAGACAAACAAATGCTCTGCCCCAAACTCCTGCTTAACAGACGAGGATCCGGGGCAAAACTTGTCCACATCCACTCCATTGGGGATTGTCACCACCTGCCGGGATCCCACCCCCAGTTTGATCAAAATCTCTCGCTGAGCCTCCGAAAACACAATCACCCGGTGATAATGAGCCAGAGCCGGAGCATAGAGTTGATAGGCCAGGTACTGGGTGCGAGAGGCGATATTGCGGCGACGGCGATCAAAAGCAGGGTGAAAGGTGGCCACCAGCGGGATCCCAAGATCTTGACACAGCTCCGGCAGGGCAAAATCCAGCGGTGAAAGGGTGAGGGAGGCATGAACCAGATCCGGGGCCAACGCTTGGAGAGATTGGGCTAACACCTTGGCGGCGCGGGGGTTGGGAATCGTATAGATCTGAGACTTGTAGAGATACGGTAGTGAAACATTCTCCCGCAGGGTTGGATCCCCGGATTCCAGATCAGACTCGACCTCAGTGGCAAAGTGAAAAAAACTCACCTGATGGCCCCGATCCAAGAGGGCATTGGTGACCTCACGGCTGTAGGTGACATTGCCACAAAAAGGGGACTTCTTGCCAAGCCATGCGATGTGCATCCAGGAACCTCCTACACTGCTTTTGATCCTGCCTACAGATTACTAACCCTAGACTGCTGAGCACCAGAATACCCCTCCGGCTGCGGATCCAGTGGCTCAACCCATTGGAGCTGAACTGTGGAGCCATGCTGGCCAATCCCAATCAAATCTTAGAGACTGATCAGCCGGATCCCTAGAGTCTGGCCGAACAGCTATCACGGGATCCCGTTACCCAGAAATGCTTTTGGGGACGGTGGAGAGAAAGGAGCCTGCGTGAAATCAAAAAACAATCATGTAAGAGACTTAAAAATAATCTCAAAAAAGCTGTCGAGTCTGAGCAATTGGATCAAACTCATACCTTTGAGAATAGTTGGTTTTGCCGTAGAGATTAAAGCTAAAAGTGGGCTGATCGCTGATCGCTTCAACCTGATGAATGGCCTCAGAGGTTAGACAAAGAATATCTCCAGGGTTGAGAATAAGTTCTTGCTTTTTGTGAAGAATGCCCTCTGGATCCTGGTGCCAAAAGGTATTTTTCTCCTGGCCTTGCAGCAGCGCGACCACACCCCAAGTGGCATGGTTGTGAACCGGAGATGAGGTGGAGGGATTCCAGCCCACCAGTTGCACGGTTTGGGGGTAGGTGGGTTCATCGTAGAGAAACATCACTGACCAGCCCAAACTGGGATCCGGGGTGGGACAGGCGCCTTGCAGCCAAGTGGCCTGGGTGAGCAGGCGACGGAGTAGTTTGCTGATGGCCTGGAGCCGCTTGTAGTCTTGGGGATAGCGGTCGAGCACCTGATCTAAATCGCTCAAAAAGTGATAGAGCCGATAGGTTTGGGCGGAGGTCAGGGGGGACTCTTTCCAGAGCTGAGGATCCCCAGTGTGATCCACAAACCAGGTTTTGGCGGTTATGGTATCAGGCATCTGGATCCTTGGCTTCACAAATTAGCTGCTTGCAGGACGTTTGTGGTTGCCCATCGGTTTTTCGGCTGGCGAGTAGACAAAGATGGCCTCACCACACAACCCGAGACCGAAGACCCGCTTCATCAGCCTGCCAGTGATTACTGACCAGTGATTCCCATATGTTGGATCAGGGCCAGCCTCACATCAAACCATCCCCGGAAGAAAAATCCAGGTTTCATGTCCCAGATCTCATTCCTACAAAACCAGAGTAGGGTTCCCCCATAGGGACGATACAATTTTGCCGCTATACCCCCAAGGGGATTCGAACCCCTGTCGCATCCGTGAAAGGGATGTGTCCTAGGCCTCTAGACGATGGGGGCAAACAGTCGCCTTATTTGGCGCGAATCCTATCTTACGGGTCTATAAAAGCCT
This sequence comes from uncultured bacterium, assembly GCA_964578595.1. Taxonomy (GTDB): domain Bacteria; phylum Cyanobacteriota; class Cyanobacteriia; order Thermostichales; family Thermostichaceae; genus JAAUUM01. The sequence goes on from CAZODP010000025.1 coordinate 30,057, forward strand.
TTGTCAACAGCCCTTAGAAGGGGATCCCTAGCTCAGGGTTTCAGTCTGACTCTTTACAAAACTTTAGGTAGCCACCACCATAGAAAAGCATACAGGATCTTGCATTGTGAGCATTAACGATGGTTGCGGTAGAATCTCAGGCCTCGGCCTACAGCACACGCGATTGGGTTGCGGGGTACGAGTCTCTGACCCAGGAATACGACTATTGGATTGAGACGGTAGAAGGGGAGATTCCAGCCCAGTTGCGGGGAACAATCTTTCGGAATGGGCCGGGGATGCTGGGGGTGGGAGAGCAACGCTACGGTCATCCTTTTGATGGGGATGGATTGATTGTGGCTATCAGTTTTGATAGGGGTCGTGCTCACTTTCGCAATCGCTTTGTGCGGACACCGGAGTTTGAGGCCGAGCAAAAGGCCCAACGGATCCTGTATCGAGGGGTGTTTGGCACCCAAAAGCCCGGTGGCTGGTGGGCTAACTGTTTTGATCTCAAGTTCAAAAATCCTGCTAACACCAGTGTGCAATACCACGGCGGCAAGCTCTTAGCCCTCTGGGAAGCCAGTGCTCCCTACCGCCTGGATCCCAAGATGTTGGAAACAGAGGGGATCGAAACCTTTGGTCATGCCCTCAAGCCTGGAGAAGCCTTTACTGCTCATCCTCGCCGGGATCCCCAGACTGGAGATTTATATGCTTTTGGGGTTAGATCAGGGCTGAACTCGACCTTGAGCTTTTATCGGATCAATGCTCAGGGGGAGATGGTGCAGCGGCGGGATCGCCAGATCAAGGGATTTGCCTTTTTGCATGATTTTGTCTGGATGCCGGGCTATCAGGTGTTTTTTCAGAATCCGGTCAGCTTTAATCCGTTGCCTTTTGTACTGGGGTTTCAGCCCGCTGGGACCTGCCTCAAGCTGGATCAGCAGGGATCCACTCAGGCTTGGATCTACCCCGATGCTGGAGAGCCGATGGTGTTGCCTACTGAGGCAGGGTTTGTCTTTCACCATGTCAACGGCTTTGTGGAGCGCCAAGACCAGGATCCGGTGCTGGTGGTGGACTCGGTGGTGTATGACCAGTTGCCGCCCTTGGAGCCAATTGCTGATTATCAGCAGATCAACTTTGAGCAGGTGCCTGCGGGTCGATTGGTGCGGTTCCGCTTAGATCTGGCCCGCCGACAAGTGTCTCAACAGATCCTGCTGGAGCGGTCGGTGGAGTTTCCCATCATCGCCCCCAGTCGTATGGGCAGATGCCATCGTCATATCTACTTGGGCACCACCCATCAGCCTGGGCCTAATGCCCCTCTCCAGGCGGTTCTGAAGCTGGATCTGCAAACTCAAACTCAGCAGGTGTATAGCTTTGGGCCAGGGTGCTTTATTGGGGAGCCGCTGTTTATTCCTAAGCCCGGATCCCAGGTGGAGGATGAGGGCTGGATCTCGGTGATGGTGTTTGATGCTGACACCAGACGAACCTTTGTGGGGATCCTGGATGCTCAAGCCATCTCTGCTGGCCCCGTGGCTAAGCTCCACCTGCCCCATCACGTTCCCTACGGTCTGCATGGCTGCTATACCCCTGAGGTTTTTTGTTCTGAAGGCTCTGAGTAAACCCTCTGGCTCTGGCATCCGGATCCTTTTGGCTCGATGATGGATCCCGTTGGTTAACCCATTGATAAGAGGATTGTGGCGATGTCCCCAGTGCCATCCAAGTCTGTAACCCCATTGATTACCCCAAAGTTGATTATTCATGGGGGGGCAGGCAGTGCCCTAGACGGTGGCAAAGGGGTAGAGGTGGTGCGGGCTGCTTTGCAGGCGGTGATTGAGGCGGTTTATCCTCAGCTCCAACAGGGGATCCCGGCCCAATCAGCAGTTTTGCAGGCTTGCCAGCAGCTAGAGGATGACCCGTTGTTTAATGCGGGCACCGGATCGGTTTTGCAGTCGGATGGCCAAATTCGCATGAGTGCTGCTTTGATGGAGGGACACTCCAAGTCCTTTAGTGGGGTGATCAATATCAGCCGGGTTCAGCATCCGATCCAGTTGGCGGCGGCTTTGCAATCTAGTCGGGATCGGGTGGTGGCCGAATCGGGGGCGATGGAGCTAGCCCGCGAACTCAATCTGCCGATCTACAATCCCATGACCGCCAAACGGCTGCAGGAGTGGCTGGCCTTGAGCCAATCGCAACGACAGGATCGATTTTTGACTTCGGTGGCCATGGGTACAGTTGGGGCGGTGGCCCTCGATCAACAGGGTCACTTGGCGGTGGCCACCTCCACCGGCGGGCGCGGATTTGAGCGGATCGGGCGGGTGAGCGACTCCGCCACCCCAGCCGGTACCTACGCGGATCCGTTTGGGGCCATCAGTTGTACCGGAGTGGGGGAAGACATTTTGGATGAGGGGTTGGCCACTCGGATCGTGGTGCGGGTGGCGGATGGCCTGAGTTTGGCGGCAGCTCTGGATAAAACCTTTGTGGAAGCAGCGGAGCGCAAGCGGGAGTTTGGGGTGATTGGCATTGCCCACAATGGCGAGATCGGCTGGCGTACCACCACAGATGTGTTGCTGGCGGCCTATCATGACGGTGAGGCCATGGGCTTGACGATTTGAGATAGCCTGTTCAGAAACCATCTGATAGAGCTTTTTGTGAGCGTAGCTTTTGTGCAGGCTGCTGTGAGGATGTTGCAAACTCGGATCCCGATCAAATCGCTGCTGTCACGGGTTTAGCCCTAGAGCAAGTGAAACAATTCAAGAGTAGTAAAGGATCCCCAAGTTCAGAATCTAGGGATCCCCAATCACATTTAGTCTTGCTCTACGGCCCCAAAAGCAGACATCGGCAGTAAGCGACTGATTGGTCTGGATCCTCAAGGTTGGATCCGTTGGATCACCCAAAATCCAGAGGCAATTTTCCAGGAAATCCTCAACCCCAAGTTTGAATGGATCAGCCGAGAGGGGGATGTGTTGATCAAAGCCTGGGATGCGACAAGTCGCTGCTGGCGCGAACCTGACCTGGGAGAGTTTTTAATTGCTAATGAAATCCAGCTTCGTTATGAGGGCTTATGCAGCTTTGGCTGAAGAGAAGTTTAAGCTACCGGTCTATCCGGTATTGGTGAACATTTTGCCAGGAATAGAAAGGATCCCAACTCAGTACATCTCGATGGTGAAGGATTTA
>CAZODP010000026.1:0-9421 GCA_964578595.1 uncultured bacterium
TTTTTAGACAGGCCCAGATCATCAGGTGTCACGAGGTTAGCTGGGCCGTCGTCGCACAAAGGTGGGCAACTCCACCACTCGGCTGGATCGGGGGGCAGGGGTGGGCCGAGGCATCCCTAGCCATGCCTGAGCTTTGAGGGGTTTAACCGACTTTTCAATCCCATTGGGTGCCAGAGATAAGGGTGGGATCCCATGAGAGGACTTGTCGGGTGCCTGACTGAGATCCTCCGCTTGATCCACAAAGAGAGGCTCCTGAACTGGCCCTAGCTCTTCATCAAGATCCACCATTTTGCTGGCTGCCTCGTGCTCCACATGAATATCGGGAAACAGTTCATTCAAATCATTCAAAGGATCCTGATCTTTGGGATGACGGGCTGGGTTTTGGGATCCGAGCTGCTGGGATCCGGGTGGGTCTTGGGTTTGGGCAGTCAGGTGGGCGGGCAAATGGGCCACTCTTGGCAGAGGAGTAGGCATCGGCGGCTGAGGCTGTGCTGTCTCGTGTGACACCCCATAGGATGCCAGCAGAGGACTCTGGGAGAGCTGTTGTTCTAATAGGGCGACTTCTTTTTCTTGAGTTTGGGCGTAGGCGTGGGCCTGAACACATTCGGTTTTGAGCAGATCCACCTGGGTTTGGAGTTTTTCCAGTTGTTTTTGGCTGACCAGATAGTGAGCTTCGGCTAGCTCTTGACGGCGCTGAGCTTCCTTGAGCTGGGCGTGGGTGGGCCGCTGCTCTAGGTCCTGCATGAGTTGCGTATTCTCGGTTTGAAGGTGGGCCAATTGCTCTTGCAGCGCGCTCAGCACAGCCGGATCCACTTGATCGACGCGGGCTTTGTGCAGTTGACGAGCTAACCCTTCCCGCTGTTGTTCTAGGGTTTCTAGGCGAGCTAGGGTGACCTGCTGCTGGTCTTGGTGGGCAAGGGTGGCTTGGTGGTACTCAGCTCTAAGGCTGTCCAACTCACCTTTGAGTAGGGTGTACTGTTGCTGGATCCCTTCACTGTGTTCTAGGTGATGTTGAGCTTGCTGCTGCCAATGGCTGAGCTGATCACGGGTTTGGATCAGTTCGGCATGGAGCTGCTCTTGGGCGGTCTGGGCATGATGAAGCTGGGTTTGCAACTCTTGAATCTGGGTATGCAGAGGATCTAGATCCTTTTGGTGGAGGTGCAATTGCTGATCTTCAAGTTCATGGGTCAGATGTTGGATCCTGGCTTCGGCCTCCTGGAGTTGAGCCGCCAACTGCTGCTGCTGTTGAGTCAGTTGTTCAAAATGCTCCAGTCGCTCTTGTAGGGCCGCGATGGTCTGATCCCGCTGGATCAGTTGTTCGGCGGTGGGCCGTTGACGCAGATGAGCGATCTCAGCTTCTAGGTTGGCTTCTAGCTGCTCCCACCGATTTTGCATACTCTCGGCGGCCTGGATCTGTTGACGCAGGTGGCTCAGCTCAGCCTCGGCTTGGGCGGATGTGGCCAGCGAAGAGCGATGGGCCAGCTCATTGATCAAGGCATCTCGCTCGGCTCGAACCGTCACCAGTTGCTTTTGCAATCGCTCCAGTTGCTCACTGAGATTGGCGGTTGCCGATGGCTGCTGGTGCAGGTGGGCCAGTTCGGCTTGGGCAGCTTCGAGTTGGGATCCTAGGGTCTTGATCTGCTCTTGGGCGGCGGCGGCCTCCTGCTGAGCTTGGGGCAGTTGGGTGGCGTAGGAGGCCAATTGCTGAGTTTGGCTCTTGAGGGCTTGGAACTGCTGCTGAAGTTGCTGATACTGAGCTGGATCCACCCGCCGCTTCAGTTCCGCCTTGAGCATTTCAATCTCAGTTTGGCTGGTGGAGATTTGCTGCTTCAGGATCTGAAGATGATCAAGGGTGGGTCGTCGCTCTAGCTCCCAAATCTGCTTCTGCAACTCTTCGACGTGCTGGGCTTGCTTTTGAAAGGCATCTTGGCTGGGCCGTTTTTCTAAAATCGCCTGGGCCTGCCGACAGAGGGTCAACTCTTGGGTGCGCTCCTCCAGTTGGGTGCGGGTGGCAAAAAGTTGAGTTTCGAGCCGATGGGTACACTCGATCTGCTCCAATGACAGAGACTCGGCTTCCGCCAAGGACCGTTCCAGATGGCGCACCCGAGACTTAAGTATGGATAGTTGCTCGTCGGGAGAAGGCATGGTGACGACAAACCCCACCTGAGAAAAGACGAAAGAAGTTGCGGCTACTGTATCAGATTCCATTGGGGTTTGCACTAGATGTGCCGGTATGATCCCAGCTTATGGACAAGAAAACACCAGGGCTGGACTATGGAAGGATCCTCCCAATCCCTTCTATACTGCTGAGGGTGTTGTGAGCGGGTCTCTATGCTGGGTTATGGGTCTCTGAAGACATCACGGACTATTTCTCTATGGACTTCTCTGTGGAATGACCCTTCACAAATTGTGACTTTACAGATTTTCGCTTCAAAAAGTGTGCCTTCAAAGATGGTCTCCTCAAAGGTTTTGGCAGGGCTGATGGGATTGGCCTCGCTGATCACAAGCTGTGGATCCGTTGTGGATAGCTCTGTCAGTCCGAGTCCGCCCCTGATCACAGATTTGGTTTTTCCAGACACAGTACAGGCTGGGGGATCCTATCCCGTCACCCTGGCGTATGTGGTGCCCAGCGGGATCCCGGAGAGTCCGGCGGTGCAGTTGGCCTGGAGTTTGGGGGGAGGGTTGCCGTTGGTGGTGGAGTCTTTGAGTGCAGCGGCGGTTGGCTGTGTGGCTGGCCAAAACACCTGTTCAACCACGTTTACGGTTCCGCAGCCGCCACCCCTGCTGGCCTCGCAAACTAGCTATGTGGTGACCCTTAGCGTGCGGGATCGCTTGGGAGAAACCGCTTCTCGGCAACAATCTGTGTTTTTGAGTCATTAAGTTTTGAGATGCTCTGCCCCAGTCATGATCCTTTTTCAGACACGATCTTTCACGATCTTTTTGCTCACTCTGGCTGTGGTCAAATCAGTTCTGAGCCTTCCAGCTTTGGCAAAAACTGATCATCGTTTGAAGCAACAGGTCAAATGACGGGCAGCTCTATGATCCCAGTTTTGGTGACCGGTGGGGCCGGGTATATCGGCAGTCATGTGTGTAAAGCACTGGCTCAGTCTGGTTATTGTCCTGTTACCTTTGACAACCTGAGTCGAGGGCATCGTCAGGCGGTGAAATGGGGGCCATTTGAGCAGGGGGATCTGAGGGATTTGACTCGATTGCGGCAGGTGATCCGCACCCATCAGCCGGTGGCGGTGATGCACTTTGCTGCCTTTACAGATGTGGGGGAGTCCACCCAAAACCCTCTGCTTTATTACAAAAACAATGTCGGTGGTTCGATCACCCTGATCGAGGCCATGGTGGAATCCAGGATCCTTCACATGGTCTTTTCCAGCAGTTGTACCGTCTACGGCAAACCTACCGTCATCCCATTGACAGAAGCCCATCCCATTGCTCCCATCAGTCCCTATGGCAAAAGCAAAGCCATCATAGAAGACATCCTCAGTGCCTGTGATCAGGCCCATAGCATGAGGTCAATCAGTCTGCGTTATTTCAATGCGGCAGGCGCGGATCCCGATGGAGATATCGGAGAAAATCATCAGCCTGAGACGCACCTGATCCCCAATGTTTTGAAGGCTGCTTTGGGCATAGGGGATCCCTTAAGAGTGCTGGGAAATGACTATGACACGCCGGATGGCACGTGTATTCGCGATTATATTCATGTCACAGACTTGGCGGCAGCTCATGTGTTGGCTCTCAAGTATCTGCTGGCGGGGGGATCCTCTCAGCGGCTCAACCTCAGTAATAATCAGGGCTTTTCTGTGATGGAGGTGATAGAAGTTGCACAGCAAGTTACTAAGCAGTCGATCCCATTTACGATTGGATCCCGGCGAATGGGGGATGCCCCCTGTTTGATTGGGGATTCTTCGCTGGCCCGCCAGGTTTTGGGCTGGGATCCCGTCTATGCCGATTTGGCAACTATTGTGGAACACGCTTGGCGTTGGATCCAATCGTCTCCCTAGAGAATTTATCTCAGCAGACCTTTCTTTTTATTCTTTTGATCGTCTTTTTGGGGCTGATTTTGAGTCTGGCTGGGTTGAGTGCTTTTGGGATCCTGCTGTTGAGGTTTTTTGTTGTTCAGCCTTCTGGGCTTCTTTGCAATCCGAGATTTGGGCCGCAAAGCCAATAAACTCAGACCCGATAGGATCCGGGCTGACACCACAGGGATCACAGCCAATGCCACTGGAGTGGATCCCCTCTGGGCCAGCGTCAGTAAGCCAAACAGACCCAAAGCCAGCTCAAGGCCCGTCAGTGGGATCCAAGCCCGTGAGCGAGGCCCCCAGCCCCGCATCAGTACCCATTGCCCAGCCCCTAGTCCTGCCCCTACCCCAGCACTCCACAGCCCGACCTGAACCGGCGATTGCTGCGCCACCAAGGTCAGCATCTCTGTTCCAGTCAGTGCTCTAGCCGGATCCAGTAGCCCCACGACCAGGCCCCCCGCTGCCACAACCCCCAGACTGGTCAACAGCACCCAGCCCAACGGATTGACATAACGGCGCAAAGCCAGCGCCTGCCCCAAGCCCCACCCCAGACCCGTCAGCACACTCACCACCATCACCGCCCCCCAGCCTGGGATCCCAAGACCCGCCCCTGTCAAAGGGGATCCCACCACCGCCAATCCTGCCCCCCAGCCCAAGGATCCCCCCACGCCGCTACTCAAGATCCAGCCCAGTCCTAACCCCAGCGAGCGCTGATGGGCCAGAACTTGGGTGGCCGGGTGCGTGCTCAGTTCATCCAATGTATTGACCAAATCCTGCATGGCTGGACTGGAGCCATTGACGCTATCAGCAGGGATCCCATCTGGATTTTGGAGATTGGCTTGCTTAAGGCCTGCTTGGGCCTCGGTATTGTTGGGATCCAACCGCAAGACCCCCTGAAAGTCGATCTGAGCCAAGCCCCAATTGCCCTGATTGAGGTGAGCCAATCCTCGCTGAAGATAGTAGTGGCTTTCATTCGGCTCACGGCGGATCAGTTGATTGAGCAATTGAATTGCTTCCTTAAATTCTTTTTGGGCCACCAGCGACACCGCCCGTTGATAATCGGGAGCGGCTAGAGCGGCCTCGACCGGAGATTTGACTTTTTGATCCAATAGGTTGGCCACTGGGTTGACCCCCACCCCCCTGCCAAAGGGAACGGATCCGGCCCCGCCTCGATTCAGCACCGGCTGGGATCCTGACGAGTAAGACTGAGCCAGCACCGCCTCCAACAACTGCTTGAGACCAAGCATCGTCTGGGGTCGCCGCTCCGGTTCCTTTTGCAGGCAAGCAAAGACCACCTTTTGGAGAGCACTAGGAATGGTGTGGGGCAGCGATCTGGCCCGAAACGGGATCGGCTTCTCGTAATTGTGAACGTGATACCACCCCGGCAACGAGTCCGACTCAGGATCGTAGGGTAGGGCACCGGTCAGCATCTCATAGAGCACCACCCCCAGCGAATAGATATCTGAGCGGGCATCCAGTTTTTCTCCCCGCATTTGCTCAGGCGAGGCGTAGCACATGGTTCCCAAAAAATACCCCGTCTGGGTGAGGTGGCGATTGCTCTCTCCCATCACCTTAGAGATGCCAAAGTCCAGCAATTTGACCACCTCCTTTTTGTCGGGGGTTCGCACCACAAAGATGTTGCTGGGTTTGATATCGCGATGCACCACCCCTTTGATGGAGTAGCGGCCCAAATCCACATGAAAATTGTGGGCATGATGTAACCCGTCACAAATCTGGATCCCCAGTCGCAGCACTCGACCCGGAAAGAGAATCTTCTCACGGCTGAGGATTGAGTCCAGCCCTCGTCCACTGTCTGGCCCGGTTTTGAGAAACTCCATCACCAGGTAGGGCCGCTGCTGAAACACCCCATAGGACTTGACCTGCACGATCCCGGGGTGCTCTCCCAATAGGGCACTGACCCTGGCCTCGTCCATAAACCGCTCTTGCAGTTGTTGATAGTACTCAGGGGTCATGTCAGCGGGCGGGGAGCGCAATAACTTGACCGCCACCACTTGTTCGTTGAGCTGGGTATCGACCGCCTTGAAGACATTGCCATATCCCCCCTCACTGATGTGTTGGGTCAAGCGATAGCGATTACCAATAAGCTGCCCCACAAGGCGTTGGTCCATAGTCAAGTCAGCCTTTCAAGTCAGCCGTCGATAGGAGTGAGTGAGTTGCTAATGGATAGGGAGATCAACAGATACAAAGGCCACGAGTTGAACATCTGCTAGGCTCGGGCTGTCGACACTTGACAAGGGCGAATGTCTTGAGCCTTCGCTTGACTAACTTAGTAACTTGTCTAACTTAGTAACTTAATAGAGTAAACGCTTGATGATCTTAGCTCAGAGTCAGAAACCTCCCTGGCAGGATCCAACAATTCTATAGTCATCAACTCTATGGTTGACCGTCTTGATCGGGATAACAACCGGACAGACGACTTTGTTACGGATGGTCTGTGGAACCAGATCCCCAGATCCCAGCTTTGTTAAGGATAGCTGTGTCAGAGGTAGCTGCATCAGAGATAGCTGTATCAGAGATAGCTGTAGGACTTGCGCTGTCTCAAAATATAGACCCAAGGCATAGATCGGGTATCGTAGAGGGATCGGATTCTCAGACATTACAAACATTATTATTTTATTTTGCAATGACGTTGTCTCAGCCAGTCCAGCTCCGCCTCAGTGATCTGTTTGCACAGCGGGCGCAGACCTATACCGCACCCTCGTTTGGCTCCGAGATCCCTGGGCCAGTGCCGCTGGTCACCAGTTTTGCCTTTGGGTTGGCCGATCCCAGTTTGTTTCCTAGCCAGGCGTTGGCGGCAGCATCAGAGGCGGTTTTGATTGAGGCGGGGGCGGATGTGCTCAACTATGGATCCACCCATGAGGCCCTGATCGAGCAGGTCTTGCAGATCATGGCTCAGCGGGGGGTGACCGCCACTCCTGAGCAGGTGGTGATCAGCCATGGATCCGGGCAGCTTTTGGCTTTGCTCCCCCAAGTTTTTGTGGAACCCGGGGATGTGGTCTTGGTGGAAGGGCCAACTTTTATGGGGGCGGTGGGGCGATTTGCAGCGGCGGGGGCACGACTGATCTCGATTCCGGTGGATGAAGCTGGGATGGACGTCGAAATCCTGGAACATCATCTGAGGGTGCTGGCCCGCCAAGGGATCCGGCCTCGGTTTATCTACACCATTCCGACATTTCACAATCCCAAGGGATCCTGTTTGTCATTGGAGCGGCGAACTCGGCTGGTGGGTTTGGCCGCCCACTATGGGGTGGTGGTGGTGGAAGATGATGCCTACTACGATCTGCGCTTTGAGGGGGATCCGTTGCCCACCCTGGCTGAACTGGATCAGGAGGGCTGGGTGCTGTACATCGGCACCTTTTCAAAAGTTGTCGCTCCGGGCCTGCGGGTGGGCTGGGGCTGTGGATCCCCAGAGCTGGTGAAGCGGTTGGATATGTTTCGGACAGAGGGATCCTTGGGCCGCTATCTGGGCCGGCTGGTGGCAACATTTTGTGCCAATGGCCAACTCAATCAACACATCCAAGGTTTGAGACAGGGGTATCGGCACAAACGGGATGTAATGATGGGGGCGATTCGGCACTATTTCCCTGATCAAGTCAGGGTAACGTTGCCTGAGGGGGGATTTTTTATCTGGGTTGAACTGCCTAGCCAGATCGATGCTCAGGAGGTGTTGACAGCAACCCGCGCCCAAGGGGTGACTTTTTTGCCGGGATCCCGTTGTTATGCCGAGCCTGCTGGAGATCACGCCTTGCGCTTGGCCTTTAGCTATCAGCCTCCTGATCGGATCCTGGCAGGGATTGAGGTGATTGGCTCCACCCTCAAATCTATGCTCCAGAGATCAAGCTCCAGAGATAAATCCAAGGGGCTGGGGTGAAGTTTTACTGAGTTTCTTTTAATGAATTTCTAATCAATTTCTGGGACGGGTGAGTTTTGAGTTTGAGACTGAAGAGCTTTACGAGCGACGCGGGTGATGTAAACCGTCACAGCGATGGTGGCGATCAAGCCCACGATGCGGATGATCCACTGGGCCATCTGAGCCTCTGGTGCCATATCCGTTTCGGTGCCAATCGTGGCCAAATTGCCCGCCAAGGATCCGATGTAGACATACATAAACGTGCCAGGAATAATCCCTGCTGTCCCGATTAAGTTATCCCGAAAAGAAACTTGGGTCAGTCCCAAAGCGTAGTTCAAAACATTAAAAGGAAACGCGGGTGAGAGGCGAATCAGGCCGATAATTTTCCAACCTTCTTGGGCCACCGCCTGATCAATCGCTTTGAACTTGGCGTTGCCCTCAATCAATTTGGCCACCCGCTCACGAGCCAGATAACGCCCAATCAGAAAAGCTAGATTGGCCCCAATCGTAGCCGCAACAATCACATAGGCGGCCCCCGCAAAAACCCCAAATATGGCCCCAGCCCCCAAGGTCAGCACCGAAGCAGGCAAAAACAAAACGGTTGAGGCCACATAGATGACCATAAAAGCCAGGATCCCTACCGGCCCAGCACCCCGGATCCAGTCGAGGGAGCTTTGTAAAAACGTTTGCACAATCTCAAACAAATTAAAGTGACGAGCCACCCATAGCATCGCAATCGCTACGATAACCGATATTCCTATTTTGACCCAAGCCCGTTGCTGGGCTGATTGTCCTTGCTTTTCACTGATCATGGCAGTTTCTCCAATCACTAAAACAACACTTGCAATGGCAAAACACACCTCACACAATGCCGCTGTCAATACTACAAATTCCATGTCAATTGTGGGTCAGCTTGAGCTTGTAGATTATCTAATAGACGTTTGAATACCAGGAGTGGATGATCAAAAAAAACGGGATCCCCATTAGCTTAGTGTAATCATAGGGATCCCGCTATTAAATGATGCTGTTATGGATTATGTTGTTAGTTGGCTGTTACGGTCAGAGGGTAGTTAAGGGTGGGGTTGAGAGGACAACTGTAGACATACTCTCCCGGAGCCAAAGCAATGGTGTACTCTTGGGTGTCGCCATCCATGAGACCACCGCCACTGACGCGAGGCAGGGTCACACCCCGTAAGCCGGCTCCCCGCAGATAAAAGCCCAATTCGTAGGGCACCCCTTGGTTGGTGACTCTAAAGGTGTATTCGCCAGCAGAAACACTGAGGGGCTGGGCAACGCGGTCGGCTTTGGTGTTGTTATTCAGCTCAATGCAATCATCAGAACTGCTGGATTCAAAACCAAGATTCACCCCTTCACTTTCCAAAAATTGGCAAGGGGTTTGGGTCAGTTCAATGATTTTTTTGCCTCCTTCTTCGATCACCCCCAGATTAAACTCAGCGTCAGCCATCTCGGCGGCTTCGACATCGGCGGTTTCAACTTGGGCCTGTCCAGCACAAGGGTT
>CAZODP010000026.1:9521-10815 GCA_964578595.1 uncultured bacterium
AAATCACCCTCAAAAAGAGTCGAGCAAGGCCAAATTATCTCGGTGAATCAGGGTATCGGCCCCTTGATAACCCACTGTGGCCGCGATATCTGAGGTGCGCTTGCCCTTGATTTGGTCAATTTCAGCGGATCCATAGTTGACCAAACCCCGCCCCACCTCTCGGCCCTCAGGATCCATCAGGCTGACGGCGGCCCCAATCTCAAAACTGCCTGTCACGCTATACACACCAGCCGGTAATAGTGATCGCCCCTGCTCGCAGACAGCTTTGACAGCTCCGGCATCTAATCCCAGGGATCCTTCTGGCAACAGACCATAGGCAATCCAGCGTTTGCGGGCACGGGCGGGTTCGGGATCCGGGTCGAAACGGGTGCCAATGGATTCACCCGCCAAGATGGCCGGGATCTTGTCAGGATGGCGACTACTGGTGATCACGGTGGTGACTCCGGCGGCGGTGGCAATCTGGGCTGCGGTTAATTTGGTCGCCATCCCTCCGGTACCCCAGCCACTTTTGCCCTGGGATCCCGCCTGCACCAACAGCGGCATCCCCCGCCGCACCCGCTCAATCGGTTCTGCTGAGGGATCCCGATTGGGGTCAGCCGAATAGAGCCGATCCACATCCGTGAGCAAAATCAACCAGGCCGCCTCCACCATACTGGCCACCAGAGCAGACAGGGAATCGTTATCCCCAAAGCGCAATTCTTCGGTGGCAACCGTATCGTTTTCATTGACAATCGGCACCACCCCCATCTCCAGCAGGGCTTCAAAAGTATGGCGGGCATTGAGATAGCGACTCCGATCCACCAAATCTGCCCGCGTCAACAAAACTTGGGCAATGGGCTGATCCAACGATGAAAACAGATCGTCGTAGATCCGCATCAGTCGTCCCTGCCCGACGGCAGCCACCGCTTGCTTTTCAGCGATGGTAACGGGCCGCTGTTTTAACCCCAACCGGGCGCAGCCCACCCCCACCGCCCCCGACGAGACCAGGATGACAGGGTGCCCTTGCCGCCGCAGCCGGACGATTTCTTCGACTAAAGCGGCCATAATCGAGAGCCGCAGGCCCGCCCCCCCCTGCAAATCGGTCAGGCTGGAGGTGCCAATTTTTAGGACAATAGCGGTGCGCTGCGTCTCCACAACAGGATCCTCAAGGTTTTATCCTTACTCACTCTAAAAGGATCGGATCCTCAATTGAGCTGGATGCCAGATTCCTGATGCCAGATTCCTGATGTCATATTGAGCCAGAGGTTGGGGATGGCTATGAGAGGATAGAAGGCAAATTAGTAGAAAGCAAGCC
>CAZODP010000026.1:10915-21731 GCA_964578595.1 uncultured bacterium
CAGAGGTTGGGGATGGCTATGAGAGGATAGAAGGCAAATTAGTAGAAAGCAAGCCGATAAAAATCAAGCCAGTGGCCATCAAACCATCAGGCCTGATCAGCAAGCAAGCCATAGCAAGTAAAAGGATCAAAAACATCGTGGTTTACGGACTTGGGATCCTGGGATTGGGGACGGTAGGCACTGGGGTGGCCCAGATCCTGGAGGGCAGCCACCATCCTTTGCTGCGGTCAGTGGCGATTCGACGAATTGGGGTGCGCTCGCTGGATAAGCCCCGCGACATCAACCTGGATCCCAGCTTGTTGACCACTGATCTGTCGTCTATCGTCACGGATCCTGAGGTGGCGGTGGTGATGGAGTTGATGGGGGGGCTGGAGCCTGCCCGGACGCTGATCTTGGCGGCTATTGCCCACAAAAAACACGTCATTACCGCCAACAAGGCTGTGATCGCTCGCTATGGCACTGAGATTTTTGCGGCGGCTGAGGCGGCGGGGGTCTATGTGCTTTTGGAGGCGGCGGTCGGGGGGGGGATCCCGGTGTTGATGCCCCTGCGCCAGTCGTTGGCGGCCAATCGTCTGGACGGGATCTTGGCTATCATCAATGGCACCACCAACTTTATGCTCACTCAGATGAGCTTAAATCAGCTCAGTTTTGGGGATGCTCTGCAACTGGCTCAGGACAAGGGCTACGCCGAAGCGGATCCGACGGCGGATGTGGATGGCTGGGATGCTGCCGATAAGCTGGCCATTTTGGCGGAGATTGCCTTTAATCTGCGGGTGGAACGGGAGCAGATCCCTTGCGATGGGATCCGGTCGATCACGGCGGCGGATATTCGCTATGCGGCGGAATGGGGCTATGGGATCAAACTACTGGCGGTTGCCCATCGCCTCAGTGCACAGAGGTTAGATCTGCGGGTGCATCCCACTTTGGTGCCCAAAGCTCATCCTCTGGCCAGTATTGATCATGAAGCCAACGGGGTTTTGGTGCAGGGGGATCCCTTGGGGCAGGTGATGTTGTCGGGGCCAGGAGCAGGACGAGGGCCAACGGCCAGTGCGGTGGTGGGGGATCTGCTGACGGTGGTGGCCCAGTTGCAAACAGGATCCTCTGGAGTGAATCCGTTGATGAGTGCGGCCCCGACGGTGTTGGCTGATCTGGCCTCAACCGATGATCTGGTCTCTGAGTTTTATGTGCGGGTGATGGCCCTTGATCAGCCGGGGGTGATCGGAGCCATTGGCACCTGTTTTGGATCCTGTGGGGTCAGTTTGGAGGGCATCACCCAAAAAGCCTGCCACGGCACTGAAGCCGAGATTGTCATCCTCACCCACCGTGTCCGCGAAAAAGATCTGCGCTCAGCCATCGCTCAACTGCAGGTGTTGCCAGGGGTAACCGGGATCCCCAATGTGTTGCGGGTGCTGGGGTAACGTATGGCAGATAGCCCCCAGTCATTACCTCCTGTGCTTCCCGATCGACCCCCTCCCGATCGACCCCCTCCCGATCGACAACGAGAGCACCAAGCTAACGAACGTACCTTTTTGGCGTGGCTGCGCACCTCTATCTCGCTGATTGGATTTGGCTTTGCCATTGCCCGGTTTAGCTTGTTTCTCAGGCAACTCCAAGCGACACAGGATCCTCGATCATCGATCCCAATCCACTCTCTTCTCAATGCCGAAAATCTGGGGTTGATGCTTGTGATCTTTGGGGTGATCATGATCGGCCTATCCGCTTGGCGATACAACAGCGTTCTGAGTCAAATTGAACAGGGATCCTATCGTCCCAATCGCTGGCTGGTGGGCCTAATTGCTGCCGTTGTAGGACTCTTTGGGGTCCTCAGTATCCCTCTGGTGCTGCGGCAAAATCGTGATCAAACCCCTGGATCCCTGCCAAACCTGAGCTTGCCAAACCCGAGAGAGTGGTGAACAGGCTGAGGGGATCAAAGTTGCGCTTGAATATGATCAAAAATTGCCCCATCCCTAAAAAACTGATCCTGGATCGCCTCCCAACCCCCCAATGCTTCAACCCCAAAGAGGTTTTCAAGGGCAGGGTACTGGTGGATCAACTCAGCGGCCACCTCTGGAGCGATGGGGCGAAAGCCGACGGCAGCAAATTCCCGCTGGGCTTGGGGGCTGAACAAAAACTGCACAAAAGCCTCTGCCGCCTCACGGGTGCCCTTGCGATCCACATTTTCATCCACTAATGCCACGGGGTTATCAATGGAGATAGTGGATCCTGGGATCACGTAGGGGAGGTCTTCCCCCCGCAAATTGGCCAGCAGCACCTCATTTTCGGAGGTGATCAGGACATCCCCTTGGCCCTTTTGAACAAACACATCTGTGGCTTCGCGGGTGTCACGGGGCAACACTCCCACATTTTGATAGACCTGGGTGGTGAAGGCCAAGGCCTGATCAGGGCTGCCCCCATCCAGACGGACGGATCCCCACACAGCCAAAAAGTTCCAGCGTGCCCCACCGGAGGTTTTGGGGTTGGCGGTCACCACCTCAAGGCCCGGTTGAGCCAGATCCTGCCAAGCTCGGATCCCTCTGGGATTGCCCGGACGGGTGACGATCACTGCCACCGATTGGGTAACAATGCCGCCGTTGGGGGTGCGATCCTGCCAGCCCGGTTGGATCAAGCCTGCCGACTGGATCCGATCGATATCCAGAGCCAAAGCCAGATTGACCACATCTGCATCCAGACCATCGATCACGGCCCGTGCTTGAGCCGCGGATCCGCCATAGCTAACATCGACCTGGATTTGCTGTCCCGTCTGGGCCTGCCACTGCTCCTCAAACTGAGGAATGATCTGACTATAGGCCGCCCGTGTGACCGCAAAGGTGACCAGCGTGAGCCGAGTCATGGGGGAGGATCCACATCCGGCCACCATCACCCCCAGGCAAGCCACCCACCCCAGGGCAAACCTCAGAATAGGGATCCTCAATCTTTCATCTCCGAAAACCCTATCGGTAAACCAGTGTTTATTCTCTGACTGTAATTTGCATCCACAACAATTGCAACTGTTTTTGAGAACAAGTGTATTTGTTAACCCTTGGATTGACCCATTTATTTGCCAATGCAGAACCGGCTAAAGATTTGGTCGAGCACAGACTCTGTCACCTCCTCCCCGGTTACTTCCCCCAGGGCGCGGATCCCATCTCGCAGATCAATCGTCCAAAAATCCAGGGGTAAGGCTTGGGATTGGGCCTCCATCACCCGGTTAAAGCTGCTTTGGGCAGACAAAAGGGCCGCCTGTTGACGGCGATTGATGGCCACTGGGATCCTGTCTTTGAGCGCAATAGAGTGTTGGGTGGCAAGGGCTTCGACAGCAGCTTCCAGCTCAGGGATCCCCTGTCCTTGGGAGGCGATGGCTTTGACCTGATGGCTGATGGCTGATGGCAGAGAGATAGAGTTGGAGTCGGCAGCCTCCCGTAGGTCGATTTTGTTGATCACCCCGATCACAGGGCGAGATCGGATACTCTCCCAGAGGGCTTGCTCTACGGGGGTCCAGCCCAGATCGGCAGCCAACATCAACAGCACAATGTCCGCCTCCTGGGCCAGTGCCCGTGCCCGCTGGATCCCCAACCGCTCCACAGGATCATCGCTGTCTCGGATCCCAGCCGTATCCAATACCTGCACCGGGATCCCCCGCACCACCAAGTATGAATCCACCACATCCCGCGTTGTACCCGGCAAGTCCGTGACAATGGCTCGATCTTCCCCACACCAGGCATTAAGCAAGCTGGATTTACCCACATTGGGCTGACCTATGATGGCAATTTTGAGACCTGTGCGCAGCAATTGCCCCCGCTCGGCTGTGGCCAAGAGCGTGTCAATAGTATCCAGCATCGTCTGCAAATCCAGGATCCACTGGGATAGATCCAAAGGGGGTAGATCCTCTTCAAAGTCAATTCGGGCCTCAATATCAGCCAATAGCCGGATCCCGGTCTGCCGCACCTCTCGAATCGGTTGGGCCAACTGTCCCCGGATCCCAGCCAGAGCCATCTCAGCGGCAGCAGGAGAAGTGGATCCCACCAGATCGGCGATACTTTCCGCTTGGGTCAGATCGATGCGCCCATTCAAAAACGCCCGCAAACTAAACTCGCCCGCCTGCGCCAATCGTGCCCCCGCCCCCACACAGGCCTTGAGGATCCCTTGCACCGCCATCAATCCCCCATGACAGTGGATCTCCGCCACATCTTCGCGGGTGTAGGAGCGAGGAGCCTGCATCCACACCCCCATGGCCTCATCGATCAGATCGCCACTGGGGCCATGGACCCAGCCATAGGTCAGCCGATGACTAATCCAATCATGGGATCCTGCCGGTCTAAAAAGCTGCTTGAGAATCCGCAATGACTCGGATCCAGACAAACGAATGATACCAACGCTGCCTTGCGCCGGTGAAATGGCAGTGGCTATGGCTACGATAGTGTCACTGAGATGAGTGGACGATGACATCGATCAATGGATCCAATAATGCAAACAATAGGGATCAAACAACTGAGTCCTGAACGGTGAAGGTTTGCCCTCAGGATTTTGCTTGGATCCCTTTTCATAGCCTATTTCTCAGCCTATTCTCTATCCTTGGTTTCTATGCCCCCCGCCTTCGCCATTCCTGATCTAGATCCCTACTGGCTCTGTAACGGGCATGTGTCTGCCGCTCTGCTGGATCCATCCCTCCGGCCTGATCTGGCCACCCTCTCGGCTGAGGGCTTGACCGCCATTCATCTCAAGATCCAGGCGGGGCAGATTCAGGCGGTTCATCTGGGCCAGTGGATCCCTCAAGAGGAGATGCCAGAGGTGAACCTGCGGGGGGGCATGGTCTGGCCCTGCTTTGTGGATATGCACACCCACCTGGACAAAGGCCATATCTGGCCTCGACAGCCCAACCGATCCGGGACTTTTGCGGCGGCCAGTGCGGGGATTGACCAAGACCGAAGCTCCCACTGGACAGAAGAGGATGTTTACACGCGCATGAGCTTTGGGATCCGGTGCAGCTATGCCCACGGCACTCAGGCGATCCGCACCCATATTGATGCTATCGATGGGCAGGGGGCGATCAGTTTACGGGCTTATACCCGGCTGCACCGGGAGTGGCAGGGGCGGATCCACCTCCAAACTTCGGCTCTGATTCCCATTGCCAGCTACGGCACCCCAGCAGGAGAGGCGATTGCGGATCAATTTGCCGAGGCTCCCGGTGGGATCCTGGGGGCCTTTGTGGAGATGAATCCAGATTTGGTCAGTCAACTGGATCGCCTGGTGGCATTGGCGGCGGAGCGGGGGATGGATCTGGATCTGCACACCGATGAAAACGGGGATCCCTCGTCGATCACGCTGCGCTATGTGGCTGAAGCCGTCCTACGCCATCAATTTCCTCATCGGGTCACCTGTGGCCACTGTTGTTCATTAGCGGTGCAATCGGCGGGGGGGGTGGCAGCCACGTTGAAACAGGTCAAAGCCGCAGGAATTGGCATTGTCAGCCTGCCGATGTGCAATTTGTATCTGCAACAGCGGGATCCTGGCCATACCCCCCGCTGGCGAGGGGTGACGCTGCTGCATGAACTGCGTGAACAGGGGATCCCGGTGGCGGTGGCCAGCGACAATTGCCGGGATCCGTTTTTTGGCTTTGGGGATCACGACCTATTGGAGGTGTTCACCCAGTCCACCCGGATCGCCCACCTCGATACCCCCTACGGCGATTGGCCCCAAGCCGTAACCCTGACCCCAGCTCAGTTGATGGGGATCCCGGTTCCCAGCATTCGGCCAGGGATCCCAGCGGATCTGGTGCTGTGTCGGGGGCGGTCTTTTAGCGAGGTGTTGGCTCGATCCCAATCGGATCGGGTGGTGATCCGGCAGGGCCAGGCCATCGATACCACGCTGCCCAGCTATGAAGAGTTGGATGCCCTATTTGTCCCGGATTGAATATCGTTTCCAAGCAGCAGCGGCAGTTAACCTGCACTGGTCACCAGCGGCTTTCATCCGTCCGCTGCATCGGGGTTGTTAGACCACTGCTAGTCAGATTTTCTAAGCTTCTCCGCGAAAATGGCTTGCACTTCACCTTCAGGATCACTAAGGTCGAAAGGATAGGGTTGGTAAGGGGCATTTGGATCACGACGACTCATGAGTACTTGCAACGCCGCTCGAAATGCCTGATCCTCATTTCTATGTACTGAAATATACTGTTTTAGTTCGGCATTGGTCATTTGATGCAGGTTCTATGTCATAAGACAAAATCCCAATTGCCATCCTTTTTTATTATCAACGCAATCTCGTCAGATGTTTTAGCCTGGATGTAAATTGTTTTTAGCATCTGGTGTTTTTAGCATCTGGTCGTAACGAAAACCTGGATCGGCTGGTACAAATTAGATAATAACTGGCAGAGAAATATCGCTGTATTTGATTGTTGCTGTCTTGGCAAGCTACACCCCTCAAAAATAGGCTAAATGTAGCGTACCAAAAGCCATGCACAGCGATAAACCTGTAATTGTGATCAAACTCAAGGCTTGCCATCGCCTGGAGATCGCACTCCACCCAAAATACCTAACTGTGCCCCGACCAAAGACTGATGCTTACTGGAACATCGCAACTCACGGACACACTTTCAAGTACATCCCAACTAAGAATTTACGGTCTAACGTTTGAATATCCGGTTCAAAATCTAGCCTCCAACCGCCAACGGATGTCCCTGGGCTTGTCGTTGTCGCACATAAACCTCCGCCACCTGACGGGCCAAAGCCCGGATCCGTCCGATGTAGCGGGTGCGCTCGGTGACTGCAATCACCCCACGGGCATCCAACATATTAAAGGTATGAGAACACTTGAGCACATAGTCATAGGCGGGCAAAATCAGATCAATGGCCTGACCTGGCTGAACTGACTGCGGCGGATCCTGTTGATCTTTGGCTTGATCCTTTTGGGGATCCTTTTCGGGCGGATAGTTCTCTTGGGTCAGAGCCAGCAGCCGTTTGGCTTCCCCCTCAAACTGAGTAAACATCCCAAACAATAGCTCAGGATCCGACGCAACAAAATTGTAGCGGGAGTGTTCCACTTCCCCCTGATGATGCACCTGTCCATAGACAATTTTGCCGGTGGCCGGATGTTGATTCCAGAGAATATCAAACACCGAATCCACCCCCTGCATATACATCGCCAGCCGCTCCAGTCCATAGGTGATCTCCACCGACACCGGCCGACAGTCAATCCCCCCAGCCTGCTGAAAATAGGTGAACTGTGTCACCTCCATCCCATCCAGCCAGACTTCCCAGCCCACTCCCCAGGCCCCCAACGTAGGGGATTCCCAGTCGTCCTCCACAAATCGGACATCGTGATCTGCTGGATCGATCCCCAGTGCCCGCAGGCTCTCTAGGTAGAGATCCACAATGTCATCCACAGAAGGCTTGATCAGCACTTGGTACTGATAGTACTGCTGCAAGCGATTGGGGTTTTGGCCATAGCGGCCATCCGTGGGACGGCGACAGGGTTCCACATAGGCAGCCCGCCACGGCTCCGGCCCCAATGAGCGCAAAAAAGTGTGGGGGTTCATGGTGCCTGCCCCTTTTTCGATATCGTGGGGCTGCAAAATCAAGCACCCCTGCTGGCCCCAAAACTGGTGCAAGGTGGCAATCAAAGCCTGAAACGTCAGCACAACGGATCCCCAGCCAATAGTTCTGCTATTTTACCGGACAAGGGGTGCCCACCAACCTGACGACCCCAAAAGCCAGCCATCCCAAAGTCAAAGGGCAAGACTCAAGGGTTGGGCTACTCCCTCTGCTGGTGATACTGTCGTTGCCAAAAGGATCCCGACAAAATGTTGGTTACCACATGGGCACAGATCGGCACCAGTAAATTGCCCGACAGCACAAAACTCACCGCCATCACCAACCCCACCACACCGGCCCAGACCCCGTAAGGCCACATCTTGGGGGAAAGCAAATGGGCTGCCCCAAACAGGGTGCTACTGAGGGTCACCGCTTCCCAGCCCGTACCCCAAATCCCCAACAGGATCCCGCGAAACAAAATCTCCTCACTGATCCCCGGCAACAGCCCCAGCCAAATCAGATCCAGTGGTTTCAGAGGCTGCAAAACCAAAGCCATGTAATCACCTGAGGCCCTTTGGTAAGGGATCCAAACCTGATACAGCCCTCGGCTGATCCCCCAGATCACCACTCCCAGCAGGGATCCCGCCCCAACCGCTGGTACCGAGACTTGAAAGGGCAGATCCCGCCATGTCAAAGAGCTGATCTGAAGGCAAGCAACCGCAATCAGCAGCAGCAGCGCACTTGACAACATCATGCCCCGGATCACCTGCGTCCGGCTCAAAATCGGATCCGAAGATCCTGGGGTAGGAGAGAGGGTCAGGCTAAACAGCACAACAGCGACTCCAAAAACCGTCTTTAGGTTAGCTGCTTTGGGTAGCCTGAGAACCGACTCTACTGCAACCCTGAACCTATCACCAAGTTGATTGGGGAGCTATTTGTTGAGTGGGCGGCGGACATTTTGCCGAAACTGGCGATTGGTGGCCAGCATATAGGGCCAGAGGAGAGACACCAGCCACTTGCCGGATCCGCTATAAACCCGGTCAGACTTGCGGGCCGAAAACCAAACCCCGCCACCATACAACGCCATCAAAAGAAAAGGTACCATCAGTACGCATCCTGTAACTCGTAAAAGTCGGGGGTGATGTAATCCTTGCGCAGCGGCCAGCCCACCCAGTCCTCTGGCATCAGGATCCGTTTGAGATTGGGGTGGCCTTCGTAGAGGATCCCATACATATCATAGGACTCGCGCTCTTGCCAATCTGCCGTCTTCCAGATCCAGTAGACCGAGGGTAGACGAGGATCCTGACGCGGCAAAAACACCTTGAGACGCACCTGATCCGGCTGACGGGCAGCATCGGATACCTTGACGAGATCATAGACACTGACCAAAGATTGGCCCGCTCCCATATCGTATCCACACTGGCAGCGTAGATAATTGAACCCAGCCGCATAAAGGGCCGTGGCAATCGGCAACAAAAAGTCGGGATCCACCTTGATCACCTCGACCCCATCGTGATCCCGCTCTAGCCACTCATGCTCAAAGCCGTTTTCGGCCAAAAAGCTGGAGGCAACCCCTCGATCAAGGGTGGCAACCGCTTGGGATCCGGTCTCCACAGCAGCATTGCCTTCAGCCGTAGGGGGTACTTCAGGCTGAGCTGTCTCACGCTTGTCGTTTTCGGGCATCCTACATCCCTCCCCGCAGAGACTTGACCTCTTGCTCCGCCTTGCGCAGATCCCCAATCTGGAGAGCTGGAGGCACCGGCAACCCCATAGCAGCGGCCAACTCTTTGGGGGGAGCTTGACGGGTTTCGCTCTCCAAGTAGCGTCCGGTCAGGATCTCAGGCACCGGCTTGAGGTTGTGGCTAACGGTGTGATAACGATGGGTCTGTTGCAGCTTTTGGCCCCGCTCTTGGATGGTTTCGGTGGCGATCTTTTTGCGCAGCTTGATGATGCCATCCATGATCGCCTCAGGCCGAGGGGGGCAACCGGGAATATAAACATCCACCGGGATCAACTTATCGACGCCCCGCACCGCACTGTAGGAGTCTGAGCTAAACATTCCCCCGGTGATGGTGCAGGCCCCCATCGCAATCACATACTTGGGTTCGGGCATTTGCTGATAGAGCTTGACCAGAGCTGGGGCCATCTTCATGGTGACGGTGCCCGCCGTGATGATTAAATCAGCAGCCCGAGGCGAGGAGCGGGGCAACAGCCCAAAGCGGTCAAAATCAAATCGGGATCCAATCATGGCCGCAAACTCAATAAAGCAGCAGGCGGTGCCGTAGAGCAGAGGCCAGAGACTGGACATTTTTGACCAGTTGTGGAGATCGTTGACGGTTGTCAAAATCACATTGTTTGACAGCTCAGAGGTGATAGACGGAGCCTCAGCCGGAAACAGGATTTTGGCGACTTCTGCTCTAGCCTCTGCCTCAGAGGATCCAGCTCTGATGTTGCTGATATTGTCAGGACTCATGACCATTCCAGTGCTCCTTTTCTCCATGCGTAGACTAGCCCAATCACCAAGATAGCGATGAAGATCAACGCCTCCACAAACGCTAACAACCCCAACCTATGAAAAGCTACTGCCCAAGGGTAAAGAAACACCGTCTCCACATCAAAAATCACAAACACGAGGGCAAACATGTAGTAGCGGATGTTGAACTGGATCCAGGCTTGGCCCAGAGGTTCCATCCCGGACTCGTAGGTGGTGCGGCGGATGTTTTTGCCCCGTTTGGGGGCGAGAAGCTGCTGGGCCAGCAGTGCCACCACTGGCAACAGGGTGCAGATCACCAAAAAGACTAAGAAGTAGTCGTAGCCACTCAGGACAAACATGCAGGCTGGGGGGTAGACGAGATCAGTGTGCTCAATGGTGTGCTCAGTGGTGTGCTCAACATTCAGACACATTTTCAGTATAGAGGGACTCTGACTTCGGCGACACCCGACATAGTTCCGGATCCATCAGGATCCTTCGAGGGTTGAGATTGAGAAAAACTTGGGAAGTTACAAAATGGGTAACCGCGCCCCAGTCACAGTGGCCTGCCCCTAGAGTAGAAACAAGCCAACCCCATCAGCAGCCAAACTGTGTACAACCCGGATCCTGTCAAGAGGGATCCCCGCACCTGCCAGACAGCCTGCGTCCCCTTGTCGGTCTGCCCCCTCAGGGGTGACTATAAAGAGTTGGGAGATGGTGTTTCGATAGGATGACCGTGGACGATAAGCATCCAAGTTTGGCCAAGTTAAAGCTCGTGGACGGGTTAAAGCTCGTGGACGGGATCCCTATCCCTACCTCT
>CAZODP010000026.1:21831-26909 GCA_964578595.1 uncultured bacterium
GTTAAAGCTCGTGGACGGGTTAAAGCTCGTGGACGGGATCCCTATCCCTACCTCTGCCACAAGCACCACTAAGGTTCAACTCGATCTGTTGCTGCTGGGGCTGGAATGTCTGAGTGGGGAAAGTTCGGGGGTGGTTTTGGAAACCGCCAAGAGCCTGGGGGTGGAGCAATGGGTCAGTGATCGAGTCAATCTGTGGCGACTGCGCAATGCTAGCCCCCTGCGGCGCAGCAGCGGTGGTCGCAAAAAGATCGACATCGAGGAGGCCCAAGCCCTAGTGCTGATCATCAGTCATCTGGCGGCTCAGTGGCAGGCCCGGATCCGCTCTGCGGTAGAACATCTGCAAGCGGCGGTGGAGGGGGAGCGCAATCCCTTTCAGGAGCCAGACGTGGCGGATTACTTGGATGAGTTTCACTCCCATTACCGCAGCCAGATGGTGGATGGAGATGATCGTCCCAGTGACAGCATCACTGAGATTGGCCTCAAAATCTTGGTGGATCTGCTGTTCTATAGCAGCCCCAAGCGCGGATCCCAGCGGCTCTGGCAGGCTCTGTTGCAACGGCCTGAGATGGAAAATCTGCCCCCTGAGGATCCTGAGCAGGATCCTGGCTCGGCTGAAGCTCCAGAGATGGCTGAGTCAAAGATGGCTGAGTCGGGGTCGGTTCGTCCCGAAGGATCCTGAGCGATCTGGCTCTAAACTGGCCTGAATCCAGTGATCAAAGTGATCAAAATGTAGTGAAGTGACATCAAGTTTTGCCCTCCACCCCACTGTGCCCATGTCTGCCATCACCCAAACCTATCAACAAACCACTGTCTCACTGGAGGTCAGCGGCATCCCGGCCAAGTCAGCGGCCTCTGGCGATGGGGGATCCCCACTGGCGCAGATTCAACGGGATCTGGTTTGTCACATCACTGTCCAAGGGGGATCCAAGCCGGTTACCCTGCGGGGCGATCAGGATCTGCTCAAGGATCTGGTGGCGGTGATGCGGCGATATCTGGCCTACAGCTTGAGTGCTCAGCCTCAGGGCACCTTCAGTGGCACGGTGGCAATCCGGCCTTTGGATTTTATCTTCCATCGGCTGACGGTGCGCCAAGGGGAAGGCATCGCTCAAGTGGATCTCTCCATGACCCAACTTTACGACCTGGCTGAGGGTCTCGAAGATATTGCGGCTGATCTGCCCCAACTACAGGAACTCAAATCCAAACCCAAAGGATCCGGTCGGGCTGCCTGGGGAGCTGGGATCGCAGCCTTAGTGGTGGGTGGCATTGGGGTGGCGACGGCCATTGCTGTTCTGGGGGGGATTGAAGGGCGGCGGCAGGATGAGGACTTTTTGACCCCTAGCACGGCCATGGTCGAACGTTCCAGCGAGCAAGCGGCCCGTAGTAATACTAGTGCGTCTAACCCCAATGGAGCTGTTGACCAAGCGGCTGGTGACAACGCCAGTGAATCTGAAGACGCTCCTCTGGTTGCAGAGATCGATCCAGAGGATCCAGAGCCGGTGGATACCAGTGAGATTGCGGCTTTGCCCCCGGCTCCGACCACCTCGATTGTGGAGTTGAGCGAGGCAGGGCTGACATTACTGGAAACTCTGAACCAAGACTGGGAAGCTCCTGATGGCTTTACCATTCCCCTCAGCTATGTCGTGACGGTCAATAGCCAGGGATCCCCGATTGCGGTCACCCCAGTGGATGAGCTGTCGGCAGAGGGTTTGGGGGATACCCCCTTGGCGGCATGGGAGGGAGCTGAACTGGAGACAGTGCCGGAGGAGGTTGAGGTTTTCAGTGTAACCTTTGTTCAAGATCAGGTGTCTGTGTCTCCCCAGCCTTGAGTCAGTGGCTTCAAACCAGAGCAGAATCGTTAGGGCAACTGCTATCCTGGGGCTGCCTTGAACACCTTGAACACTTGAACAATAGAGATTGATGGCCGATCCAGAAGACGCCCTACCAAAAGACTTACCGATGGATCCAAGCTTTTCTCCTGAACCGCTGGGGATCCGGCTCAGGCAGTTGGCAAAGCTATTCTTCCGGTTGGGCAGCACAGGATTTGGCGGCCCCCAAGCCCATATCGCCATGCAAAATGAGGCGGCAGTTCAACAGTACAAATGGATCAGTGAAGAAGATTTTTTGGCAGGGGTGGCCATCTGTGAGATGTTGCCAGGGCCAGCCTCAACTCAGATGGGGATCTTTATTGGCTACTGGAGAGCCGGGATCCTGGGAGCACTGGTGGCGGGCTGTGCTTTTATTTTTCCAGCCTATGTGATTGAGTTGATTTTGAGTTGGGCTTACTTTCGCTATCAACAGGTACCGCAACTCTCGGCTGTGTTTTTGGGCATTGCGCCTGTGGTAATTGCCATTATTCTTGCTTTTTGTTTTAAGTTGGGCCGCAAGGCTATTAAAAGCTGGATCCAGATGGGCATTGCTATTGCTGCATTTTTTGTCTCCCCTTGGAATGTTTTTTTGACATTTATCGGAGCAGGAATTGTGGGATTACTAGTGCTTGGCCCTCGAACGTTTTCGTTCTCAAAAAAAGACAGCTTAAAAAGCAATGAAACTGATCCTAAAATCGCCGAAGAAAAACTTCCCACTTCTGAAACTTCTTCCAGAAGTACCAAAACGAATCAGCAACTGCTGATCGCTGCTATCCCTGGCCTATTGCGATGGTCAACCCGTCAAGTGTCTATTTTAACTACAGTTTCGCCTGATGGTTTGAGTGCCTCTAGTTTTTGGGGACTAGAGCGGATCAGCGAGTATTTTTGGCCATTAGCATTGTTTTTCCTAAAAGTGGGCAGTGCGGTTTTTGGGGGCGGATTGGTGATTATTCCGTTTATCTCAACAGAGGTGGTGGATCGGTTGGGGTGGATGACTCAAACTGAGTTTTTGGATGGGGTAGCCATTGGGCAGTTTACCCCTGGACCGGTGGTGTTGACGGCTGCTTTTATCGGCTACAGAGTGGCAGGGTTTTGGGGATCCTTGGTGGCGAGTGTGGCGATCTTTTTGCCCTCTTTTTTGTTCATTATGACGGCCACGCCAGTTCTACTCAAAGTGCGTCAAAATCCCTGGATCCGAGCAGCTCTCAAGGGGATCACACCGGCTGCTTTGGGGGCGATTGCTGCGGCAACGGTGGGTTTGGGTCGGGGGGCTTTTGTGCAGGAGTCTTGGCCCCTATCGATCCTGACCGTAGTGATCGCAGGTTTGGCCTTGATCGGGTTGGTGCGCTTCAGGATCCCCACCTGGGCTTTGGTGCCCATGGGGGCTGGATTGGGATGGGTGATTGGGGGCTGGGTCAGCTAGATGTATGGGGTTTGACATTCTGGGCCAGACTTTGTACTATCCATACAGTTCTTTATCCAGAGCAGGCTGAGGGAACAGGCCCGATGACGCTGCGGCAACCTGGCGGGTTTTTGTCAATTTTCGATATAAAACCTTGACTTGGTGCCAATTCCTGCGGTTCGTCCGCCCGATCGGAGAGATGTTTAGATTTTCTATTTAGGCATTTCAACGATCTGAATACCGGAAGATAAAGACAGACTAAGTTTCAGGATCCTGTTTGATTTTCAGATCAGAAATTGGGATCCGCTCGCTAGACGGCAATGTTGACGCTTCTCAAGTATTGGATCAAAGCTAATTTTGGCAAGATAAATTGAGGCGAAGCAATCTGATCCGTTGATGGGTACTTAGGCTGACAAGAGCAGGATACTTGCAGTTGGGTTTTGTTCACTATTGGTATTGAGTCTCTTTCGAGGGGCTGACTCAGTTTTTTGGTCTGGATCCTGAACGGTGTAGTGCAAACCTTGCGCTGTTGTTTTGGGAGGTAGATCCTTGACTAAATCCTTTGTATTTTCGTCTGAGTCGGTGACAGAGGGGCACCCCGACAAGATTTGCGATCAGATTTCCGATACGATTTTGGATGCTCTGCTCACTCAGGATCCGGCCAGTCGGGTGGCGGCTGAGGTGGTGGTGAACACGGGCTTGGTGTTGCTGACGGGTGAGATCACAACTCAGGCTCATATCAATTTTGTGGATTTGGTGCGGGCTAAAATTGCAGAGATAGGCTACACCGACGCCAACAATGGCTTTTCGAGTGATAGCTGCTCGGTCTTGGTGGCCCTCGATCGACAGTCACCGGATATTGCTCAGGGGGTGAATCAAGCCCTCGAAGACCGCACCCAGCAAGGGGATCCCTTTGATCTCGTTGGGGCAGGAGATCAGGGGCTGATGTTTGGCTTTGCCTGTGATGAGACACCGGAGTTGATGCCGCTGCCGATTAGTTTGGCCCACCGTCTGGCCCGTCAATTGGCTCAGGTGCGCAAACAAGGGTTGTTGCCCTATCTGCGGCCCGATGGCAAGACCCAAGTGAGCGTTAATTACGAAGGTGATCGTCCGGTGGGGCTGCACACGCTTTTGATCTCCACTCAACATACAGCAACCATCGACCCTATCAGCCAAGATGCTGCTGTCCAGCACCGGATCCGGGAGGATCTGATTGAGACCGTGATCAAGCCCGTTTTGGCAGAGCTGGAATTGCCCCTTACCGATGGGATCCGGGTGTTAATCAACCCTACGGGCAAGTTTGTGATCGGTGGCCCCCAGGGGGATGCCGGTTTGACCGGGCGCAAGATCATTGTGGATACCTACGGCGGCTACTCACGTCACGGGGGCGGAGCCTTTTCGGGCAAGGATCCCACCAAGGTGGATCGCAGTGCAGCCTATGCCGCTCGCTATGTAGCCAAAAACATCGTGGCGGCTGGTTTAGCCCGCAAATGTGAGATTCAGGTGGCCTACGCGATTGGGGTGGCTCGTCCCATTAGTGTGATGGTGGACACGTTTGGCACCGGACGGGTGGAGGATGAGCGGTTGCTTGAGCTGGTGGAGCGACACTTTGATCTGCGCCCAGCGGCCATCCTAGATCAACTTAATCTGCGGCATCTGCCTCATGAGCGCGGCGGCAGGTTCTATCAAGAGGTGGCAGCCTACGGACATTTCGGTCAGGAACATCTCAACCTGCCCTGGGAGCGTACCGACAAAGCCGCCATTCTCAAAGAGGAAGCAGTGGCTCTCGCCATCTAGCAGTGCAAATCAAA
>CAZODP010000026.1:27009-32768 GCA_964578595.1 uncultured bacterium
GCTGGGGGATCCATCCATTCCCACTGTGATCCTACTCTGGAGTCACTTGGATCCGAATTTCGGCAGTGACTTCAGGGTGGAGTTTTACCTGGATTGGATAAACCCCTGTTTTGTTGATCTCGCCCTCAAAGGAAATGTTGCGGCGGTCAATGTCCAGACCACTGGTGGCTAGGATCACACCAGCGATGTCGGCATTGGTGACGGTTCCAAACAACAGATCCCCCTCACCTACCTTTTGCTTGAGGACAAAGCGGCCAATGGTGTCAAGAGCCTGCTTGTACTTGAGAGCTTGATCCTTAAGGGCTTGGATCCGGGCTTTTTCTTGCTCTTTACGCATCTCCTGCTCTTTGAGCAACCCAGCAGTCACCCGTACTGCCACGCCATTGGGAAACAAATAGTTGCGGGCGTAGCCTGGCTTGACCCCCACCATCTCGCCTTTTTTGCCCAGCCCTTGCACCTCTTGGCGCAGGATCACTTGCATGTTGCGCTTGCCCATGATCTAACCTTTGATTTAACCTGCTTGTGTTGAACCCGTTGCGCTCGAAGAAATACGCTCAAAGCAATAACAGTTGACTCTGTGCAGCTCCCTCTCTGGGCAGACCTATTTTTTGAGTCACAGTCTCTTAGCATACGTCAAACACTACGGTATTGACTACCCTGATCAGACCCTCAGGGATCCAGGCTTGGGTAAGGGGGGTTGAACGAGTGATTTGAACTGGCTCTTGCTGATGAGCAATAGGATCCGATAAGCTAGCAGATCGCGGCCACCGATGCCGATTTGATTCCACCCCACTTTATTTGCGATTATGCCTAAGCTCAAAACCCGTCGGTCGGCGGCCAAGCGTTTTCAATTCACTGGCAGCGGCAAAATTAAGTTTCGCCGGTCTGGACACAACCACCTGCTGGAGCACAAAACCACCAAGCGCAAGCGCCATTTGCGGGGTACCGGCTTGGTGGATGAGCGAGATGCCGAGAATGTCCGTCTGATGATGCCCCACAGCCGCTAGCCGTCCCGGTGTTGTCAGTCATGATTTCGCCAGCTAATGATTTCTGTCAGTTTTAGTTAGAGAGTTAGATCCCATGACCCGAGTCAAACGCGGTAATGTGGCCCGCAAACGCCGCAAAAAGATCCTGAAGCTGGCCAAAGGCTTTCGAGGGGCCGGATCCAAGCTGTTTAGAACGGCCAATCAGCGGGTGATGAAGGCTTTGCGCAATTCCTACCGCGATCGGCGGCGGCGCAAGCGAGATTTTCGGCGGCTGTGGATCACCCGGATCAATGCGGCGGCTCGGATGCACGATGTCAGCTACAGTCAATTGATCAATTATTTGCTCAAGGCCAATGTCGGTCTCAACCGCAAAATGCTGGCTCAGATGGCGATCCTGGATCCCGATGGTTTTACTCAGGTGCTAGAGGCTGTGCGCCCCAAATCTGCTTGAGTGGGCCTGGGAGTGTTGTCGATGGATCTATTCATCCGCTTTGGGTTAGGTTTCCGGAGATCGGCCCTATTGATCTTGGGCGTGACCTTGGGCGGCGGTCTTGGGTTGACGGTACTCTGCTGGGTGGGGTTATCAGGATCCAATCCGGCTTGGGGCCGTTCGCTGGAGGCCATTGTTGCTTCGGGTCGGCTGAGGGTGGCGGTCAAGGAGCATACCCCCCCGCTGGGATTTCGGGATCCGGATGGGCAATGGGTGGGATTTGAGATTGATCTGGCCCGTGAGTTAGCCCGCAGGTTGTTGGGATCCCCGGAGGCACTAGAACTGCTGCCGGTGCTCAATCAAGATCGCTTGTCGCTGTTGGCATCCGATCAGGTGGATCTGGTGATTGCCCAATGGGGGATCACGCCGGCTCGTGCTCGTCAGGTTACGTTTACCCGGCCCTATTATTTTGATGGCACTGGGCTGCTGGTGCGAACAGATGGCCCCATTCGCAGGTGGTCAGATCTAGGGGGGCGGCAGGTGGTGGTGCTGGCGGGATCCGATGCCGCTCAGGCGGTGCGGTCTGGGATCCCCTTGGCCCAGCTCTTTCCTGTGGGGAGTTATCAGGATGGGTTGGACTTGTTGGATCTCAATGCCGTAGATGCCGTGGCAGCCGATATCACTCTTTTGTCGGGCTGGATCCAAGATCGCCCTGAGTTTCAATTGCTGGATGCCCCCTTATCTCAGTCTGGATTGGCGGTTGCAATTGCCAAAGGTACCGATCGCAGTCCATTGGCAACACAGGTGGCCCAAGCGATCGAGTCCTTACGTCAGTCTGGCTGGTTACAGGAGCGGGCCGAGGCTTGGGGCTTACCCTAAGGGGCCAACGCCACTACACTGATCGTGATCATGATTCGAATTTGAGCTGTTGAATGCCCCCACCGGATCCGTCTGCTGAGCAACCCTTTGCCCTCAAAAATCACATAGAGGCGATTTTATATCTCAAGGGGGAGTCGCTGGATCTGGCTGCTCTGGCGCAGTTGGCCCGCTGCTCGCAAGAGGATGCCTACGAAGCTGTGCTGGAGCTGGTGGAGGACTATGCCTATCGAGATTCAGCCCTGGAAGTGGTGGCCCAAGCGGATCGGTTCGCCCTCCAACTGCGGGATCCGTTTCTAACGTTGGTCAATGACCTATTGCCCCCAGAGATTGGGGTGGGAGCATCCCGCACCTTGGCCACCATCATCCTCAAAGGGCCATTATCGCAGTCACAATTGGTGGAGCTGCGGGGGCCGGGGGCCTATCACCATGTGGCAGAACTGGTGGAAAAAGGCTTTGTCAGCAAATACCACAAGTCCGGTAGTCGTTCCGCTTTTCTAAAAGTGACGGATAAGTTTCATCGCTATTTTTCGGTGGATGAACTGGCGGCAGCTCATTTGGACGGGGGGGACGAGGATCCTGACCCAGTGACTGATGGCTAGGATCCTCAATCTGCCCATAAACGGCTGATTCTGGAGCGGATTTTGGGGCGTGATCTAAAGATCTAAAGTCCCAACCTCAGCTACCTGATCAAGCCCCAGGGCCAGTGGCCACCGGCAGATCCGACTGCTGATATTCCGTCCAGGATCCCTCGTAGACCCGCACGTTGGGAAAGCCCAGCAGATGCTTGAGCACCACATATTGCAGCGTTGCCTCCCGCCCGGTGGAGCAGGTGACCACAATGTCATCGTCTGGGCTGATACCCCGCTCCTCCAAGAGGGCTTGGATCTCCTCTAGGTCTTTGAGCTGAGAAAAGTTCTCTTCACCGAGGGTAAAAGTGGGCCAGGGGATATTTTTTGCCCCAGGGATAT
Organism: uncultured bacterium; assembly: GCA_964578595.1. GTDB lineage: Bacteria > Cyanobacteriota > Cyanobacteriia > Thermostichales > Thermostichaceae > JAAUUM01. Next base: position 30,273 of record CAZODP010000026.1, read on the forward strand.
GCCCATTGCGGCTCCAGACCTCCACCTCACCCGCAAATAGATCCGCAGGCCGAGGATCGATAAACGTCACACTCTCGGCTTCAACAAATTCGGCCACCTGTTCCAAGGTCACCCGCACCTCAGGATTGTCCGCAAGGGTCAAGGATCCGCGCTCATACTCCGGAAAGTCCTTGGTCACCTCAAGCCCTGCCGCCTGATAGGCTTTGAAGCCCCCATCCAGCACTTTTGCCCCCGGATGCCCGATCCGCTCCAGCAAATAGGCCACCATGGTCGCCCCTAAAATGTCATTGCCATCGGAGTAGATCAAAACCTGATCGCCATCAGAGATACCGGCCTGCTCAAAAATGTCTGCGATCTGTTCGTTAGACCAATACTGAACCGGCAGGATCCCATTTGGGCCGCGGAAGGTGTTGTCAGGAACGTGTACAGCCCCTGGAATGTGCCCCGTAAAATAGGCAAACGGCGGGATCCGCACATCCAGGATCCGGAGATTGTCATCCCCTAACCGCTCCGCCACCCACTCTGGCGATACAAATTCAGTGGCCAGTTCGGAGGTGGCTACGCTCTGAGCCATCACCCTCTGGGGCTGAGATGGCACCAGCCCAGATACCCCCACCAGCCCAGTTGCCACACTCAGGGCCATAGCCGCCACCATCTGACGGCCCCATTTGATGCCATACAAAACCATAACCTCTCCTAAAGCCTCTTGAATCAACTGAGAACCGCTTGCCAAAGCCGTCAAACCCCAATGTCAAACTCCACAACTGGCTTCCGATGGGCAATCCAATCAGCAACCCAATCAAAAGACCGGTAAAGACGTCGGGCTTTTGGGGTATGAAAATACTATCCTGTCTTTTAGGTCGATTGCAAGTGTCCTCAAGATGAATTGCAAAATCGATGAATTACAAAGTCATTCCAATGTAGATACAGGATCCAAGCCCCAAAGCCTGATTTTGGAGTTTGCTGCTGACGGGGATAGGGGCCAAGGTTGGGCTAAGGTAGTCGTCTCCATAGAGCCACAGCTCATAAAGCTTCATAAAGCTATAGTTAGATGTGTTTTGCTGGCTGCAACCGGATAGGATCCCTATATCTATGGATCTGTTGGAATATCAAGCCAAAGACCTATTTCGGCAAGCTGGGATCCCGGTGTTGCCCTCGGAGCGGATTGACCAATCCAGCCAGCTCAAACGTCTGAAGATTCCCTATCCCATCGCCCTCAAGTCGCAGGTGCGGGGCGGTGGACGGGGCAAAGTGGGAGGGGTTCGCTTTGCGGACAACACCATTGATGCTATCGCCACAGCTCAGGTGCTATTCGGCTTTGCCATCAACGGGCAACTGCCCACCGCCTTGCTGGCTGAGGCCAAGTATCAATTCAGCGAAGAATACTATCTGGCTATTCGTATTGATCCGGCTCTCCGACGACCTGTGTTGCTGGGATCCCGGCAGGGGGGGATCCAGATTGATGAGCAGGCGGAGAGCATTCAGCGGGTGGCGGTGACGACTGCTTTTGCCCCTTATCACGCTCGGCAATTGGCCTCTCGGATGGGATTACAAGGATCTTTGCTGTTGGCGGTGGCGGATGTGCTGGAGCGGATGTATCAGCTTTTTTCGGGGTTGGATCTGGATCTAATTGAGATCAACCCGTTGGGGGTGAATGCGGCTGGGGACGTGATGGCCCTGGATGGCAAAGTGGTACTCAATCCAGAGGGGGTGCATCGTCAGCCCCAACTTCTGGAGCTACTGGCCCTTGATGCTCAATCCCAACCGGGATCCTCTCCCTCTGGATCCTTGGGCTGGCAGATGCGGGTGCAGCAGGCGGGGATGCGCTGGATTGAGCTGGATCCTGGGACTGGGGAAGATTTCGAGACTGAAGATGCCACACCAGTGAGCAACGCCCAGGGCACAAACCCTGAGCCAATCCAATCCCCTCCACCCCAAAGGGTATCTGAATACTCAGCTACTGAACGTCTGGTGGTGGTCAGCAATGGATCGGGGCTGCTGTTGGCCACCCTCGATCGGATCCAAGCTCAGGGGATCCCGGTCATGGGGGGGCTGATGGTGCCAGAGCGCGGGGATCCCGATAGTCTGCGGCAGAGTTTGGAGATGCTATGGGAATGGCTCTCCATCCAAGCCCAGCACCCCCCTCTACACCGAAATCCATATCGCCTGGGGATCCTCCTAGATTGGGTGGGTTGTCTGGCCACGCCGACCGAAGTTTTGGGGCTGCTACAACGATTTCAACGCAAATTAAATCGCTTGGATCCGCTGTTGCCCTTGTGGATCCGCAGCCTGCTGGGGGAATGGGATCAGCTCAAAACCCTGGATCCGGCCATCAGAGTGATCGGAGCGTTGAGGGATATCGAGAAACGTTGACCTAACAAGCTCAGGTCTATCTTTTGCCAATCTGCTTGGTGATCTCTTTTCATTGGATCTTGCTTTAAGGTCTGGATCTTGCTTTAAGGTCTTCAAGGATCCGTCAGGGTGAAGTCCACCGGA
>CAZODP010000027.1:0-2298 GCA_964578595.1 uncultured bacterium
TAGTTGGATGTTCATTGGGTTAGATGTTCATTGGATCCTGGCTTTGACTCCCATGATTGGCTAAAGAGTTGGATAGGGATAAGCCTGAAGCAATCTGGTAGGATCTGTGTGCGTTGTGTTGTTGTATAGGTGACCTGACACAACCGCAAAGCCGAACTTGTGAGGGCAACTGGTGCGGATTGCTGTAGATGCCATGGGCGGCGACTATGCCCCCGAAGAAATTGTCAAGGGAGCTATCCAAGCTCAAGACCAATTGGGGGTAGAGATTGCCCTAGTGGGTCGTCCCGAAAAGATCCAACCTTTTTTGCCCTCTGGATCCCTCCGTGGCATCACTATCATCCCGGCAGATGATGATATCGGCATGGATGAAGAACCCCTCGAAGCCCTCAAGCGCAAGCCCAAAGCCTCGATTCGGGTGGCTATGGAAGAGGTGCGCACCGGTCAATCGGCAGCGGTGGTGGCAGCGGGCAATACAGGGGCCGCTATGGTGGCGGCTCGGCTGGGGCTGGGGCGGCTATCAGGCATTGATCGGCCCGCGATTGGGGCCATGATGCCCACCACCCAACAAAAGCCGGTACTGGTGCTGGATGTGGGAGCCAATGTGGACTGTCGGCCCAAGTTTTTGGAGCAGTTTGCCCTGATGGGATCCCTCTACAGTCAGCATGTGCTGGGGGTCGAAAAACCTCGGGTGGGGCTGCTCAATATCGGTGAAGAACCCAATAAGGGCAATGATCTGGCGGTCACCGCCCACGACCGACTCTCTAAGCATCCTCATATCTATTTTGTGGGCAATGCTGAGGGGCGGGATGTGCTGCGGGGATCCTTTGATGTGATCGTCTGTGATGGCTTTGTGGGCAATGTGATTCTCAAGTTTGCCGAGAGTGCCGGATCCCTGTTGACTCAGGTGATGCGGGAGGAGTTGCCCAAGGGGTGGCGGGGCAAGTTGGGGGCAGTGTTGCTCAAGCCTCATTTAAGGCAGGTAAAGCGGCGGCTGGACTACGAAGAATATGGCGGTGGCTTGCTATTGGGGGTAGCCGGGGTCTGTGTGATCACCCACGGTAGTTCTAAGCAGGGGATGGTCTATCACGCGATTCGCTTGGCCAAAGAAGCTGTCGATAATCGGGTATTAGATCGCATCACATCTAAGCTGAAGCACAGGGGGGACTGGCGGGATCCGATCGAGACCAACCCGACCCTCAACAATTCAGCCATCAGTGCCCTCAATGCTGTGGATCCCTTGATTCAGCCCTACTAGTTCAGCCCTTGCCCTCATCCCCTTGCCATGATCACTTCCGAGTCTGCCCGCATCCTTCAGACGGTGCATCTGACTGGTGTCGGTGCTGCCCTACCGGATCCTGTCCTCACCAATGAGCAGCTCAGTCGGCTGGTGGAGACCTCCGATGACTGGGTTTGGCCTCGCACCGGCATCCGGGAACGGCGAATTGCTCCGCCTGAGGTCAGCCTGGTGGATTTGACGGCTGAGGCAGCCCAGCGGGCATTGCAGCAAGCGAGGGTGGATCCGGCGGAGCTGGATTTAATTGTTTTGGCCACCTCTACCAGTACGGATCGGTTTGGATCCGGGCCGCATTTGCAACACCGCCTGGGTGCCCATCGAGCGGTGGCCTTTGATCTGTCAGCAGCCTGTACGGGATTTGTCTATGCCCTCACCACCGCCAGCCAGTTTTTGCGAACAGGAATGTATCGCCGTGCCCTGGTGGTGGCTGGGGATCTGCTGTCGCGGACGGTGGATTGGACGGATCGCACCACCTGCATTCTGTTTGGGGATGGGGCCGGAGCGGTGGTACTAGAGGCCGCAGATCCAGATCGGCCCGATGGGATCCTGGGGGTGGAGTTGCGCACCGATGGGGGGGGCGGCGGTTTGCTGACCTTGGGGATGGCCACCGAGCCACTGACCTTGGTGGATCAGATCCGAGTGGGGCGATATCAGTGTCAGCCCATCGCCATGAATGGCCGCGAGGTCTACAAATTTGCCGTCACAGAGGTGCCGGAGGTGATCGAAAAAGCTCTGTTTCGAGCCAAGCTGGATCCTCAGGCGATCCAGGGCTATTTCATTCATCAGGCCAACCAACGGATCTTAGATGCGGTCACCAAACGCTTGGAGGTGGATCCGGATCGGATGGCCTCGGTGCTGGAACGCTATGGCAATACCTCCGGGGCCTCGGTGGCGATTGCGCTCGATGACTGGCAGCGGCAGGGGCGGCTCAAAACCGGCGATCTGGGGGTGCTGGCGGGCTTTGGGGCCGGATTGACCTGGGGATCTGTGGTGTTTCGGTGGGG
>CAZODP010000027.1:2398-11169 GCA_964578595.1 uncultured bacterium
TGCTGGCGGGCTTTGGGGCCGGATTGACCTGGGGATCTGTGGTGTTTCGGTGGGGAAAACTTTAGAGAGAAGAATCCCATCTGATCAGGTTTGATAGACTGCGATCCAGCCGGGGAAAAATGAATAGGATTGGTCAGGGGGATCAGGGCTGACCCATGGGCTGGATTGAAAACCCCTCAAGGGGATCCCAGGGGTTCTCAAAGGTTGCTGAACCCCATTCAGGTTTTTGGTCGATTCAGCCGGATTCCCTATGATTCAAATCAGACTCGCTCAGATAAAATTGGCTCAGATCCAGTGGCCCAGATCCGACGGCTGAGGCGGTGAATCTCAATTCCCGCTATCAGCTTTTGTGCCACTTTTGTGCCATCAACCCGTTTCCATCCCTGTTATTTTCTCCCCATCAGCCCCCATGTCACCAGAAACTCCTTTTCGGTCGATTCAGACCACAGAAGACTTGCTAGAACGCTATCGGGCTGGGGAGCGGCGGCTGGAGGGGATCAACCTCAAGGAGGCCCAACTGCGGGGGATGGATCTGAGTGGATCCGAGTTGATGGCGGCTTATTTAAGTCATGGGGATCTGCGGGGCTGTCAGCTCTTGGCGGTGAATCTATTTGGGGCCAACCTCAGCCATTGCGATCTGAGTGAGGCCAATCTGTCGCAGGGGGATCTGCGGGATGTGGATCTGCATGGGGCCTCGTTGGCGCGGGCGATTTTGATCCAGGCGGATCTGCGGGGATCCAATCTCAATGGGGCCGATCTGCGGGGGGCGATTTTAGAAAATGCCAATCTGCGCTTTGCCAGCGTGCGGGGATCCTATCTGGAGGGGGCCAATTTGCGGCAGGCGCACCTGGAGGGAAGCAATCTCTGGGAAACGGATCTGAGTGGAGCTGATCTGACCCAGGCCAGCTTGGTGGAGGCCCGTTTGTGTGGATCCCAGTTGGCCAAGGCGCGGCTGGATCAGGCGGATTTGAGTCGGGCCAAGCTCTGGGGAGCTAAGTTGCGGGAGGCCAGTTTTTTTCAGGCTCAGTTGCAGGGGGCCTCGTTGAGTGGGGCCAATCTGTGGTCAGCCTGTCTGCGGGAGGCGGATCTGAGCTTTGTGGAGATGAGCGAGGCGGATCTGATGAGTGCAGATCTGGGCATGGCACGGCTGTGTGGATCCCATCTGCGGGGCAGCGATCTGAGTGCGGCGGAGCTAGAGCACGCCAATTTGCAGGGGGCCAATCTGGAGGAGGTCAGTTTGGGGGGATCCAATCTGGAGGGGGCCAACCTCTGTGGCACGATTTTGCTCCACACCAACCTGCAACTGGCCCAGCTCAAAGATGCCCTCTACGATGCCGAGACCCAGTTTCCAGAAGGGTTTGATCCCCATGAAGCCGGTATGGTGCTGGTCACCGCCCAGCCCGTTCCCCAGATTTGAATTATCCCTGGCTGAAACTGATCCAGCCCTAAAACCAAAACTTAGGGATTGGCCAGTCCCAGGATCCCCCGCAATCCCAACGCCAGGGTCAGACTCAAAACTTCGGCCCACTCCAGGGTGGCTCCGTAGGTATCGCCGGTGTGTCCTCCCAGGGCACGGGCAAAAAAGCAGCCCACCCCCCAGGCCCCTAACCCGGATCCCACCGACCAGAGCAGCAGCACCGATCCTGAGAGAGTTGACCCTGGGATCCATAAGCTGATCAAACCGCTGATCCCGATCAGGGGCAGGATCCCCAGGATCCAATCTTGGGGGAGCCGGATCCCATCTTTGAGAAATCGTCCGGATCCGGTGGGTTTGAGGTAGGGATAGAGGCCAATGGCCAGTAATTGTCCCCAACGGCCCCAGGCGGGAGCCAGCAGTAAATAAGGCCAATCCTGGGAATCTAGGGATGCCACCGCCGCACTTTTCCAGAGCAGCAGAAGGCTGATGGCCATCACCCCATAGGCCCCGGTGCGGCTATCGCTCATGGCAGCCAGTCGCCGTTGCAGGATGTCGGAACTGGAAGAACTCTGGGCATGGATATTGATCCCCAGCCCATCGGCAGCATCGGCCACCCCATCCAGATGGTATCCCCCGGTCACCAGCACCCAGAGGGCCGTCACCAGGATCCCCCGTACCCCATCCGGCAGGATCCAGCTCAACAGCCAGTGGGATCCGCTCAAAATAGCCCCGATCCCCAATCCCACCAGCGGCAGCCAGCGGGCGATCCCCTCAAATTGAGGTTTAACAGGCTGGGCTTGAACGGGCCAAGGCAGCGGGATCCGGGTGTAAAAGATCCAGGCCGCCAGCCATTGGGACAGCCATGTCTTCACCGGCCCGCCCCCACCAGAGAACCCGGCCATCCCAAACACTGCCAAAACCGGGATCGGGCTTTATTCTGATGAGGTGCAGATTTACTGTGCTGATCTATCAATCTGATGGGATCCATGACGCTCTCTTCTCCAGAAACCCCAACCCCTTTGGCCGCCGCAATCCCAACTTGGCACACGCTGGCCCCTGCCCACCTATTTGAGCAGTTACAGGCTCACCCTGAGCGAGGGCTGACGGCTGAGGTGGTGCGTCAACGGCAGCAAGAGTACGGCCCCAATGAGATCAAGGCCAAACCGGCAAAACCTGCCTGGGTGGGTTTTTTGGAGCAGTTTAATCAGCCCTTGCTCTACATTTTATTGGGGGCGGGCCTGATCAAAGCTATTTTGCAATCTTGGGTCAATGCCGGGGTGATCTGGGGAGTGACGGTCATCAACGCCATCATTGGCTACATTCAAGAGGCTAAAGCTGAAGAGGCCATCGCCGCCCTGTCTGCCGCCATTACCACCGAGGCCACCGTGATCCGTAATGGCCGCAATGAGGTGATCCCCTCCCGTGAGCTGGTGCCGGGGGATGTGGTGATTCTCAACTCTGGCGATCGGGTGCCCGCTGATATCCGGCTCTTTCGTGCCCGCAATTTGCAGGTGGATGAGTCGGCTCTGACCGGAGAATCGGTTCCCGTCGAAAAGAGAGTGGATCCTCTGCCTGCTGATACCGGCTTGGCCGAACGCAAAAACATGGCCTACGCCGGTAGCTTTGTCACCTTTGGCCAGGGATCCGGGGTGGTGGTGGCCATTGGGCCAGAAACCGAGACGGGTCGGATTTCGGGATTATTGGACAAAAGCGGATCCCTGGAAACTCCCCTGACCCGCAAATTTGAAGCCTTCAGCATGGTGTTGCTCTACGTTATTTTGTCGTTGGCGGTGGTGACCATTGGGGTGGCGATGCTGCGGGCAGGCCAGGGATCCCGGCTGGATCAGTTTCGGACTGCCTTTGAGGGGGCGATTGCCCTGGCGGTGAGTGCCATCCCCGAAGGACTGCCGGCGGTGGTCACCGTCACCCTGGCGATTGGGGTCTCCCGGATGGCCAAACGCCACGCCATCATCCGCAAACTTCCTGCTGTGGAAACCCTGGGGGGAGCCACCATTATCTGTTCGGACAAAACCGGCACCCTGACCCAAAATCAGATGACCGTGCAGGGGATCGTGGCGGGATCCAACTATTTCAATGTCACCGGCAGCGGCTACAGATCCAAAGGAGAAGTCCAGCAAGACGGCTTGGCAGTTACTGTGGAGCATCACCCGGTCTTGGCCGCCTGTCTGTTGGCCGGGATCCTCTGCAACGATAGCCAGCTTAAGCGGGGATCCAGTGATGATATCGAGGTGATTGGGGATCCCACCGAAGCCGCCCTGCTGGTGTCGGCCCAAAAAGTAGGCTTAGAGCCAGCCCAGCAACAGCAGCGGTTCACCCGGCTCGACTCGATCCCATTTGAATCGGATTATCAGTACATGGCCACCCTGCACCAGATGGAAACGGGGCGACTGGTCTATATCAAGGGATCCATCGAAGCTCTGCTGCCCCGCTCTGATCAACAGCTCAACGCCGCCGGACACCTAGAACCCCTCGACCGCGATGGGATCCTGAGGCGGGTGGATAGTCTGGCCAAGCAGGGGCTGCGGGTGCTGGCCTTTGCCCAAAAATCGGTGCCATCCGGTCAGTCCAGTATCGATCACCCGGATCTGGAACGGGGACTGGTGTTTTTGGGGTTGCAGGGGATGATCGACCCCCCCCGCCCAGAGGCCATTGCTGCGGTGCGCTCCTGCCAAAGTGCTGGGATCCAGGTCAAGATGATCACGGGCGATCATGGGATCACCGCCCACGCCATCGCCGAGCAGATGCACCTCAATGCCACCGGAGAAGTTAAAGTCTATACCGGACAGGATCTGAGCCAGATGGATCCGGCTGAGTTGGCGGCGGCGGCAGTGCAGGGAACCGTCTTTGCCCGTGTGGTGCCGGAGCAAAAGTTGCGCCTGGTGGAAGCCCTGCAGTCTAAAGGCCATATCGTTGCCATGACCGGCGATGGGGTCAATGATGCCCCAGCCCTCAAACAAGCGGATGTGGGCATTGCCATGGGCAAGGGGGGCACCGAAGTGGCCAAATCTGCCGCCGATATGCTGCTGACGGATGATAACTTTGCTTCCATCGAAGCTGCCGTCGAAGAGGGCCGCACCGTCTATCGCAATCTGCTCAAGGCCATCGCCTTTATTTTGCCGGTCAATGGGGGGGAGTCGATGACGATTTTGCTCAGTGTGCTACTGGGTTTAGAATTGCCCATCACTGCCCTGCAAGTGTTGTGGCTGAATATGCTCAACTCCATCACCATGACGGTACCCCTGGCCTTTGAGCCGCAAACCGGCCAAGAGATGAAGCGGCCCCCCCTGCGCCCCGATGCTCCCCTGCTCCAGCCCAAGCTGCTGCAACGGATCCTGATTATTTCGGTTTTTAACTGGATCCTGATTTTTGGGGTGTTTGAGATCGTCAGCCGCCAAACAGGGGATCTGGATCTGGCCCGAACCATGGCGGTGCAATCTCTGGTGATGGGGCGGGTGATCTATCTGCTCAGCCTCAGCCAAGCGATCCCAACCCTACTGGGGATCCGGGTTAGCAAGAGCACCACAGAGCTGATGGAGCGGTTTCAAGATATCTTGGCCATTGCCATCGGTATTGCCGCCGCTCTGGTGTTACAGGTGCTATTTAGTCAGTGGAATGTGCTCAACTTTATCTTTGCCACATCTCCTCTCAGTTGGGGGCAATGGTTGATCTGTATTGCCATTGGACTGCCGATGATCTTTGTGGCGGCCATCGCCAATCGTGTGGATCCGGCTTGATCTCTACGGCTATGACTCTCCGGATCCTGATTGCCCCCGATAGCTTTAAGGGATCCCTGACGGCCCCAGCGGTGGCCCAGGCGATCATGGCCGCTGTCAAGGCTCTCATTCCCGATGCCCAAATCACCCTGTTGCCCTTGGCGGATGGGGGCGAGGGCACCGCGACGATTTTGCAGGTGGCTTGCGGCGGATCCTGGCACTCGGTGGGGGTGCGGGGGCCGCGGGGACAACCGGTCACGGCCCAGATTTTGCGATTGAGGGATCCTGATGTGGCGGTGGTGGAACTGGCTCAAGCCTCAGGATTGGGATTGTGCCAACCCTTGGATCCCCTGCGGGCCTCTACCTTCGGCACCGGAGAGCTGATCCGGGTGGCTCTGGACTGGCCGATTGAGGAAATTTGGGTGGCCCTAGGGGGATCGGCAACGGTGGATGGGGGTATGGGGCTGGCTCAGGCGTTGGGCTATCGATTTTGGGATCCCCATGGGGAGCTTGTCCTGTCAGGGGGGGGAGAGCTGTTAAAGGTGGCCCAGATTGAGCCGCCCAAGAAAACAGATTTCAGTTCCAAACGGATCCGGGGCTTGTGCGATGTGGATGCGCCGCTGCTGGGGTCACAGGGAGCGGCACGGGTGTTTGGGCCGCAAAAGGGAGCCACCCCTGAGCAGGTGGAGCGGCTGGAGGCGGGCCTAGCCCATCTAGCCCGGATCCTGGAGCGCGATTTGGGAGTCAGGGTAGCCGGGATCCCTGGGGCTGGGGCCGCCGGGGGAGCCGGAGCCGGATTGGTGGCTTTTTGTGGAGCCAGCCTTGAATCTGGCAGTGACAAGGTTTTGACGGCGGTGGGATTTGAGCGATATCTGAGCCAATCAGATCTGCTGATCACCGGCGAGGGATCCCTAGATAACCAAAGTTGGATGGGCAAAGGGGTGGGGGCTGCGGTTCATCTGGCTCAGGCCCGATCGATTCCCACGCTGGTGATCGCCGGACAGGTGGATCCTAGGTTGGCTCAGGGGTTGGCCGGGATAGTCACCGCTAGCCTTGTGGCTGAGGCGGGATCGGTGGCGGCGGCGATGGCGGATCCTGAGAGATGGATCCCCCAGGCGGTGGCAACGGGGATCCGTCAGCTTTACCCATCCATGACAGTATCCATGTCAGTACAAGACTAATCCTAAGCAAGGATCCTTTGCTCAATCCTGGATCTGCGGGCGGCAGCAAGCAAGTCTGGATCCAACCCAAGGGCCATCCTGCCCCAGACTCTCTACAGTGATAGAACGTGTGTTGGATCCGTTGAGGCTAGATCAGTGGCTGATCAGAGTCGATCAAAAGAGTGCCGATCAAAAAAAGAGTCAGACCCATTTTGGCAACGGCTTTGGCATCGACGGCTATCGTGGGGCCTGCTCTGGGGACTGGGTTGGGGTAGCCTGATCAGCCTGGGATCCACCTCACCGGGTCTCTATCGGCTGGAGCGGGATCTGCAAATGTGGCTGCTAGAAAAACGGGGATCCCAGTCAATGGCCCCAGAGGTGGTGGTGATCGGTATTGATGGCCAAGTGGATGGCACTGCTGCGGTCAATCGTGCTGACAACAGGATAACCAATGGCACCAGTAATGGTGGAGGCACGGTTGCGGAGGGGCAATTGGCTGGCCCCACGGCTGATTTTTTGCTGGATCGAACCAACTATGCGGCCCTGACGCTGCAACTGCTGGAGGAGGCGGAGGCGGAGGTGGTGGTGCTCAATCTGCCCAGTAGCTTTGTGGTGCCGCAGCGGTTGGGTACCGATGATCTGGATGCCCCTCTGCGGCAAATTATTCAGCAATATCCCAATCGGTTGGTGTTGGCCACCCGCAGCAGCGAGAGTTTTCGTCAAGCGGAAATCAATATCTACAACCATTTTCTGCCCTTTTCCAGTCTGCTTTTGGAATATCTGATCCCACCGGAGGATGTGCAGGGGGTGGTGCAGTATCAAACCGATCCGGACGGGATCCTGCGGCGGGCACAGTTGTGGGGGGAGTTTCGGCGGCGGGATAGCCAGCGCACCCAACCCTTTGCATTTGTGGAGGCTCTGGCCTTGGTGAAATACAGACCTGATATTGCGGAGCGGCTGTTTCAGAGGGGCAATCAGGTGGTGTTTAATCCGCTGGCCGCCTCCCAGTCCATCCCCAAGATCCCAATTGAACAGGTTTGTGCCGGATCCGCCCTAGGGGCCTGTCGTGGGGCGCTGGATCCTGAGGTGCGGGAGCGGCTCCGGGGCAGGGTGGTGCTGGTGGGTTTTGTGGGGGGCTATCCCGAAACCTTCCCGGTGATGACCGCCACCGGATCCCAGGTCCCAGCGGTGGAGTTGCAGGCTCAGATTCTCTCCAGCTTGCTGCAGGAGATGTTTTTTCAGCCTTTGCCCCGCTGGGCTGAGGTGCTGTTGATCCATTTGGCCGGGATCGGCACAGGGTTGGTACTGAGTCTACCGACGGCTTCCTCCCCTGATCCAGGGTTCTCTAGCCGTCTCAAAACTCACTTGGGTCAATTCTCTATGACCCTACAACCATGGCGATGGCCTCGGATCCTGGTGTTGATCTGGGGTTTGACGATGGGGGCCTATGGGATCCTGGGGGGGGCACAGTTTGTGATCTGGCGTCAGGTCTGGCCGCTGGCTCTACCGCTTTTATCCACAGGATTGACCGCCCTCAGCACCTGGGTGACGATGGTGCTGTTGCACAACCGGGAGCGACTCCAGGCCCAGCAACAGGAGTTGGAACAAATGCGCCGGGCTGAGCAAGAGGCTGCTGTGGATCAAGCTCGTAAACTGCTCTACCGGGTGGCTACGGATATCCATGACCAAGAGTTGCAAGAACTCAAACTGGTGATGGATGACCTGGAGATGTTGCAGTGGAAACAAGACCAAGGGATCCCGATTGAGGCCAAAGTTTACGATCAACTGTTGCAGCAGCTCGAACAGACAGGACGCGGCATTCGGGATCAGCTCAATGATGTCCGCACGCTGGCCAGTAAATTGCACGTTTCCCCCACCCTCCGCGAGGGGCTACACAAAGGTATTGAAATCTATATTGAAAGGCTGGTGGCAACGGATGTGCTGACCTTGCGGGTGGAAAAAGATCTGCACCCACTCCAGGAGTCTTCGACGGGATCCTGGCTCGATGATCGAGAGGATATTATGCGGTTTTTTCGGGAGGCCATGGCCAACGTGATCAGCCATGTGCAGCCCCCCAAGGGAGATGGCACCTTTGTCAAGATCCAGCTCGCTCAAACCGGATCTAACTGTTGCCTGGAGGTGACCAATGACGGCTCCGAGTTTGCCCCCAATCGGCGCGGCGGCTACGGCACCAAGGCCATGAACACCATCGCCCGCGATCTGCCCCAGGGATCCTGGCAGCGGATCCACCGGCCTGAGGGCATCACCTGTGTGGAGCTGCGCTGGCAGATGCCGGATCCCGCTCGGGTTCATGCCACCCAGACGTTGGATCAAGCCTAGCTACACGGGCTGAGCTAAGGTTTCATCAAGTTAAGGTTCTATCGAGCTAAGGTTCACTGTCTCCAGGCAAAGCCACGATCAGGGCCTCAATCACCCGCCCCACCCGGCTCAAGCGCATAC
>CAZODP010000027.1:11269-23390 GCA_964578595.1 uncultured bacterium
GGCAAAGCCACGATCAGGGCCTCAATCACCCGCCCCACCCGGCTCAAGCGCATACCAAAGTCATTTAACACAGGGCTATCGGGGATCACCGCATGGCGAAAGCCCAGCTTAGCGGCTTCTTTGAGCCGTTGTTCCAGTTGTGAGACGGGGCGCACCTGCCCCCCTAATCCCACCTCCCCAATTAAGACGGTATCGGGATCCACCACTCGATCTCGAAAACTGGCGGCAATCGCCACCGCTACCCCCAAGTCGGCGGCAGGTTCAGATACATTCAGTCCCCCTGCTGAGGCGATGTAAGCGTCATATTTAGACAGCGGGATCCCCACCCGTTTTTCCAGCACCGCTAGGATTTGCAAAAAGCGATTGGTCTCCATGCCGGTGGTGGTGCGGCGGGGGGAACTGTAGCTGGTGGGGCTGACCAAGGCTTGGATCTCCACCACCAAGGGCCGGGATCCTTCACAAGCCACAATGATGGCGGTACCGGGCACCTGCTCTTTGCGACTGCTGACAAACAACTCGGATGGATTTTCGATCTCCACCAAACCCTGGCTGACCATATCAAAGACCCCAATTTCTTGGGCGGCCCCAAAGCGGTTTTTGACGGAACGCAACAGGCGATGACTCTGAAACCGATCCCCCTCAAAATAGAGCACCGTATCCACCAAATGCTCTAAAACTTTTGGGCCTGCAATGGCTCCATCTTTGGTGACATGGCCGACGATTAGGAGAGCAATGGACAGTTTTTTGGCCAATCGCATCAGGGCGCTGGTACACTCCCTCACCTGGGCGACGGATCCGGGAGCTGAACTCAAATCCGCCCAAAAAATAGACTGAATACTGTCGATCACTGCCACCCGTGGTCCCAAGGATCCAATTTCAGTTAGGATCCCGGCCAAATCGGTTTCGGCTAGCAAATAAAGCTGATCGGAACAGACTTTGAGCCGTCCTGCCCGCAATTTAATTTGTTGAGCCGATTCCTCCCCTGAGACATACAAAAGCGGGCCACCTTGAGCCAAATGATGGGCGGTTTGCAACAAAAGTGTACTTTTGCCAATCCCCGGATCCCCCCCAATCAAGACTAAGGATCCGGCCACAATGCCTCCCCCCAACACCCGATCAAACTCCCCAAACCCTGAGCTAAAGCGGGGATGGTCGTCTTGTTTGACTAAGGGTAGCGGCACTGACGCCATCGGGATCCCGGAGCGTGCCGGGGATCCGGTCTTGACCAGCTTGGCTTGGGCCGATTTTGTGGCGGCTTTGGATTCGACCGCCAGTGGCACTTCGACTAAACTGCCCCAAGTATTGCAACTGGTGCAGCGGCCCAGATAACGGACAAACTTTTCGCCACACTGATTGCAAACCCATTCTGATTTTGGTTTAGCCATGTTTATTTAGCCTATTGAGCCATTCAAGGGCCAATTTCTGCTGAAAAAACGACTCAGCGATCAAGATTTTGAGCCAAGATTGGCAATCTCCACTGGCTCAATCGGATCCGCTGGGTTAAACCCAAATACCTGACCATAAAAGTAGAGTTCCGCTTCCAGGGTGCGCTTGAGGGTGGTGGATTGGCGAAAGCCATGTTGTTCTCCTTCAAAAGCCAGATAAGCCACTGGTAATCCTTTGGCCTTGAGGGCTGCCACCATCATCTCTGCTTGATTGGGAGGGACAATTTTGTCTTCAAGTCCCTGGAAAAAGATCACCGGACAGGTCAATCCCTCAGCATGAAAAATCGGGGATCGGGCTTGATAAATACTCTCTTGCTCAGGATAGGATCCCACCAAACCATCCAGATAGCGAGACTCAAACTTGTGGGTATCCCGCACCAGTGCCGCCAGATCGCTGACCCCGTAATAACTGGCCCCCGCCCGAAAAACATCCCGAAAGGTCAATGCTGCCAGTGTGGTGTAGCCTCCGGCACTGCCCCCATCAATACACAGTCGCTCCGGATCCGCTCGCCCTTGATCCACCAAAAACCGTGCCCCATTGACACAATCATCCACATCCACCCCACCCCACTGGCCCTGCAATCGCTGCCGATAGGCCCGCCCATAGCCGGTACTGCCCCCATAGTTGACATCCAGTACCCCAAAGCCGCGACTGGTCCAAAACTGGATCCCCAGATTAAAAGAGGCACTGGTGGCAGCGGTTGGCCCGCCGTGACTTTTGACCAAAAGCGGTGGTTTTTCGCCGACTGGGGCCACAAAATCAGCATTACTGGGGGGGTAGTAAAACCCGTGAGCGGTCAAACCCTGCTCAGTGGGAAACTCAATCGGTTCTGGCCCGGACAGATAGCCCGGATCCAACTCAATCTCATTAGCCCGTCGCAGCTCCTGACAGCTCTCGCTGGCCAGATCCATCACCACCACCGCCGCCGGACGAGTAGAAGATCCCCCCACAAACAAAGCCTGATGGCCACCCACCCGCAATCCCCCCACACTGGCGTAGGGAACCTCAATAGACCGCAGGGATCCTGTCTTCAGATCCAGTCGAGCCAGGTGACTGATCCCGGCCTCCGTGTAGACACACAGGATCTCGTCAGCACTGACAAAGCCGTAGGTGGACATCCCAAACAGCCACTGGGGCAAGCCAAACTCCGCCTGACGGGGGCAAACCGACTCAATCTCGGTGCCCGTCCAGCGGTAGAGATTCCACCAATTGCTGTGATCAGAAATGAAGTAGAGCACCCCATCCGGCGACCACTGGGGCTGAAAGATCGATGCCTGGGATCCTCCTGCCACCGCCATCGGTTCGGCCAGGGATCCATCCGCTTCGATCTGCGCTAGCCAGAGGGTGGTGCCATCCCAGGGCATCTGGGGGTGATCCCAGCTCAGCCAGGCCAAGCGGGATCCATCGGGACTGAGGCAGGGGGAGGCAAAAAAATCATGCCCTGCGGCCAAAATCGTGCCTTCGCCGGGGTGATCAGGATCCGTGCCCACAGCCACCAAGCAATTTTGGGGTTCTCGGTCGGGCTGGCGGTGATCTTCTCGAATGGCGATCAGCCGCTGCCGATGTGGATCCCAGAGCATATCCGCATAGCGCAGCTTTGAATCTGAGGCTGGGGTCAAAGGTTGAGGATCCGGGGGACTACTAGTGCTGGGGTTCAGATCGATCCGATAGAGACGCTGGTCGGCAAAGTTGACACAGTAGGCCACCCCTGCCGCCACCCGAAAGGATCCGCCCCCATACTCATGCACCCTGGTGCGGACATTAAACGGTGTGGGGGTGATCTCTTGTGGCCCGGATCCTGCTACTACTGATCCCGCCACCAGCACATTGCGTCCTTTCTCGGCGGGCCGACCCTCTGTCCAGTAGACCTGATCCCCATCGAGGCCCAACTCCCCCAGCCGGATCGAGTCTGCCACGATCAGGTCGGCGGTGATGGGGGATCTCCAAGTGCCGTAGGGCTGAGTTTGAGGGGTTGGTGAAGAGGTCATGAGATGCAAGCCAGAGGGAGGGTAAATAGGATAGTTAAAGGATAATTAACGTTTTTGTTGGAGATTGCGTAACTCCAGATCCACCTCCAATTCCCGGAACTTTTTCTCCAATTCGTCCCACGGATCCGAAGGCTTGTTCCAGCCGGCAAAGGTCTCTTCTTGTTTTTGTTCGGCCCGCTGCTTGGCCCGCAATGCTTCTAGCTTGACTTTGACTTCTTGGCGACGCTGTTGGATCTGCCGTTGCAAGATCTCCATCTGGGCGGTGCGCTGCTGGATCCCTTTCATCTGGCCCCAGAGTTGGTTGCCCTGACTGAGAAGAGATGTCTCCCGATCCCGTGCCCCCTGAGCTAGATCGTGACGATTGGCCTGCTCTGCTTTTTCCACCCGCAGATGCCAGGTTTTGATCTCTTCGGCAGTGGCCACAATGCTCTTTTGCAATCGCTGCTCTTCGGATCGCCCTTCTGCAATCAGCCGCACCGCATCCGCTTCCTGTTGACGGAGTTGTTCTTCCAGAGCCTGAAGCTCCAGATCGGGGTGCGCCCGCAAAAACTCCTCTAGGCGGGTTTCCAAAAACTGCTTGACATCATCCAATAAGCTCATAACGGCCTGATCCCTGTCCTCAGTGAAAGCCTCAGCAACGAAATCCTCAGCGACTCTGCCCCACAGACAGCATAAGCGGATCTGGCCAGTGCCGGGGGGTGGATTCAGCGTTCTGGGTCATCAGGATCCTCTGAAGCTGGGGATCCGCCGTACCATTGCCAGTTGGGGCGATCTCTGGGATCGAGATACTCTGGATCCGGGTCTTGAGCATAGGGATCAGAGTTATAAGGATCTGCATAGGGAGGGGGATCCTGTGGTTCATACCCTGACGAGTAAGGGTCAGATGAATAGGGATCAGATAAATAAGATCCGGTTGAGTCGGATCCAGTCTCTTCCGGGTAACCCGCCTCTCGATCTGGCCGTGCCTCTGCCGCTGAAGTGGCCGATGGGTAGCTGCCAAGGGGGGATCCTTGCACTTGATCGGGCAGGCTGTAGTTGGGGCGATAGCGAGAGCGTTCTAGCTGCATCAGGCGACCATTGAGCAGATCTAAACTTTTTTGACTCTGGCGTAAGATCACTCGATCATGAAATCGCCAACTGCCCAGCAGCAGCATCCCAATCCCGCCCCCCAAGCCATAGGCCGCCAAAATTGAGAGGGATAGAGGCAGTGCAAATAAAGGCTGGCCCAAAACCACCACCGCCACTGAGGTGCCCCAATTTTGTACCCCAAAAATCAAGATCGGGATCCCCAAAATCCCCAATACCGTCAGCTTGAGTGATCGGGATCGTCCATTCATCAGAGTTAACCCTTGATTGAATTGTCAGTAACTGCTAACCCTCAAAGCCTCAATCGCCAGAGCCTCGAAGCCTTGGCCCCATTCTTTCAAAATTAGTCCTTCAAAAGCGGCAAAGGCACCTGAGCCTGACTGCCCTGCCAGCGTTGGATCAAGTCGGTGTCGATCCCCAATTGGTCGAGGGCGCGGGCCACCACAAAATCCACCAAGTCCAGAATAGTGCGGGGCTGATGATACCAAGCTGGGATCGCGGGCACAATCCGCACCCCTGTTTCGGCCAAGGTGGTCAGATTACGCAAATGAATCAAGCTCAAGGGTGTCTCGCGGGGCACCACCACCAAGGGACGGCCTTCTTTGATTTGCACATCCGCCGCCCGCTCCAGTAGATCCGAACTCAAGCCATTGGCGAGCTTGGCCACCGTACCCATGCTGCACGGGATCACCACCATGCCTGCACACCGAAAGGATCCGCTGGCAATCCGCGCCCCCACATCTCCCCAGCGATGACAGACCAAGGATCCTCCCTCCGGCATCTCCGCCTGCCGTCGCCAAAACTGGGCTTGCTCATCGGGATCCGCTGGCAACCTGAGACCATGCTCCGCCTGCCAAACCTGAGCTGAGGCCCGCGACGACACCAAATCGACGACACAGCCCAAACTCAGCAACGCATACAGTGTCCGCACCGCATAGAGCAAGCCTGAGGCCCCGGTCACACCGACAATGACGGGCTGCTGTCTCGATATACTACCCAAAACTCACCCAGTGCAAAGATCTTTACTAGCCTAACCTGAAGCCCAGCTTGATCCCGCAGGCCACCCCATCAAGCCAGCAACTCGTGTACCAAGGATCCTGAATCGCTCAACAGCTCCAACGCCACCTCATCTTTTTTGGGGGCCAAAAACACGCACTCCGGATCCTGACAGCGGGGGTTGTCCGCCACCCGATCCAGCGATTCCACCACAGCATGACGGATCTGCACCTGTAGATTCTCGTCTTCCTGGATATCTTCAAGGGTCAGCAGGGATCCCTCAAAACTGGTGGCATAGCGGGGCTTGAGTTGATTCAGGGCCAGGGCCGCCACATCCGCCCGAAACTTATCGCAATAGCAAAACCGATCCTGGGTTTCCATCAAAATGATATCGTTGATTGTCTCCAAAACAGCCCGTTCCATTTGGTTTTCGAGGCTGGGGCGAATAGGATTTTCCATGGGTCAGAGCCACTGCGTTTTGCTGTCGATAATACTAGCCGATCTCAACCCTCAGGAGGTCTATCGTGGACTGGAGTAGCATCAGTCAACCATCACAGTGACCCAAAAAGGATCCTGTCAAGAGCCTTGGCACAGCAAAAATGTTGCAATTCCTGCCTAAATACAGACATAGACTCATCAGGGATCCGTATTCATACCAGCTACCATTCGCCCTATCAAAAAAAAGTTTCTGGCCTCCCCATGAATACGCGCAATTTTAGCCGGGGATGATCACACCTGTTTGGAGGGATGGGTCAGAGTAGCTAGACTGGGGCGCAGGGGCCTAGCCCCCAGCGAAGGGATCCCAAGGTGGAGACGCTACCGCTGGGATCCCTGAGCACTCTGACAACTAGGCCACCTGCTGATTCTAGTAAGCCCAGTCAGAAGAGATGCCTACCAAAGATGGATCCTTTGAGATGCCGATGAGATGCTGAAAAGATAACCTGAAAGACCCCCAAAAGATAGGGAAAAACCTGATTACTCTCGGAGGTGGCCCATCCGGCAGGAGGGCAGGCCCATCGGATCCCGCTCGCTCTCAGCTAAAATGAAATGCACCTTTCTTCTGCGGCGTAGCGATGACCACTCTATTGGATCCCTCTGCCATCACCCTGCCCAAACGGGGACTGCCGGTCACTATCATCACAGGCTTTTTGGGTAGCGGCAAAACCACATTGCTCAACCACATCTTGTCCAACCAATCGGGGGCAAGAACGGCAGTTTTGGTCAACGAATTTGGCGAGATTAGCATTGATGCAGAGCTGATTATTTCTAGTGATGAGGATCTGGTGGAATTGAGCAATGGCTGTATGTGCTGCACCATTCGGGATGATGTTGCCGACAGCGTTTTGCGATTACTCGAAAAAGGCCGAGAGATTGACTATCTGGTGGTCGAAACCACAGGTCTGGCGGATCCACTGCCGGTGGCATTAACTTTTTTGGGGCCAGAACTGCGGGATATCACCCGTTTGGATTCCATTGTTACGTTGGTGGATGCCACGAATTTTGCTCCCGATTTGTTCAATAGTGAAATCGCCTACAGCCAGATCGCCTATGGAGATGTGATCCTGCTCAATAAGTCTGATTTGGCGGATCCTGCCGAACTTGAAAAGCTAGAAGGTCGGATCCGAGAGATCAAAGAGGGTGCTCACATTGTCAGGACATCCAAGGCTAATGTGCCTTTGGGCTTGATCCTGGATACTGACTTGTTTAAGCCTGACTCACTGCCAGCAGAATCGGATCCCCATGAACACCATGCCCATATCGATGATCATACTGATGGCGATCACGACCATGGCCACTGTGTTCAGGATCCGCATCAGGCCCACAGTCAACATCATCACCACTCTGATCCCCAGTCTGGTCACAACCATGAGCATCATGATCACGGGCCTCATGAGCATGGACATCACCACCCCAATCATATTGATAATGAAGGCTTCAATTCCATTGCCTTTGAAAGCGATCAGCCTTTAGACCTTGATAAGTTTCAGGAGTTTCTCAATACAATGCCTGAGGCGGTGTTTCGGGCCAAGGGATTGCTCTGGTTTTCAGAAAGTCCGGCCCGACATATCTTTCATCTGAGCGGACGGCGATACACCCTCGACAGTGATGAATGGCCCGGTCAACCCAAAAATCAACTGGTGGTGATCGGTCGTCATTTGGACACCCAAGCTCTGCTCAATCAGTTGCAACATTGTCTGGCCAAACCTGCAGCCACTAGAGCTAAGGGCTTTGGCCGTTGAGATGCTCACCAGAGCAGGGATCCCCAGAACAGGATTGGCAGCGGATCTGGATCCCTTCTGCAACCCCGATTAGGTCTGGCTTGAGTCCATAGGCCACTGGGTAGTGTTTGCGTGAGCTGAGCTGAGATACTGGAGGGGTTCTATTTCGAGCTGAGAGGACTGATGCGCCTAAGCCAGATGCTATTTATCACCCTGCGGGAGGATCCTGCGGAGGCGGAGCTGCCCAGCCACAAACTGCTGATCCGGGCCGGCTATATGCGGCGATTGGCGGCGGGGGTGTATAGCTATCTACCTCTGCTCTGGCGGGTGTTGCAAAAAATCTCCGCTATCGTCCGCGAGGAGATCAATGGGGTGGGGGCGCAGGAGTGTTTGTTTCCGCAGTTGCAACCGGCGGAGATTTGGCAAGAGTCGGGCCGCTGGGATACCTACACCAAGGCTGAGGGGATCATGTTTGCCCTCACCGATCGCCAAGGACGGCAACAGGGGCTTGGTCCCACCCACGAAGAGGTGGTGACGGTGTTGGCGCGGGAGCTGATCCGCTCTTACCGGCAACTGCCCCAGACCCTCTATCAGATCCAGACCAAGTTTCGAGATGAGATCCGGCCTCGGTTTGGGCTGATGCGGGGGCGTGAGTTCATCATGAAAGACGCCTACTCATTTAGTGCCCATGAAGAAAGTCTCAAGGGGATTTATCTGGAGATGTATCAGGCCTATGGCCGGATCCTGTCGCGGTGTGGACTGACTTATCAGGTGGTGGATGCGGATGCGGGGGCGATTGGGGGGCCACAGGCGGCTTCGCAGGAGTTTATGGTGCTGGCGGAGGCAGGCGAAGATGAGGTGCTCTATGTGGCGGATGGATCCTATGCCGCCAATGTAGAAAAGGCCGTCTCGCTGCCGCCGGATCCGGTGGACTCTCCCTATGAGGTGTTTCAGGTTTTGGAGACTCCTGGCACGGAGACCATCGACAAGATGGCTGAGTTTTTGCAGGTATCCCCGACGGCTATGGTTAAAAATCTCCTCTACCAGGCGCTCTACGACAATGGCCTCCGGGTGGGGGTCTTGGTGAGCATCCGGGCGGATCAGGAGGTGAATGAGGTCAAGCTGATCAATGCCCTGACCCGCAGGGCCGATCGCTACAAGGCCAGCAAAGTTTTGATCTTGGGGATGGCGGATGCCGAGATCCAAAAAAGCTGGGTCGGGGATCCAATCCCGGTGGGGTATATCGGCCCAGATCTATCCGATAACTGCCTGGGCCAGGTCAAAGATTTGGATCCTAAGTTATTGCGATTAGTAGATCAGACCGCGGCCACCCTCAAAAACTTCATCACCGGATCCAATCAGATTGGCAAACACGTGGGTGGAGCCAATTGGGATCAGCAATACCCCCTCCCTGAGGTGGTGGATGTGCGTACCGCCAAAGCTGGAGATCGGTCGGTGTTGGATCCCACTCAAACCCTGGAGACGGCCCGTGGCATCGAGATCGGCCATATCTTTCAGTTGGGTCTCAAGTTCAGCACCGCCATGAACGCCACCTACACCGACGAGACCGGATCCGAGCAGCCATTGTGGATGGGCTGTTATGGCATCGGGGTCTCCCGGCTGGCTCAAGCGGCCATCGAGCAGCGACACGACGCCAATGGCATCATTTGGCCGGTGGCGATTGCCCCCTATCACTGCATCATCGTGGTGCCCAATGTCCAAGAGACCGAACAGATGCGGGTGGCTGAAACCCTGATGCAAGAGTTGGAATCGGTGGGGGTGGAAACTCTGCTCGATGATCGCGATGAGCGGGCGGGGGTTAAGTTCAAAGATGCGGAGCTGATCGGGATCCCCTATCGCATCACCACCGGGCGCAGTCTCAAAGAAGGCAAAGTCGAGGTGGTGCAGCGGGCCACAGGCGACAAAAGTGAGGTGCCGCTAGAGGAGGTGGTCGGCCTGGTCAGAGACTGGGTGCTGGGGCCGGGGTGAGGATCACTCACTGCCCCTCAATCTGATCCACTTGGCGGCTGGATTGGGTTTCGAGGGTGCCCCCCAAGCTCTCGCGGATCTGTTGGGGTTGACGGATCCGCTCTATTGTGGTGTCCGGGGTTGCAGGAACATCAGCCGGGGGATCCGGCTCCGCCACCTGAGTGGGAGAGGCAGGATCCGGAGCTTGGGTGGCTGGCGGCATCCATCGCTGAAATCCCACATACCCCAATGCAATGATCACCAGCACCAGCAATAGGCCCGCCATCGGTGTTTCTCCTGCGTTAAACCTGCGTTAAAAAGGTCAAATCAAGTCACAATCTAGTGAAATCATCTGGTGAAATCAAAGGTATCACAACGGGCTAGAAAGCCTTGACAACACCCCTTCATAACACCAATGCCAGCCAGCCTAACAAAAGAGCGATCAGGGCAGCCAGCGTGGTCTGGATCCCGTTGATCAGCTCATTGGTGATCCATTCAAATCGAGGCTGGATCACCACCCCCATCCAACTTTCAGCCGTTGTGGCCATCACTGCCGCCAGCCAGCAGCACCCGATCCAAGCCCACCCCGGCAACAGCTCCCCCCAGGATCCCGCCACCCCGTAGGCCAACAGGCTCAAGACCCCTGCCGCCAGGATCCCGGCTCCCGTTCCCTCCACACTGATGGCTCCCTCGGTACCTGCCTCCACCGGCTGGAGGGTGGTGATCAAAAAAGTCCGCTTGCCGTAGGCTTTGCCAATCTCACTGCTGGTGGTATCCGCCAGCTTGGCGGCAAAACTGGCACTGTAGGCCAGCCACCACAACGGATCCGGCCAGATCAAAACCCCCAACCCACAGATCGCCCCTGTCAAAGCGGATCCCCAGACATTTTCGGGGCCACGGGCACCCCCCCGTTTTTCGGCAATGCCCTTAGCTTGTTTTTCGGCCAATCCCAGCTTGGTAAAGAGGCTGCCCAGCACAAAATAGGCTGCCACAATGGTGTATCCCCGCCAGCCCCAGGATCCCCACACCAAAACCCCCAGGATCCAGGCGTGACAAACGCCAGCCTTGGTTAAAAATTGTTGCGGACTCACCCAGGCGGCTACCCCCAGAGCTGTATTTAAGCCCAGAGCTATCCCCCATCGGATCCAAATCTCGCTCATGATTGACTCCCGAATTGGAGCTTTAGGGATCGTTGCCCCCAATGACTATGGATAACTATTAGATCAAGATCGGATCCAACCCTTATCTAAACTGGATCCCCCCACTTCTAGGCAGGCAGAGTGACTCCAGAGATCCAGCTCTTTGACCCGGACTTGCCCCTCTTGCCGCCACCATTCCAAGCGCAGGGATCCCCGTAAGGTGTCCCGACAGCTGTAGATCATACCCTCTGGGCTGGGGGTCATCACAGCCGCACCGGGGTGCTGGGTCTGGCCTGTCAGTCGGATCCAACCTGCTGACCCCTGGGCCTCCACCTGCCAAGATCCCCACGGATCCACCTGCCAGCTCATCTGACTATTTTCGGGCTTCCAGTCCAAAAACCCAGCCTGACCCTGCCCATGCAAAGCCACCATTCCCACCTCATCTTGCCACCACAGCACCCCCCGCCGGGATCCCACACAGGTCAGGGTCAGCTCAGGCCAACCCGGAAACGTATTGCAGCTGATCCAAAACCAACGGCCCGGAAAGGCGGATCCCCAGTTTTTTTCGGCATAGGTGGGAGCTTGCTCAAAACCATAGCGTTCCCCTTGCCACTCCACCCAACCGCTGGCGGATCCCTGCGCCATCAAAATCTGCCAACCCGGTTCAAACACCGGCAGATAGGAAAATATCCCCATCGTGGCCTGGGGCGGGATCCCGTAGGTGTAAAGAGGCTGAATCCGATAGCACCAACGCACCCTCTCTCCCGTGGCCGGATCCGTGCCAATTCCTTGGTGAAGATTGGCGGTGAATTGATAACCCGTCGAGACTGCTGCAAAAAAATCATTGGGATCCAAAAGCTGCGGCCTGATGGTTGGTTTTGGAAAGGTTTGTTTTGACGACTCGGATCCCCAATGCCCCAATGCCAGCCGATCAGAGGCGGCCCAAAATCCCTGGATCCCTGGCAAGGTTCGCCACCACAGAGCCTCATCCCCCCCCACGGATCCCAATATCTGCATCAGTCCCCCCGAATTACGATCCGAATCCAGGAGGGCCAACATCCAAGCAAACCCCAGATCCTGGGCCGGGATCTGCACGCGGGTGTACCATCCCTCAAAGTAAGGCTGCGACTTGGGCTGCCCTAAGCTGCCATGAAAACCAGCGTGGGGCACCTCAGACCACTGATCTACACAACCCGCCTCCGGATCCAGATTCCAATCATTGACCGTTGAATTGATCATTCGAGATAGACCGCAACCGTGCAAAATGCAGAGTTTCACT
>CAZODP010000027.1:23490-32668 GCA_964578595.1 uncultured bacterium
CCAGAGCTGAGGCCCCAGCACCCTGCTATCGATTACTTTTTTTCTGCTGCAATTCTGACAAAGCGATCCTGACGATAGGTCTGTTGGGCCAAGATATCAAATCCGACGTGCTCCAACATCCAGATCAGGTCATCCACCCCGTAGCGGTTGTGCTCACAAAAGTGGGTGATTCGGTCCGCCAGAATATCAGTGGGTGTGGCCGGATCAAAAAGCTGAGCCTCTGTCTCTGGATCAAAATAAACCCGGATCGGTGCCCGGATCCAATCCACCACCAGGATCCGTCCTCCCGGTCTCAGCCAGCCATAGGCCGATTGCAGGAGCCGGATCGGCTGAATCATCTCATGCAGCACCACCACCGTCTGAATCACATCCACCGACTCAGGATCCAGTGGCACCTGTGGATCATGCAGATCAGCCGGAAACAGCTCCACCCCAGGGATCCCAGCCAAAAGGTCGCGGGCCTTGTCCAGCATATAGGGCATCAGATCCACCCCCAGATAGCGACCCTGGGGATACCGCTCGGCCCAGGCTTTGAGGGCCAGTCCCGGCCCCGTGCCCAAATCCAGCAAGGTCGGCTGAGCCGGGATCACCGGATCCAAGTGTGCTTGCCAAAAGGCCCAAAACTCTGCATCAAAACGGCCCGGTGTGGTCTGCACCATCAAGTCCGAAAAGGCCGCCCCCCGATGATGCTGCTCCAGCAGGCTAACGGTGTCAGTCATATCACAGGATCCCTACAGCTCTTGCTCAATGGCATCATACTTGGACAATTCCAGGGGCGGGTTCTGGCCTGAGGTGAGCTGTGATAGCCGCCGGGCCACCTCATCGTCCATCATCATTGAGTCCAGATTGGCCTCCAGTTGAGCAGTGGGATCCTCGGATAGTTCGCTTAGAGCTTGCACCTTAAACCGCTTGGCCTCCACAGCTCCCTTGGCCGCTTCAAATTGCGATTTGGCGGATCCGATATCGTAGCTGTTGTTGACCCGGGCCATGCGTTCGAGGGCTTGATTGACCTCGGTGATATCCTTCATATTGCCCAGATCTGCTTTGCGGGCGGCTAGAGCCTCTTTCTCACGGTTGAGTTTTTGTTTGGCCTGGGTCACATATTTTTCGGCGGTTTCTACATTTTCTTTGAGGGCCGACAGCACCCGCTCCACCTCAATCGCCCGCGACATCGCCAATCGTGCGGCTTCCATATTGCCCTGTTCGGCTGCTAACTTGGCCTGCCGCTCCAGAGTTTGGTATTCCTTGACTTTGTTGAGATACTTTTGCTCCGCCCGTTGATAGGAGGCAACCTGCGTGGCCACGGCTTCGGTGAGCTTTTGAACCGACTCTTGCATGGTGCGCAGAGACTCCTCCGCCACCTGAACCGCCGCCGCTCCCCCTTGCTCCACCGGTAGGCCCCACAGCCAATTCCAGCCACCAACGATAACGCTACCCGCTTTTTGGCCGAAAACGCCGTAGATGACCTTACGCATTGCCCTGTAGCTCCTTAGTTGCGCACAACTTGATTGTAACGGGATCCCGTCAGGAGGGCACCGACCCCGGTTTTGGAATCTAGCTCTCTCAATGGCCGCTCAATGGCTACAGTATGCCCCCCACGGGCCAAAATCGGGAAGGATCCGTTTGTACTGTTCAGGACTAAACTGGTTGGGACTCAGATGATTGAGAATGAGGTGAGACCGAGAGCTGGTGCTTCATCTTTTGATGTCCCCACATGACACCCCCAAAGAAATGCTCACATGGATCCATTTAGATTCAATGTAAACAGATATTTGGTGTTACAATCCTTAACGAATTGGAGATTTGCCCTCAGAGGCTCAGTTTCGTAGTCAGGGCCACATTTGTAAAAATGGGCATTAGGATGGGTGTGTGCTTTCTAGGTTCACGAAAACTCCATTTGGCTTTGCAGGCGATGATTCGCTAATTCATGATCTGTACCGTTCAGTATTGATTGTTAATTGATGACCTTTCCACAGCACAGTCCAAAACGTGCCCTAGTGACCGGAGCTAGTCAAGGTATCGGCCTTGCGGTGGCCCAGCGGCTGGTTGAGCAGGGGTTTGAGGTGGCATTGGTGGCTCGCTCAGAGGCAGCTCTGCAAAATGCGGTTGACCAGTTTAGGGCCAGCGGGGGATGCGCTCAGGCATTCGTGATGGACTTGGCTCAGGTGGATCGGGTGTCAGGCCAATTGGCGGATTTGATAAAAAGATTTGGCCCCTGCTCACTCTTGGTCAACAATGCAGGCATGGGATACACTGCGGCAATTTTTGATACACCTCTGACTGACTGGCAACGGATCCTGGATCTCAATCTGACCGCAGCTTTTTTGGCGATTCAGGCGGTATTGCCGGGGATGCGACAGCAGCGGGAGGGGTTGATCATCAATGTGGCCTCCATTGCCGCCAAGCAAGTTTTTCCCACATGGGGGGCTTATTCGGTCAGTAAGTTTGGGCTGATGGCTCTGACCCAAGCGGTGGCCCAAGAGGAGCGGCAGCATGGGATCCGGGCGACAGCTTTTTGCCCAGGGGCAGTCAACACCGGACTCTGGGATACTGAGACTGTGCAGTCTGACTTTGATCGCTCCCTGATGTTGCGGGTGGAGGATGTGGCGGATGCCCTGATGCAATTGGTGCAGATGTCCCCTCATGCAGTGGTGGATGAGATGGTGCTAATGCCTGCGGTGGGTGCGCTGTCTTGAGTATTGGGCTATGGGTTAGCCCAGTTAGCCCGCGATTTGCGTCTACTTTTTTTGGAGAATTAAACTGACTATGACCATTGCTCAGAGTAGCTCAAACCCCTTGCTCAACGGGGGTGGACTCGACGGCAACCCCAGCGCTGCTGCCTTGAACGGCGGATCCCTCAGATCCCAGCTCAATGGGACATCAGACGCGGATCCCACCTGGTCCCCGCCAGTGGTGAGTGATGAAGAAATGGCAGCGGCAGTGGATGTGCTACTGCGAGGGATTGGGGAGGATCCGGATCGAGAGGGGTTGCAACGGACGCCACAGCGGGTGGCCAAGGCCCTCAAGTTTTTGACCAGTGGTTATCAGCAATCCCTTGAAACACTGCTCAATGACGCGATCTTTGATGTGGGCCACGACGAGATGGTGCTGATCCGAGATATCAGTTTGTCTAGCCTGTGCGAGCACCATATGCTGCCCTTTATTGGCCGTGCCCATGTGGCCTATATCCCCAACCAAAAAGTGGTGGGATTGAGCAAAATAGCCCGTATTTTGGAGATGTACTCGCGGCGATTGCAGGTGCAGGAGCGGCTGACCCGTCAGGTGGCGGAGGCGATTATGGGGATACTGGAGCCACATGGGGTGGCGGTGGTGATTGAGGCGACCCATATGTGTATGGTGATGCGCGGTGTTCAAAAACCCGGATCCTGGACGGTGACCAGCTCGATGGTGGGGGTGTTTCAGGAGGACTCCAAAACCCGTGAGGAGTTTCTCAACCTGATTCGGCACCAGCCCAATTTGTAAGCTAGTTGTTAGTTCTCAATCCCTAGCGAGTCCAACCCTATGGATACCAACCTGCTTTACATCTTGATTGCAACAGGTGTGATCTCGGTTCTGACCTTGGTCTATGTGATCGTGGATGAAAATCTCAAACAACGTCGCTATAACAAGTTGGTGGCAGAGCGCAAAGAAGAGGAGAAGAGAGAACAGGCCAAGGATCCATTCCTAGATCCGTTGGTCAAGACTGAGGGCGAGACTGGCCTAGGATCCTCTGCCCAAGAGGGTGAAGAGGCTGGGGTTGATGAAGATGCAGATACAGAGGCAGTGACTTCAGAGCCGGATCCCCTGTCGGATCCTGATCCTGAGCATAGCCAGGAGAGTGAGGCAACTTTGCCTATTGTGGAACAGGGGGATCCTGAGCCAGCCGAAATCGCGGCCAAGGATCCGAGTTGCTAGCCCAACTGAATCTTGAGTTGGTTAATCTTGAGTTGGTTAATCTTGCGTTGACCGTGGCCCCAAGCATTGCCTGGTGACATTAGGCTGATCAAGTGCTGATTGAAGACTGGGGAGAGGGATCAAAAATCGAGAATGGTATCTGTAACGGCTGGATGTGAGGCTGAGTACTCTGGCACAGATCAGTAACGGTTGAGATGTTGGACTAGAGGCTGAAGTGAGTTGGCAGGGTGCATCGGAGGTTGATTCTGCTTCAGGATCCCTTGCCATTCTGGGCGATGCAGTGTTTATTCGATTCATCGACTAATAATTCATCAACTGACAACAGGAGAACCCCTGATGACCTCTGATCCCAATCCGATCCAGACCTTTCAATCTCTACAAGCAGATGTCACCACTCTCCTTCATCAATGTCAAGAAAAATTATCCACGGCTGAGCGATTACAGCAGGAGGCGGAGCAACTCAGAAATCAGGCCACTGCTATTTTTCAAGAAACTCAAGCAGCTCTGGCCGCTTTGGGTGCAGATCGATCAGTCAGCACCCCTGAGCAGACTCAGATCCTCAAAGAGATCGAGAGTTATCAAGAGTCGTTGAGTGCCCTCCGCCAACAGAAAAAGCAGTTGGAGCAATCTCTGGATGAGGTGATTGAAACCTGGGATCCGATGATTCAGTCTTTGCCCGAAATGCAAAGTCAATATGATCAGATTTTATCTAGTCTTGAGTCCTTTCAGCAGGATAAAGAGACTTTGCTGACAGCGATTCAAACCGCCCAATCCACTTGGGATCCTTTGCAACAGTCATTGCCCATTTTACAAGAACAGCAGGCCCAGCTTCTCAGTCGATCTGAACAATATCACAATACACTGAATGCTTTAGAACAAAGCACTGAAGGGATCCAATTGGGAATTGAAGAGGCGCAAAAGACTTGGGATCCACTTTCTCAATCTTTGGCAGAGCTACAAGCCCAACAGCAGGATATCCGATCAGACATAGAACTATTGACAGCCTCTCTAGTCTCTCTGGCACAACAAAAAAATGATATCGAGTCTTCCTTTCACCAGACCCAATCGGCTTGGCAGACTATCTTGAGCGGGATCCCGCAAGCTCAAGCGGAACAAACCCTGATCCACACTCAAATGGAGCTATTTCAAACCCAACTGGGCCATTTGCAATCAACGCTTTCTCATGTCCAACAAAGCTGGGATCCCATCCAACAGCGGATCCCAACCCTCGAAAATGATCTGGAAGAAGTTAGGCGACTTCACGCTGATATGACTGCCATGTACAGAGATTTTTCTGAGCGAT
Source organism: uncultured bacterium (assembly GCA_964578595.1). Lineage (GTDB taxonomy): Bacteria > Cyanobacteriota > Cyanobacteriia > Thermostichales > Thermostichaceae > JAAUUM01. The sequence continues at coordinate 28,709 of CAZODP010000027.1, forward strand.
CTCAGTCGTCTCAAGCACAGGTTGAGCCGATCAATGCACCGATCAGTCAAGACTATCATCAACAATTGGAATCCCTCCAAGCAGAGCTGCGAGAGCAGGATGTAAAGCACGAGACTCTATCGGCTAGGTTTTCGGACTTTAGCTCCAAAACCAAAGAACTGCTGCGCCGGATCCTAGCTCAGCTTAATCAGCAATAGGGCTAGCCCTATCCCAAACAAAAAAGCTAGACGAAAACATGATCAAAGTGGTGGGTGAGATCCACTCGTCCTCGCCGTAAAAGTGCAGGATCCATCCGTTCTGTGGTGTTGCAGGTCATCAGAATCACGAGACGTTGTTTGATCGGGGGCAGCGACTCATCCACCACACTTTGATACAGAGTGCCATCTAATAAACTGAGAATATGCTCTGTTTTGGTGCTGCTGCGACCAAAGTCGGATCCTCGATCTTGCGCTAAGTTATCAGCCTCATTGATAATCAAACAAATCCGCTCTAGGTAGCTGGGGGGGACAAAGTTTTGGACAGCATCATGATCCAAGATAAACACCACATAGCCCAAGGCCACTAAGACTTCCCTAGCTAGAGCCTGTGTCCAAGCGGTTTTGCCAGTTCCGGGCACCCCATGAACCAAGACGGCTAGGTTTTGATGGGTTAAGATAGCCTGCTGAACTTGATCTGAGAAGGTTTGAATATCAGCCGGAAAGCTATCCAGCGGAAAAGGGCTTTGGACTTGGCCAATCCGACACTGATAACCGCTCAGCATCACAGCCAGATTATGAGTTGCTTTTTGGATCCAACCGGACAAATCTTTGCCAATCAGAGTAAAGCGACGATGGGTGCGATCGGTGTTACGAATCTGGAGCCAAAGATCCTTGTCTTGCCAATAGGCTGAGACTAAGCCCAGGGTTTCTAATTGCTCCCAGTCCACAAATCGTTCGGTGGGAAAATAAAAATATCGATCCACAAAAGTCTGGGTGATTTGGGTGGGTGGCCCCAACAATTGCAAAACCTTTTGTACGGTCACATCTTCCAATCGGCTTAACACATAGGCAATTGGGATCCGGTCTCGACTGACATCATAGTCCACCGGACTGATGGCACTAAGTACATCTTTGTAGGCATGATTTGGCCCGGTGGGAGGGGGGGTGATGTAATCCCAAAACTCCCCCATTTCGTAGCGCAGATCCTCTGAAAAAATCTGCATCATATTGGCCCACCAAGCATACTGTTGGCGACCCAATGTATCGGCCACATCGCTACAGACATCCAGGGCTTTTTGGGCCATCTCTAGCGGATCCCGGCTCAACAAATCCCAGACATAGCCTGGATCCAGTTGCCGATAAAGGGGCTTCCAGCCGCTGCTGAGGAGATTTTGGCTGGTGGCTTCTTGATAGCGGGGGCCACGGCTCTGGTGGCGGCGAGGAGGAAAATCAAGATCGTCGTCGTAGGATCCCATGGGGTCAAAACTTCGCAGATTGGGCAATTTGATGGGTCGGTTTGGAGAGACAGCTATGTGCCCCACTCTCCCAAGAGCAGGACTGTGAACTCATCCTGTGGTGTTGAGCTGTGTTGGTATGTCTAGGATGGCATATCAAACCAGAGGGATCCCCTATAGCGCCAAGCCCTGGCCGGATCCATTGCTGGAGCCATTGACGGATCCGGGTGTGATCTGGGGCCGTCGCCGCACCCCTAACCCAGGGCGATCCGGGGGGATCAGACGCCCGTGGATGGGCACCGCCCCTTCAAAGGGATCATCTTCGAGGTTGAGCTGGCTGTCGAGATCGACAAAATCCACCAGAGGGGCCAGATGAGCAGCGGCGGTATTGGCCAGTGACGTGTTGCCGTAGCAGCCCAGCATGATTTGCATCCCGTGGGCACGAGCGGTGTGGATCATCCGTAGAGCCTCGCTGAGGCCCCCACATTTCATCAGCTTGATATTGATGCCATGCACATGGCCCACCAAAGCCGGAATATCGCAATTGTCGAGGCAACTTTCATCCGCCAAAACAGGGATTGGCGACTGATGCCACAGCGTCACCAGCTCTTGCTCACGGCCCCGCTCCAGTGGCTGTTCCACACAGGCCACCCCCTGTCCCGCCAGCCAGTTGCACATATGCAAGCTCTCCTCCAGCGTCCAGCCCCCATTGGCATCCACCGTCAATAAAGCCCCCGATGGCAGCATCTCCTGGAGGGCGATCAGCATGGCTTGATCCGCCTGGATCCCTTTAGGATTGCCCATCTTGATCTTGAAGGCCTGAGGCTGAACCGTTTCGATCCACTGCTGTGCCCGCTGTTGGGCCTGCTCCGGCGACAGGATCCCGATGGTTACGGTGGTAACCGGTGACCGCTGGGGATCCAGACCCCAGAGCCGCCAGAGGGGTTGCCCTACCCGTTTGCCCATCCAATCATGGAGGGCTATATCCACCGCTGCTCGTACCGACGATGGAACCTTGAGTCGCTGCCACTCGGCTTCAATCGCCTGCCGCTGCCAAGGGGAAAATGACTCCAAGGCCGGGGCCAGCGCTTGGATCCCCGCCAAAATATCCTCTAGGGTTTGGGGTGGCTCGGTGATGGCAAAGGGACAGGCCTCCCCCCAGCCCCGGATCCCATCCTGCTCGATCTGCACCCCCACCACCGGATTTTCACTCTGGCTGCCTCGACTAATAGCTAGAGCAACACGCTTATGCACCGTAAAAGGGGTGGCCCGCAATCGCATAAAGGATCCTAAGTAAAAAGCGTCCTTCGTGAGTATAGACCCCGTTTTAGCTCTTTTCCCTAACCCGAAAGCTCGATTAGGGATCCATGCTGTCCAAGAGTTCTACCAAAATCTTGTCCCCAGTACTGATCCGCATCAGACCTCGACGAGGATCTTCTAACTCCAATGTGATATAAATAGTCGCCGAAATGATACTACAAAACAAAATCGCATGAAAGTAAGATCGTTTTTTACGGACTGACATATTAAAGCCGATCAGTAAAGAAGCTGCCAGAGCTAAGCTGTACATCAAATAATAAACAATAGCAGGAGGATGCATCCGAAAGGCTTGTAGTCGATCATTAGTAATATCAATTAGGTCATTTATAGCTGTTACAATCAAACTGGTAAGAGCAGGATTTCCTTCGATTAAAACTGCTTGAGTTGAAATCTGCCAAATTTGATTTTGGAGAGCAAGAGTATTCTGAATAAGAGCTTGGGCCACAGCCTTTTGTTCGATGGAGTTGCCCAAGTCAATCCGCTGACGGAGGTAGTCACGGTAGATTGGACGCAGTTGAGCCTGGGTTTCTGGTGGCAATAGATCCAAACGTAAGTAGGCAGTCCCGATTGCATTGGCTTCCTTTGCAATCAGTTCCCGCCGGTTGTCAAGTCTGCTCAATGCACCTGTGAAGGTAAAGGCTAGAATCAGCCCCAAAATCGCAAAAACGGTACTGTCTACTGCCCCGTTGCCTTCTGGGGGGGCATCAGGATCCTGTTGTCGCTCCTTTGACCCCAAGCGATAGCCGACTTCCATGCTGGCGGCCATACCTACACCCAAGCCGAGAGCCAACATTACCGAAGACAACACAAAGCCCATGATTATTTCCTCTGTTTGTCTAGTGTAGGGCAGCTAAAAGCCCGCTGAAAATGCATACAATCCTCCCCCCAGCCCCGGATCCATCCTGCTCAATCTGCACCCCCAGCCCCGGATCTTCACTCTGGCTGCCTCGACTCATGGCTAGAGCAACACGATCATGCACCGTAAAAGGGGTGGCCCGCAATCCCATAAAGGATCCTAAGTAAGAAGCGTTCTTCGTGAGTATAAACCCCGTTTTAGTCCTTTTGCTCTATCCCAAAGCTTCAGGCTTCACTAGGGATCCATTTTCAGAAAACGGCAGGGGGTGCTGGCACTGACATCATCTGAGTGACAGTTTGATGCTGTGGGAGAGTCTGCTAGGCAACAGAGGGATCCCTGGCCGCGGTAGAAT
>CAZODP010000028.1:0-3514 GCA_964578595.1 uncultured bacterium
AATAGCCGGATTTCACAAGCTGGCTTGAGCCACCGGAGCAAGGATCCCTGGCTTGATTTCTGATCAAGCTACCTGATCAAGCTAAAGGATTGGCCAGTGACGCCAAGGTAGCAGAATATCTCTAAAGAAGCCTAGAATACCGATCCTGCTGGGTAAACTGGTAAAGATTGGGGCGTAGACTTGAGGAAGCTCACTCAAGCTGATCGCAACGATCGAAACCTGGGTGAGCGTCTGCAATCTCTGCCAAGAGTTTGGGCTTGGACAGAGCTAAAGGGGAATGTCAGACAAAGTGTGACAAGGGTGTGATGAGGGATCCAATCCAGAGAGTTGAGTCTGTGATGCAAGTGAGCGGCGTAACCATTGAAGAGCTTCAGCTTCAGATCCTCGAACTCCGGCAGCAGCTTTTGGCGGTGCAGGAGGAAAAGGCCGACCTAGAAGTCCTGCTGGAAACCACCACAGCTCACTCCGATCATATTGAGTCGGAGATGTACGACTTGACTCAGCAGTTGCGGGCCGAGATCCAAGAACGGGAGCGGACTGAAGCGGCTTTGCGGCGATCGGGGCACGAACTCAAGACCCTGCTTTCGCTAGTGCGGCGAGATAACGAAGAGCTGGAGATGGTGATCCAGACCACCGTTGAGCATGGCGACACCATCGAAAACCTACTCTTTGACGCCGAAGAAAAGTATCGCAGCATCTTTAAGCACGCCGTTGAGGGGATTGCCCAGATTGACTTGGAGGGAATCTATGTCAGTGTCAATCAAGCCCTAGCCCAAATCTACGGCTACGACGAACCAGAGGATTTTTTGGGGGAGGTGGTGGGGGTGCATCACCAGCCCAGCGTGGGAGCAGACAGTCGGATCCAGTTTTTGGAGCTGCTGCAGCGGACTGGCTCTGTGACCAACTACGAATCACTGGTCTACCGTCGAGATGGATCCATCATCTGGATTTGCGAAAATGCCTGCGCGGTCTGCAACCGTTCTCAACAGGTGCTCTACTATGTCTGCACGGTCGAGGACATCACTCAGCGCAAGCAAGCTCAAGAAGCCCTCAAGCGCTCCCAGCAGTTGCTACAACAACAAAACGCAGAGTTGCAGATGATCAACCAGCGGCTGGAGGCCGAGATCGAAAAACGCCATCAAATCGAGCGGGAATTGCAACATGTCAACTACGAACTGAAGCGGCTGGCCACCCTCGATAGCCTGACCCAGATTCCCAATCGGCGCAATTTTGAGAGCTACTTTGAAGAAATTTGGCAAAAAGCCTTGCATGAGGGCAGTTGTATCGCCCTAATCGTGGCGGATGTGGACTATTTCAAGCCTTACAATGACCACTTTGGCCACCAGGCTGGGGATGTCTGTCTATTTCAGATCGCCCAAGGGATCCAGCGGGCGTTGCGGAGGACTGAGGATCAGGTGTCCCGCTATGGCGGCGAGGAGTTCATCATTCTTTTGCCTAACACCACCCTGCAAGGGGCCTTGATGGTGGGCCAAAATATCCAAAACTCTATTGCTCAACTCCAACTGGCCCATCCGAAATCGACTGTGAGTGAACACGTCACCATCAGTATGGGGATCGCTGCCGCCTATCCCAGCCTGTTTGAGCATCGGGATCCCTATCTACTGCTCAAGCATGCGGATGATGCGCTCTACACCGCCAAAGCTCAGGGGCGCAATCGGATCGCCCACAAACCCATCTCGGTGATGCTGCCAGGGACGCGGGCTTTGCCCCCAGCTCAAGAGTGATTATTCTCAATAAAATTCTCAATAAAACTTTCAGTAGGCGGTTGCCGGATCGACTGACACGCCTTTCCTGAAGGACTAATCTGGATAAGGCTGATCATTTCTGCTGTTGTGGGTATCAGGGAACCGACAAGATGACTCCTGAAGAACGTATTGACCGACTGGCCGCTGCAATTGAGGAGGTGGCTAACCTGGCTCACCCCCAGATCATGCAACTGACTGAGATCCAATTGACTGCCCAAAAACAGATGGAAATGCTGGCCGAGCAGATGATCAAGATCCAAGATCAGCAGATTGTCATTCTCCAACGGCAAGCAGAGCAGGATCATCGCTTTGAGGTGCTCCTCGGAGAAGTTCGACACCTGACTCGGCGGATCAACGGGGATGGATCCTGGCCTGATATCGAAAATTGAGCTGTCATTGAGCCTTAGGCTGAGAAGAGCTATTTTTGCAAGGGCTGCGTTTGCAGGGGATTTCAGGCTGTTTTAAGGATCCGGACTTTGGCTGTTTCTGGTGCGTTCTCAGACTATCCTCACCAAGACTGGGGCGAGCTATCCCCCAATTGGCAGCAAGCCTTCAGCACCGCTAGCCAGGATCCAGTGGCAGCGATGGTATGGCCAGAACGGGTTGCAGATCTGGCAGACCTGGTGGCACTGGCCCACCACCACCAGATCCCGCTGTTGGTGGCCGGATCCGGTAGCAAACTGGGCTGGGGATCCCTGGTGCGTTCTCCCCAAGTGGCGGTGTCCACCCAAAAGCTGGATCGCCTGCTTGATCATGCGGTGGCTGACCTGACGGTGACGGTGGAGGCGGGGATGCCACTACACACCCTCCAAGCTCAGTTGGCAGCAGCCCAGCAGTGGTGGCCTGTGGATCCGCTTTATTCCCAAGCCGCCACCATTGGGGGCATCATCGCCACTGGTGACACAGGATCCCTGCGCCATCGTTATGGCGGTGTGCGGGATCTGCTATTGGGGGTGAGTTTTGTGCGGGCGGATGGACGTCTGGCCAAAGCAGGGGGGCGCGTGGTTAAAAATGTGGCGGGCTATGACCTGATGAAGCTGATGAGCGGATCCTTTGGCACCTTGGGGATCCTGGTCGAGGTGACACTGCGGCTTTATCCCCTTCCCCCTCAGCGGGCAACCTACCTGATCGCAGGAGATCGAGATTCCATCAGTCGGCTATCAGCCCAGATCACAGATTCCCCCCTCACCCCCACAGGATTGGATGTCTTAGGATCCGCTTGGCTCAAAGATCAGGGCATCTCCGCTCCGGTGGGATTGCTGATTCAGATCCAGGGATCCGATCTGGGGCCACAGACAGCAGGATTGCAAGCGATTATCGAGGATCTGGGCCTAATGGCAGGGCTACAGGAGGGATGGGAGCCAAACCTTGATCATCCAAACCTTGATCTGGGATCTGCCGCCTCGGATCGCCTGCTACTCAAGCTCAGGATCCCACCCCACCGCAGTGTCTTTTGGGCAGACTGGCTCTCCACAACCTATCCGGGTGGTTATGTCTGGATCCATCGCGGGGGGGGAATTGGCCGCTGGTGGGCACCGCCGTCCCTTTCTGCAGATGTTTTGGGTCAGGTGCGCAGCCGCCTCCAAGCCGAAGCCGGATCCCTGACTCTTTTGGAAGCTCCTCTGCCTCTAAAGCAAGCCTGGGATGTCTGGGGGATCCCGGCGGATGTACAGCGGTTGATGGGGATGATTCGGCAACAGTTTGACCCTCTGGGGATCTTAAATCCCGGCAAGCTGGGCTAGAAATGG
>CAZODP010000028.1:3614-6823 GCA_964578595.1 uncultured bacterium
GCTAGAAATGGACTAGAAAAAGGCAAAACCAGGACTGGGCCTCACCCTCCCCCCAGGCTGATCTGTAAAATTCGCCGCTGGGATCCATTGCTGATCACCACGCTGTGGGGACTGATGGAAATCACCTGCCATCCCGCCACTGATCCGCCGACCCCGGCTTGATGACTGCGGCCATCGACCATCATCATCGCCACCGGATCTCCAGGGGCACGTAGGATCCCCACCAGCCGGATCCCTGCCGGAGGCCCCAAGATGGGGGCAGGGGGAGGAACCGCAGCCGTCGTGACCGGTGATGGTGGTGCTACTGACGGTGGTGCTACTGGTGCTGAAGCCGTCTGAGAGATTGACCCAGGAGGATATGCCGCCACAGGATTGGCTTGAGTCTCCCCCTGCGCAGGAGAGGACAGATCGGCTGGATCGTCAGCCAGCTCAACCGCCTCCAACCCCGATGCTGCCAGCTCAGATGCCAGTGGCTCAGCCGGATCCGCAAACCCTGCAACCGGCCAGGAGAGAGAATCGCGCTCCCAAGAGGAGACCCCCTCATGACTAGAGCCAGAGACCCAAGGCAATGATCGCCAATGCTGGGATCCAATCCAGCCCAGACCCCCAACAAAGGCTAACCCCACCCCCAATACCAGCACCTTTCCCCAGCAAAAACCCCCTCGCGGTGGCAGAGGAGGTCGAGTGCCCATATAGGGGTAAGAGGTATCCTGCGGCTCAGAGGAAGCAATCTCCCCAAACAAATGATCCAGCACCTGATCTGTGGCAGCCGCAATGGAATGAGCAAAATGTTGCGCCGACTCAGACTGGATCCCTGGTGAGTCAGGCATATCTGGGCCTGGGACTGGACAGTTGATCCGGAGAGCTTGCTTAGCGCGATCAAAAGGAGCTGACATCGGGATCCCTCGGCATGGTCATGCCACAGTTCAGCCCTCAGCCCAATCCCAAAACCGTGGCCTAGCTTAGAGCAGGCGCATTTGAGGATATTCCGCCAGCATTTCGTCGGTGGTGAGGATATCGCCCTCCTGCTGAGGTGTCCACAACACCTCCATTGCCACTAGCTTTTCAGCAGAGGTGGAGGCCAGTTGGGTCAGCCCTTGCCGGAGTGCAGATGCTGAATCTGCTACTGGTAGTGTAGCCGCTCCTGCTTCAGACGCTACCAGAAGGGTGACCACAATATACTCACTGGGGCTATCTTGGGGTGATAACTGGGATCCATGGGTCTGTTGCAGCGACTGGGATCCGATTTTGGAGAGGGTCTCAGCAGAAAAGTTGCTGCGCTCTTGCAGAGATCGTTGGTAAAAGACCTGCTCCGCCTGCGGCAATGACAACACCTCAGCAGATGACTGGCCATAGACCCAAAAGTCCTGATGGCGCACTAAACTGAGGCACACATCCTGCAACAGCCGGCTCAGCCCTTCAGGGGTATCCGTGTTGGCTTCCATCGCCAAGCGGTCAATCTCTTTTTGCAAACTGCGGGCATTGGCCAACAAACCTACCCGGATTTCATAGAGACGGACATTGCGCCGGGATCCGGGGGTTTGGCCCTCGTCATCCTGGGTGGCACTACGCACCGTGCGAATCAAAAAGCTGCCCACCCCCAACACCAACAACAGGGTAAAAAGGCCGCCCCCCCCACCCAAAAAGAAGGGAAACACCAGCGGAAAACCAAATCCACCCCCATAGCCCGGAGCGTAAGGCCTTGGGGCATAGCGCGGCCCGCTGCGGGGCATCGACCGGGGCATTGACCGAAAAGATCCGCCCCCAATCCGGCCCCCACTGCGTGCCCAGGCATCTCCGGCAGGCACTAAAAACATCATGACCGCCAGTACAAAGGCGACAATGGGCCGAAACCAGCGGGATTGCCACAGTTTTTTCATGGCTACATCCTCAGAAAAATTAGAAGAATTGTTTTGAAAATCTCTCATGGTTTCATTTTAAGACACTTTCTGGGTGGGGAGATCGGACTCGGACGGCTCTGATGCCCCGGACACTGTGGATCACACTCTGGATCGACCCGATTTCCACCATGGCGGATCCCACTTTTGGTTTTTCCCCCAGATCCCACTTTAGTCATCATCCTGCGGGCTGCGCTTGGCTTTGGCCTGCTCTTGCCACTGATGGATCATGTTGCCCAGATTGGTTCTGAACTCAGAGAGACCCAGTCTGGACCCCGGCTCTGAGTCCCACGAGGCCGACAACACCCCATAGGTAATGCCCACAAATCCCAGCCCAAACAAGGCTCCAGTTTCCACCAGGGTGAAGTAGCTGGGCAAAACCACAATATCGCGGGTGATCAGGTAGTAGTTGATCCCAAAGCTGCTCAACCCCAAAAAGGTCGGGATCCCACAAAATAACACCACCCGCCGCACCATACGAGTGCTGACCTCTTCTGGAATGAAGTTGGAGGGCTGCTGCTCAAGTGCTGTTTCTGTCGCCCGCCGCTGAGTGGCTTTGCTCTCGATCCCTTTCTCAATCCGCCCTTGGCTCTGGTTGAGGTCATCCAGCCCAGGAATAGCTGAACGCGATGAACGAGATTTTTTGGCTCTGGATCCAATTTTTGGAGCCTTGGCCAGAGGCTTGGTCAACAGTTGCTCCTCTGCCGGGGGAAGGTCAGTTTCAGAGCTGGCCCCCGAGGTGGATTCAGGCAGTGTGGATCCTGATCTGCTTTGAGGATGGCTTTGATCCACTGGGTCGGATCCCTGCTGAGAGAGAACGGGATCCGGATGATTGGCTGGATTACTTTTGGATGGCTTCTTTGATTGCTTGCGTCCCGCACGACCCATGAGTTGTCCGCCCTATCGCTATACGTCTAGCCTAGCGTGGGTTAGCGACGAACCCGGATCCCCAAGGTATCCACAAGGTTACGGAAGCGGTCAGGGTTATTTTCGGCAATGTAATTGAGCAGACGTTTGCGGTGGCCCAGCATCGACATCAGGCCCCGGCGAGAGCTGAAATCTTTGGGATTTTGCTGCAAATGGGTGGTCAGTTGCTCGATGCGGCGGGTCAAAATAGCCACCTGAACATCAGCAGATCCAGTATCGGTGGGATGAACCTGGAAGGTGTTGATGGCCTCTTGTTTTTTGTCTTGCTGCAGCGGCATGAGATGATAAAGATGTGCAGTGCTTAACGAGCATAGCATCTGATCTTTTCCCTCTGCCAACAGAGTTTTTTATGGCTTCTTCGGATCCCTCCCCAGATCACCCTGC
>CAZODP010000028.1:6923-14101 GCA_964578595.1 uncultured bacterium
CCCCCTTGCTTCAGACCCCCTTGCTTCAGACCATGGGGCGACGGCTGAGCACTCTGGCCTGTCTGATCTGGCCGCCCTCAAAGAACGGCTACTGGCTCAGCTCCAAGCGGAGGATCTAGGCGAGCGATTGCGGGCGATCAATCAGGCGCGACCTTTGCCGCCGGAGCAGGCCCTAGAGGTGTTGTGGCGGGGCTGTGAGGATGCCAATGCCCGCGTGCGCTACGCAGCAGTCAGCCAGTTGGGCACCTTGACCCTGCCGGATCCCAGTCTGCCTCTGCCTTTGCTGTTGCGCCTGCTCAAGCAGGATCCGGAGTTTGATGTGCGGGCGGCGGCGGCAGCGGCTCTGGGGGATCTCAAGCAACCTCAGGTGTTGTCCGATCTATTGCAGGCCTACCAAGCTGAACCAGAGTGGCTGGCACAGTTCAGCATTATTGCCGCCCTTGGAGAACTGGGCAATCCGGAGGCGTTTGAGACCCTGGCCCAAGCCCTGAGCACAGGTAATGAGCTGATTCGTACCGCTGCCGCTGCTGCCCTGGGGGATCTGGCGGATCCACGGGCGATCCCGGTCTTAGTATCCCGACTGACGGATCCGGACTGGCAGTTGCGCTACCGCATCACCTTGGCCTTGGCCCGGATTGGGGGAGAGGCAACCCGGCCCGGACTGACCCAACTGACCTCAGATCCGGTGGAACAGGTGGCCACCCAAGCCCAGCAGGCTCTGGCTGCTCTAGGATCCCCCTAGCTGAACTGCCCTTAGCTGAACTGACTGAAATACACCAACCGGACTCCCCAAAACACGGGTAACAAAGCCAGCAGGATCCAATCTCGCAATCGCAACGTCAAGATATGCCAGCGGACACTGTAGCTGGGGCCACCATATCCTCGTGCCCTCATGGCGGCAGCGGTCTGGGCAGCGCGGAGGAGCAGATTCTCCAGGAGTCGCTCCACAAGGGACAAGATGGTATGGATCAGCATCCGAAAGCTGAGCAATTGCCAGCGGATATCCCGCGTCCGTACCGCCCGCACCAGATTTTGGACTTCTTCTAACACGAGAGGCAAAAACCGCAAGGCTAAAGTCAGCGTCAACACGATCTCTGACACAGGCACCCCCAAGCGGTTGAGGGGGCGAGCTATCCGCTCAATCCCTTCTGAGACCTCCTCGGGGGCTGTGGTCAACAAAAACAAGCTGGTGGCATATAGCAACAAAAAAATTAGTGTCCCCACCCGGATCCCCAGATTGACCGAACGCCATGTCACCTCAAAGGGGCCTAAGATCAAAAACTTGGGGATCTTGAGCAGTCTGTAGCGGTAGGGATCCTGGCGATTGAGAGCCTGCCAATCCACCGCCAATAGCTCTGAGCCAGATGCCACAGCCGTCCCCTCCGTTTCATCTTCATCAGGAATCTCATCAGCGGGATCCAGGAGTCCATAGGCGGGGACATCGCTGCCCATTCGTTGCGGGATCGGGGTCACCCCCAGTCCATCTGGGGTGATGGCAGTAACCAGAAAGGTCAATAATCCCAGGATCAAAACCAACGGCACCTGTCGGCGCCACACTCGTCTGGGTAGGCCACTGAGCAGGGTCAAGAGCAGCAATCCCACCACCAGCCCCAGCCGCCAAACATCGTTGGCCAAAATCGGGCTAAGTAGCAAACTAAAGAGCCAGACCAGCTTAATGCGAGGATCCAGCTCATGCAGCCAGGTGCGGGGGGATTCCAGATAGACCCCCAGAGGGGCATTGCGCAATAGATCCACGCCAGAACGTCTCCGCTAAATGCCGGCTCGGGTTGACTGGCCTTCGTGCCTTGCTGCCATGTTATTTGGTGTCAGTTATTCAGTGTCATTTAGTGCCATTTATGACTGGCATTACTGGGGTTCCACCAAGCGAGTGCCGTTGAACTCCACTGCGACCCAGCCGCCGTCGACCCTGAGCCAAACCGGTACCCCCCCTGTCCCAAGCTGAGCTTCCAAAACCTCAAGCACCGCTTCAGGGGCTGCCGTTCTGACCACATTGCCCTGCAAGCTGGGGGTGGCCCGCACATTAAGGCCAGTGTTGGATACCACTCGCACCTGCTGGGCATTACCCCAGGGGGCGGGGATCGCCGGAGGCGGAGGTGGGACGGGATCTGCCGGAGGGGGCGGCGGCGGTGCCGGATCCAATGCCACCGGAGGCTGTTCGATCTCCACCTGCGGCTGTTCTGGAGGAAGGGGCGGTGGGGAGACGGTAAACAAAGCCCGTAAGAGTTGCCAGATCAACAACAGTGAGATCACCACCACACTCAGTAACCCCAAAACTTTGAGCAAAGGAGGGATCCGAGGGGGAGCAGAGCGTTGGCGGCGGGCCGTCAAATGAGGTCGCATCGAGGCAGGATAGGCCCGTGGATCCCGTGGGGCATCTTTATCTTTGGACTTTGATCCATCTTTGAGGGCATCATCCGCAAGACTGGGCAGATCAGAAACCCGTGGGGTGCCTTGGGCAGGGCCGCGTCGGGATCCCCGCTGAGGGGCTTGCGGGGGCAGTAATGGCTCTTTGGGGGATCCTTCGGCCAGTCCTACGGGGGCACGGGATACGGTAGCCATCGAACTGGAAGCGGCAGCAGGCACTCCCATCGGTCTCACATCGCCCATCTTCGGCATTTTGATGCCATTGCCATTGGGGGATCCGCTGCGGTGAGGTTCGGCGGCGGGGGCAGCAGCAGGAGCGCTGACCTGCTCTAGGTAAGCCTGCACCTGTGGATCGTCAAAGTAGCCCTGCAGGCTGGCTTGAGTCGGATCCAAGCCTTTGATTTCCGGGAAGATTTCTTCAGTAAACCACTTTTCGCTGTAGCGACACAGACCGGGCAGCAGATCCGGGGATCCCTGGGAGTGTTGCTCCATAAAGGCCACCGCATCTGTGTCTTGGGTCTCTTTGATAAACCGCTGTGCCTCTTGGGTTTGGCCCAACAACAGCGCGCACACAGCCTGCTCTAGCCCCACATCTTGATCGCGGGCTAAGCGAGCCAAAAGAGCCTGCGCTCTGCGAACCCGGTCGGGCTGGTGATGGGCATAGCCAGCGGCCAATTGCACCTGAGCCGCCAGATATAAGGCCACAAATGAAGGCCGCTCGATCTCGGGGGCCAGTAGGCTTTCTTGTTCCTCTAGGGTCAGATGCCGCCGCAGCCGCTGCACAAACCGCAAAAAATCTTCGGTTCCCAGGCCGGATCCGTCTTGGCCGGTGCCTTCAATGCCTTGACGATCTTGGAGCATCCCCTGGAGTAGAGCCAGCCCCTGCTGTCGCTGCACCCCTGCTTTTTCAGAATGAGCGGTTTTGGCCTCTTGTTCGACCAGTTGCAGGATCCGGTAGGGACGCAATTTGCCCAGATCCGCTTGGATCTCCGCCTGCAATTCCGGCAGATGCTGGTGTTCTTGCAGTTCGGCTAGGGCATTTTGGAGCCACTGAGCTGCAGCTTCATAGGATCCTTCCTTCCAGGCTTCTCGACCCATCTCTAGGCGAGCCAGCGCAATGGTCAAGACAGCATCCTCGGTGGCAGCATGCCCCTGACTGAGCAGGGTTTCGGCCAGGGTTTGGGCCGCCTGATAATCGCCCGTCTCACAGAGGATCATCAGTGCCCCCGGCAGCAGCTCCTGATCGATATCGAGATTGGGGTTAGCGGCTGTGAGTTGATTGTTGTAGTCACGGCGATGTTCTGGATTGAGTAGCACCAGGATCGCCTCTTCCAGGAGTTTGCTACGGGCCTCCACCGCCTGAGTGGAAAAGCGCAGCCACAGCGAGGACGGCAGGGCTTCTTCTTCGGGGAGGGCACTGCGCTCTCGGTAGGCACGCTCAATCTCTGGCTCATCCGCTTGGATGGGCACCATTAACATTCGGTAGTAGTCAAGGGCTACTTGCACAACTCTGTCCTCGCGTCTGCCTTGATCAAAGATTGCAAATCAATCCCTACAACCATAAACCACTTGACACCATCTGTAGAGGGGCTGAAAGGATTAACCTGCCACCCTCTTGTGGATGCTTTTAATGGATGCACTGATGGATGCACTGTAGGTGTAGATGCACTGTGGACGCAGTTGCAGACAAAGTCAACCTGAGTATCCAGCAGCTTAAAGTCCACCTTAAGGTCAGCACAACAGGCGGATGGACTGGATCCCTGCTGTTAGGGCTTGTCCATGCTCAGCCCAGACCTGCTCCGGATCCTGGCCCTTAGGAACTTCAAGCGTTAGGGTCGGGATCCCCCGCTCATGCCCCGCCCAAGTCCCCAGAGATCCGGGGGTGGGATAACCAATATCGGTGGTGATGGGATAGCCACTGTGAGCCGACATCGCCTGGGCAATGGCTTTGGCCCGATGGAGGGAACCATTGTGATCGGATCCGTTGATATTGATGCAGCGGTCGGTGAAGGCCGAGTGTAACGAAAAAATCGCCTGCGGTTGCAACACCTCGATCAATCGCACCAGAAGCTGAGTTTCAAGTTCGGATCCGGCCTCAGGCCCAGGGGGATAGCGGGGATTGAGTACCGTTGGGATCCAGTCTCGGCTGGGTAAATTGCGGTTGAGATCCACCCCTCGCCCATTGCAGCGGTGCTGAAGAGCCGCCCCGTCCGGGTTGACACAGGGGATCGCCCACAGATCAAGGCTTTGAAAGGGAGCCGGATCCCAGGCTGAGGCTGGTGATGAGTTAGAGGATGAGCCTGAGAATTGTTGGGCCACCCATCGCTCCAAAAGTCGGATCCCTTCGATTTCATCCCCATGAACTCCCGCCATCAGCAGCACAGGCCAGCGACCGGGGGTCAGATGCAGGATCCGGAGCGGTCGGCCCTGATTAGAGCATCCCAAGATAGCCTGACGGATCGGGTTCAACCTTGAGTTTAAGAGTGGGTTCAAAATGGAATCTCGTCAGCGGATCCTAGCCCTGGGCCATCCATTTCATCGTCATTGGGTGGTGGGGAGTAGGGGGCAGGACGAGGAGCTGGGGCTGGGGCTGCAGCCTTGCTGGGGCTAGTGATGGCAGCAGCACTCATGGCTGGGCTAGCGGTTGTGGCGGGTGTGGTGGCACGAGCATCCGGGGCCGGACGAGATTCCAGCGCCACCGGGAGCTGGGATCCCATCGGAAAGACCCGCCGACCGATCACCTCAGCGACTTTTTCTTTGCGGCCATCCCGCTCTACCGTATTCATCCGCAGTTCTCCCTCGATGGTCACCACCGTCCCCACCGCACAGGATTGTGTGACCGATTGAGCCAATTCCCCAAAACTGGCCACCCGCAGCTCATAGGGATCCTCGTCCTCACGGGGGGCTGGAAATCGTACCGTCATGGAGGCCACAGCTAGATTATCGGGGGTATAGCGCAGCTCCGGTTGAGAGATCACTTCTCCCATCAGCACAAATGAGTTCATCAGGACTCCTTGTATACTCCTCGTATGTGGAACGATCCAGAAGGGTTAGGGTTGGGGCCAAATGGGTCGGGGTCTGAGAACCTCTAGGGGCCAGATCCCCAGATGTTTCTTTAGATTTTTACAAGTTCTAGTTTTAGCATTTACCCAGGTTAACCAAGTCCGGCTGAACTGCAAACCTCGAATTTGGGATCCCTGCATTAGGGGCTGCTCAACCTCTTGTTTAACAATGACAGGCTTTGCGTTGATAATAGAGCAACCAAGATCAAATGATCTGCTGTTGTGAGTTGGTGCCATGAGTCAAACCCCGCTTTCTTTTGATCCTGCTGATGCTCCTGCTGATATTGCAATGGACAAAACCTTTGACTATGACTTGATCATTATTGGGGCCGGAGTGGGAGGGCACGGGGCAGCCCTGCATGCGGTGGAGCAAGGTCTCAAGGTGGCGGTGGTGGAATCCCACCAGATGGGGGGCACTTGTATCAATCGAGGCTGTATCCCCTCTAAGGCGCTGCTGGCTGCTGCCGGTCGGATCCGAGAGATCGCAACGGCGGATCAGTTTGGCATCTCGGTTGGCTCAATCCAGGTGGATGCCAAGGCTATTGCCACCCATGCCGCCACTGTGGTCAATAAAATTCGTCAGGATCTGACCCAATCTTTGCAAAAGCTCAAGGTTGATATCTTATCCGGCACCGGACGATTGTTGGCTGCCGAGGCCGATGGGGTCACCGTTGAGGTCACTGCCGACTCCGGCTCCCAGACCTACACCGCTCAGGATGTGATCTTGGCCACGGGATCCGCTCCTTTTGTGCCCCCTGGCATCAGCCTCGATGGCAAGACCGTCTATACCAGTGATGACGGCGTGCGGCTGGATTGGGTGCCCCCTAAGTTGGCCATCATTGGCAGTGGCTATATCGGCCTCGAATTTGCGGATGTCTACACCGCTTTGGGATCCCAGGTGACGGTGATCGAAGCCTTGCCCACCCTGATGCCCGCCTTTGATCCGGATATCGCTCGCATGGCTCAGCGGGTGTTGCTCAAACCCCGTAATATCCAGACCTACACCGGAGTTTTGGCCAAAACGGTTACCCCCGGATCCCCGGTGCGGATCGAGCTATCCAATGGAGAAACCCTGGAAATGGATGCCTGCTTGGTGGCCACCGGTCGGATCCCAATCAGTCGAGAGTTGGGCCTCGATGCGCTGGGGCTAGACACCGGCAAGCGGGGGTTTATCCCGGTGGATTCGCGCATGGCCACTGAGCTACCCCATGTCTGGGGGATTGGGGATGCCACCGGCAAGATGATGCTGGCTCATACCGCCTCGGCCCAAGGGATCCTGGCGGTGGAAAACATCTGTGGCCGGGTTGCCCATATGGATTACCGCAGTATTCCGGCGGCGGTGTTTACCCACCCCGAAATGGGCTTTGTGGGCTTGACTGAACCCCAGGCCAAAGCAGAGGGCTATGAGGTGGGCACCGTCCGTAGCTATTTTGGGGGCAATTCCAAAGCAGTGGCTTCCCAAGAAACCGATGGGTTGGCCAAGCTGATTTTTGACAAGCACACCGGCGAGCTACTGGGGGTGCATATTTTCGGATCCCATGCGGCTGATTTGATCCATGAGTCGGCCCAAGCCATTGCCCGTCGGGCCACGGTTCAAGAGCTGGCCACGCTGGTTCATGTTCACCCGACCCTGGCAGAAACTCTGGATGAGGCTTACAAACGGGCGGCTCATGGTCTCAAGGCTTCAGCTTGAGCCGGTTTGGCCGAATCCTTGATGTTTTGGGGATGTTT
>CAZODP010000028.1:14201-15584 GCA_964578595.1 uncultured bacterium
TTTTGGGATTAAGACATAGCTTTTAGCCACAGCAGAATCTCTATTGATCCTGTCTGGGGGCATTTTGGGGAAAGAAAGAGCTTAGGGTATCCCATAAGGATTTAGGATGGGGGGACAAAACATAACCCCTGAGAGCCTCTGCCATGACCAAGTCAACTGTAATCGCCCCCTCGATTTTGTCAGCCGATTTCAGTCGCTTGGGGGAAGAGATCCAAGCGGTTGACAAGGCCGGGGCTGACTGGATCCATGTGGATGTGATGGATGGTCGTTTTGTGCCCAACATCACCATTGGTCCCCTGATTGTGAGTGCGATTCGACCTGTCACCACCAAGCCCCTCGATGTCCACCTGATGATCGTGGAACCGGAGCGGTACGTGGAAGATTTTGCTAAGGCGGGGGCCGACATCATCTCCATTCACGCCGAGGGCACCTCTACCATTCACCTCCATCGCGCCCTCAATCTGGTCAAAGATATGGGTAAGCAAGCGGGGGTGGTGCTCAATCCTGGTAGCTCGCTGGATCTGATCGAATATGTGCTGGATGTGGTGGATCTGGTGTTGATCATGAGTGTCAACCCCGGCTTTGGGGGCCAGAGTTTTATCCCGGCAGTGCTGCCCAAGATCGCCAAGCTGCGACAGATCTGTGACGAACGGGGCCTGGATCCGTGGATCGAAGTGGATGGCGGCCTCAAGGTCAACAACACCTGGCAGGTGCTCGAAGCCGGAGCCAATGCAATTGTGGCCGGATCCGCGGTCTTCAAAGCCCCTGACTACGCCGCTGCCATCGAAGGGATCCGTCATTCCAAGCGGCCTGAGTTGGTGATGGCTTGATCAAGATTTGGATCCATGTCTGCTTGAGAAAGGCAATCGATCTCGACTTTTTCGGTTAAAAACTGCACCTGATCTCCGGTGGTGAGCTTTTTGCCTCGCCGGGTTTCAACGTCGCCGTTGACTTTGATCTCGCCCGCGGCGATCAGTTCTTTGGCCTGTCCCCCGGATCCCACCCATCCCGCCAGCTTTAGCAGTTGATCCAGCTTGATGTAGGGGGTCAAAATCTTGAGTCGGTGCATAGCTTAGGCTTTACTTTTCTTGATGTTAAAAGTGGGATTCCCTCACTCATGTTACGCTCTATGACATTACTGAGTCGTTTGTGATCTGAATTGGGGTGTCTATGTCCGCGATGACCGCTCTGATGGTGTTGGCCTCGCTGCCCGAAGGCTATGAACTGTTTGATCCGCTGGTGGATCTGTTGCCGGTGATCCCGGTGCTGTTCTTTTTGCTGGCCTTTGTCTGGCAAGCGGCGGTGGGCTTTAAGTAAGTAACCTTAGGTCAGCCTTGATCAGGTCTATTCAGAAATGAGACTGCCTGAATGGCAATGTTAGAA
>CAZODP010000028.1:15684-27072 GCA_964578595.1 uncultured bacterium
GTTAGAACGGATCCTGCCTTGATCTGTGAATTGGGCTGTATGAACTTTTGCTGCAAATGGGATATCTAGGCACTTTAGGATCTGGGATCCTGGTAGTCTAGTTTGTCCTGTTTGCTTGTTGCAGACTGTGAGACTGAGCATTTGATTGAGCTGGGGATCCCGGTAGGAGTAGACCACATGGCACGGATGTATTACGACGATGATGCCAACCTTGAGGTTTTGGCGGGTAAGACGGTGGCGGTGATCGGCTATGGCAGCCAAGGTCATGCCCACGCCCTCAACCTCCACAACAGCGGTGTCAATGTGGTGGTGGGTCTGTATCAGGGCAGCCGCTCCTGGCCCAAGGCTGAGGCGGATGGGTTGACGGTCAAAACCGTTGAGGATGCCACCGAGGTGGCGGATTGGGTGATGATTTTGTTGCCGGATGAGGGCCAGCGCAGCATTTACGAAAGTCGGATCCGGCCCCATCTCCAGGCGGATAACGTATTGCTCTTTGCCCATGGCTTCAATATCCACTTTGGTCAGATCAATCCGCCCCCCGATGTGGATGTGATCATGGTGGCTCCCAAGGGGCCTGGCCATTTGGTGCGGCGAACCTTCCAGCAGGGGGAGGGGGTACCCTGTCTGTTTGCGGTGCATCAGGACGCCTCGGGTCGGGCGCGGGAACGAGCGATGGCCTATGCCAAAGGGATTGGCGGCACGCGTGCAGGCATCTTAGAAACCACCTTTAGAGAAGAAACCGAGACAGATCTGTTTGGGGAACAAGCGGTGTTGTGTGGTGGCTTGTCTGCCCTGATCAAGGCTGGCTTTGAAACCTTGGTGGAGGCGGGCTATCAGCCGGAGCTGGCTTATTTTGAGTGTCTACACGAGGTCAAGCTGATTGTGGACTTGATCGTGGAAGGGGGGCTAGAAACCATGCGCAATAGCATCTCCAATACGGCTGAGTATGGAGACTACACCCGTGGCCCCCGCGTGGTAACCGATGCCACCCGTGCTGAGATGCGGCGGATCCTGAACGAGATCCAAACCGGGCAGTTTGCGCGAGAGTTTGTGCTCGAAAATCAGGCGGGCAAGCCAGGATTTACGGCCATGCGGCGGCGGGAAGCAGAGCACCCGATTGAGCGGGTGGGCAAAGAGCTGCGGGCGATGTTTAGCTGGCTGAAAAAGAAATAAGTCTGGTTTCTCAAAAGTAAGGCCTCTCACCCCAGCCTGGGGACAGACCAATCCGGGGGATGGATCAGATAGACCGTGCCGCCGGTGTAGCCGAGCCAGAGTTTTTCCAGTTGGTGGCGGCGATAGGTGCGCCTGACGGATCCATCGCTACTGGCGGCTGGATCGTTGACAACAGGATCCCCTTTGGCATCAAAGCCCACCAATACGGCAAGGTGACCGTTGCTTTTGGGTAGTGGGGCTTGGTCAAGTTCCCCTTCTTTCCAGGCAAAGCTGAAGATGACTGGCACATCGGCAGCAATCCAAGGCTCTAGGGCCGCAAAACTACTGAAGCGGGCCACTACAGCGGCGAGACCAAACGTGGCGGCATGGGCGGTGTTGAACAGCCAATTACCGTGACCGTCGTAGACCCAATCGTAGACCCCCCTTACGGCTGAGCGTACCCCTGACTCACAAAGTGGATCCCCCTGTTGCCAATAGGCCAGTGTCATGGCTATGGAGGTGGGACTGCACCAGACCTCGCCCCCATCGGGATAGACCATCTGAGAGCAAGCGGCCACCGGCAAGACTTTGCCCCACAAAGCCGCGGATCCCGGTACGAGGGTCTCTGGCGGATGGGGGGCATTGGAGAGGGCAGCTCCCACACGACGGAGGCGGGGGCTAAGGGCAGGATCCTGGCTGAACAGACGGGTCTTGACCTGGTAGGCGTGCCCCCCGGCAGGAGTATCTTTGAGCACCAGCAGATCCACATAGACAATGCCCTGATCATCCTGCTCTTGTTTGAGGGAATGGCGCTGGATCGTGGTGGAGTCAGCGGCCCAGATGCCGATGTTGTACCAGCGGGTCCAGGATCCGGGGGTTCGTTCTGCCCGCACCAAAGTTTCGATCCAGGTGCCTGGAGGCGTGTCGGCATTCCAGGAGGCCATCACCCCCTGAAAGCCAAAGCCAGCCTTTATAACTGGGCTGAGGGCTGATCCCACCCAATAGTTGCCACCGTTGTAAAAGTTGCCACCCTCATAGGATCCTGCCGGATAGGGATCCTGCTCCTGCCGAAAGGTGTTGGGATCCAGGCGCAGGGTACCATCACTGGCCACTTGGATCCCGGCGGTTGACCAAGCCGCGAAATCCCCTGAACGTGCTTGCCAATCCTGGAACCCCACCGCAAATGGGGGCAAGGGATCCGGCTCTGAGCTTTCTGAATTAGGGCTAGCCTGGGTCATGAGACACCTCGCCAATACCGCCGCCGGAACCGCTGACCCCAACCGTTGCAACACTGTTCGACGATGATAAGTCCTCACATTATCCCTTTCATCCATAGATCACCTCTTACTGTTACTCAGTATGCCCAGATTGTGTGCATGGGGCAGGGAATTAGAATGGGAGCAGGGTTGAGGACAGATCAATGGTTACAATCCCAGATTCAAAGGTTGTGATTCCACCCCTAGAAAACGGCGATCGCCTCTCGCGGGCTGAGTTTGAGCGGTGTTATAAAGCCATGCCACGTTTGAAAAAGGCTGAGCTGATTGAGGGGGTGGTTTACATGGCATCGCCGCTAAGAATCAAAAGTCATGGGGAACCGCATGGAGATTTAGTTGCCTGGCTGGGAACTTACAAGGCCTTTACCCCAGGAGTGGTGGCGGGCATTGAACCCACGGTGCGGCTGGATCTGGAGAATGAACCCCAACCCGATGCGGTGCTGCTGGTGCCAGGGAGACAGGCAACGATTGACGCAGAGGACTACATTGAAGGGGCACCGGAGCTGGTGGTGGAAGTGGCAGCGAGTAGCGCAGCGATCGATCTACACGATAAAAAGCGGGCTTATCGACGCAATCAGGTGCAGGAATATATCGTCTGGCGCACGTTGACAGCAGAACTGGATTGGTTTGTCTTAGAGGCAGATGAGTATCGGGTGCAATTACCAGATGATCAGGGTATTGTGCGTAGCCGGATCTTTCCGGGCTTGTGGCTAGCGGTGCCGGCGTTGCTGACAGGGAACATGGCAACGGTGTTATCAGTCTTGCAACAAGGGTTAAATTCACCAGAGCACCAGGCATTCGTTCGATCGATTTATTCCCAAGAGACTTAGCGTTACAGCTTGTTCACTTGTTCATTGAAATGGTTCTCGCTGCCAATCGCTCAAAAACTCAAAACCTACACTGTCCAAAATTAACTTAAGTCTTGAGTGACCAGTTCACGAAGAGGGATGTCCAGAAGGGTTTGCTAGTTTCAGTTCCAGATCTAAACATCTGAGGACTTATGAACGGTGCCATCATCTGCCATTGCTTGATCGGCTGTCCTGCCAGTGGCAAGTCTACCTTAGCTAATGAATTGCTGCGCTTAGGTTCAGCTCAAACTATCATTTCCACTGACCGGATCCGACAGCAGCTCTATGGGGATGAGGCGATCCAGGGATCCTGGCCCGATATCGAGGCAGAGGTTTTTGAGCAGCTCAAAGCCGCCCTCAGCCAGCGGATCCCAGTGGTTTATGATGCCACCAATGCCCAGCGTCAGCGTCGGATGAGTCTGCGTCAAGGCTTTCAGCAGCTCAGCCCGGATCCCTGGGTGGCTTGGCACTTGATCACCCCGTTAGAAATCTGTCTGGGTTGGAATCAAAATCGACCCCGGCAGGTGCCCGTTGAGGTTATTCAACAGATGGCGACATCCTTGGCAGCGGATCCTCCCACCCTCTCTGAAGGCTGGTTAGCGGTGATCCCGGTGGATATGGGTCACCCTGACTTTCGTCAAACTCTGATTCAGGCATCAGGATCCCAGCTTTCACCCTCATCAGGGCCACCCTCTTGCCCGGTTTCTGATGTTGAACCTTGGGGTTGATTTGGGGGATCCTGGGTTTCCTCCCGCCGCCGTTGTAGTTGGTTGAGCAGAGCCAGCACTTTGGTTCCCCGCTCTAGCGAGGCATCCTGAGCAAAAACCACCACCGGAGTCCGCCGTAGGCCCAAGCGGGATCCCACCTCTCGCCGCACAAAGCTGGTGGCCGCCGCCAAGCCCGCCATCGTTTCTTGTTGGGCCGCTTCGGTGCCATAGATGCTGACAAAAATGCGGGCGTGCTGCAAATCTCCCGAAACCTGCACAGAGGTGACACTCACCATACCCGCCCCCACTCGGTTATCTTTGATACCCGATAACAGCAGTTGACTGACCTCCCGCCGGATTAGCTCCGCCACCCGTTCTACCCGTCGTGTTGTTGCCATGGTTCAGTTCTAATGGTGGTTCAGTTGTGAGACTTGACTGTGATGCTGGACAGCACCTATTTAGCTTATCCCTCTAGCTCAGGGATTCAGAGCAAAGCCCGTAAGACTTTGAGCTAGGGTAAGGCATGACTATGGCAAGGATCCACTATTGCTTGGGATGATTTTCGGGATCAGTCGCCAGGATCCGCTCAGCTATCCAAATATCCAGTGGGGTGGTGAGTTTGAGATTGGTTTCTTCCCCTTCGATCAGGGCCACCGGCCAGCCCATTTTTTCAAACAAAGCGGCGTCATCGGTGACATTCCACCTCTGCCGCAACGCTTGGACATGAGCCTGGAGTAAGGCTTGCACCTGAAAGCCCTGGGGGGTTTGGGCGGCCCACAATCGGCTCCGCTCCGGCGTGGACTCCACCAGCAGGGATCCGGATGACAACTCCTGGGTGGCTAGTTTGATGGTGTCCTTGACGGGCATGGCAGCGATGATCCCTTGTGGACTGGATTGTAGTTTTTTCAAAGCGGTGGTCTTCAAAGCGGTGGCACAGCGGTCAAATAGGTCTGGGGTGGCCAAGCAGCGCGCCCCATCATGAATCAACACATACTCCGGCGGCTCAGGCTGCGCTTGCAAAAACACCAAACCCCGATACACAGACTCTTGGCGGGTGGATCCGCCAGGGATTAGGTCAATCGGGGTGCTCAGATCAAGCTGCTGCAACAGCGGGATCCATTGGGGATTGTCGGTGGGCTGGCTGATGATGCCGATCCGGGTGATGGTCTGTGCCCGATCAGCGGCCCTGAGGGTCCAGCTCAACATCGGCTGCCCCTGCAGGCTCAGTAGCAATTTATTCTGTGGGGCCTTCATTCTGCGGCCACTGCCCGCCGCTGGAATCAAAAGATACATAGAGCTGGCCTTCGAGTTTTGCCGCCAGAGTACCAGACAGATCAGACTTTCTGGGTCCTCCATCAAAGCTTTTGGGTATCACGGCGGCTGTGGAGTAAGTCATCGATATTGTGCTGCATTTTGGCGCAGATCAGATCGAGCGGTAGATCATTCGGATCCCGGCCAAAGGGATTTTCAATTTCAATGCCGATTTCTTCAATTCCAAATAACATAAAACTGAGAAGCGCCACAATTGGCCCTGTCAGCCAGCCCAGTCCTTGCACCATCTGAAAGGGCAGTAATAAGCAGTGGATCAGCAAGAGCTGTTTGAGGTGGAGCGCATAGGCCAGCGGTATTGGGGTCATCAGGATCCGCTCACAGGCTCCGAGGGCATCCACCATACTGTTGAGCCGTTCCACCATGATGGTGAGCTGATAGACCTCAACCCGCTGGGCCTCATATTGACTTTGCAGATAATCTCCGATCCAAAAAGCAATTTGGAGGGGGGGATGTTGGATCAATTTGAGTTTTTGGAGTTGTTCAGAACTGACTAAAGGGTGGATATCCTCCAGGAGGGGTTCTTGGCGTAGATGCTGTTTCACCGCCACCGCAAAGGCTGGGAGCAGATACAGGATCCTGATTTTGCGCTCCTGATCATGGGGTGTTTTTGCTTCGATGGCCACCCAGATCAGACGGGCTAAGTTGCGGACATCATTGACCAAGGCTCCCCAGGCTTTGCGTCCTTCCCAAAATCGTTCGTAAGCGGTGTTGGTGCGAAAGACCAACATCAAACCCAGGACGATATTGGGGGCAAAGGCCACAAACGCCGATAGTTCCAGTGGAAATCCTAGGGCATATAAGCTGGAGATCAGTACCCCAAACAGACCAGAGAGCAGGGTGCGGGGCATCACCGCTAGGACAACGGATCCTTGCACCTGCAGGGCCAGCCGAAACCACCGAAATCCTTCCCATCCTCCACTCCGGATCCCAATCATGGCTGTACTGCAGGCTTGTGGTCAGGGTCTATCCTATCGGATCTTGATCAGTACAGAGATCGGTGCAGAGCTTCAGGCCCATGCCGTCCATTCAGCCTTAGCACGGGTATCTGCCATGTCTGTGGTTTGCATCGCCACCATCAGAGCCTCTGGACTGACCTCAAACGGCAGGTGATGGATATCTGACATTGGGGCACAGGCCACTTGGGTGACACTTAACAGTTCCTGCCGGCCTAAATCCAGCCCCAGATCCGCCAGGGTGATGGGTAGGCCAATGGTTTGATAAAAGCTAAGCAATTGCTGACGGGCGGTGGCCGCCAATTGATTGCCCTGCAAAATCTCTTCTAGCCGTTGTTGCACCAGGATCCCGTAGGCCACTTTTTCGCCATGTAGAGTCCCTTTGTGCTGGGGTAAGTGGGTTAGGCCATTGTGAACCGCATGAGCCGCCACCGTCCGACACTGGGATCCCCCCAGTCCTCCCACCATCCCCGCCAAAACAATCGCAGCATCCACCACCTGCTGCCAGGCCAAGCTACCGGGATCAGCTAAGGCTGCCTCCGCTTTTTGCAATAACAGATCCCGCAACACCCGCGCCTGCTGCACCGCCCCAATCACCAGCACATCCTCAGAGCAACGACTACTGACCGAAGCCTCATACCACTTAGCCAGGGCATCCCCGATCCCCGCCCGCAAGGTTCGCACCGGAGCCGACTGGATCAGGGTATAGTCCATCAGCACCAGGTCTGGAGACCGAACCAGGGTGACATCATGACAAAAGGCCCCCTGCTCTGAATACAGATTGGACAGGGCACTCCAGGCCGCACAGGTGGCAGCGGAGGTGGGCACAGTTGCAATGGGCACTCTCAAATCGTCAGCCACCAACTTGGCCATATCTAAGGCCTTACCGCCGCCGATCCCCAGGATCCCAGTGATCTGATGGTGTTGAGCCTGCTGGACTAACGCCTGCCGCTCCGCTTGACTGCAATGGTGGCCAAATGGGATCCGGGTCACACCTACCTGTTGAGCCAAGGGAGCCAAGATTGGGGCCACCCGCTGCAAAGAGCCGGATCCCCCCGTCATCAACACACGGGATCCGAGGACTGAGGCCAAGAGTTGTACTGTTTCTGGCTGTTGACAGAGATGCCACCCCCGCCGGATCCGGGCTGGAGCTGGGGTAATATCTGGCAGTGCCAGCTCAGACTGTAGCGACTGTTGCGGCGAAACCAAAGACTTTGACATGGATATTCAGCACTAGATGATCAGGATCCTTCTTCTAGCATAGCGATGGGATGGGGCTGTGTTCTGCCATACCTCTGGCTAAACCCCCATCACCTGCTGCACTGTCAGGGCCAAGTTGGCAAACATCCCCGACCGAATCAGCTCGGATCCCTGATATTCGCTCAGATCGTAGAGTCTGTGATCCAGAGTGCACACGGTAACTTTGCTGGCCAATGGATCCACAATCCAGTATTCGGGGATATCTCTGACGGCATACTCGGTGCGTTTGGCCCGGTAATCAGTGGATTGAGTGGAAGGGCTGACCACCTCCACCACCAGTAGCGGGGTCGGATCCTCGTAGTCAATCACCGCCTCGCGGTCGGCCAAAGCCTGCCAGCCATCGAGGGTCAGAACCGTAACATCAGGGATCCGAGCTGTATCCCATCTGCCCCCACGGGGGATCCGGATCCCCACCGTCATCTGTTTGGATGTCCAAGGTAGGCCCTGCGCTTGAATATGGGCGCGAAAGGTATCGTTGAGAAACTCGCTGATGGCGGCGTGTTTGCCGGTGGCTAAGCTCATGGGGATCAGGTCTCCCTCCACCAATTCGTAGCGGGTATCGCTGCCATCGTCATGGGTGAGATAGTCAGCAAACGAGATTTTTTGGGTCAGGGGGGACAGCGCAAGAGTCATAATCACATCCAAGACGATTCACTTGATAGGTTCTAAAGGTTCTAAACCCCCATCACCTGCTGCACTGTCAGGGCCAAGTTGGCAAACATCCCCGACCGAATCAGCTCGGATCCCTGATATTCGCTCAGATCGTAGAGTCTGTGATCCAGAGTGCACACGGTAACTTTGCTGGCCAATGGATCCACAATCCAGTATTCGGGGATATCTCTGACGGCATACTCGGTGCGTTTGGCCCGGTAATCAGTGGATTGAGTGGAAGGGCTGACCACCTCCACCACCAGTAGCGGGGTCGGATCCTCGTAGTCAATCACCGCCTCGCGGTCGGCCAAAGCCTGCCAGCCATCGAGGGTCAGAACCGTAACATCAGGGATCCGAGCTGTATCCCATCTGCCCCCACGGGGGATCCGGATCCCCACCGTCATCTGTTTGGATGTCCAAGGTAGGCCCTGCGCTTGAATATGGGCGCGAAAGGTATCGTTGAGAAACTCGCTGATGGCGGCGTGTTTGCCGGTGGCTAAGCTCATGGGGATCAGGTCTCCCTCCACCAATTCGTAGCGGGTATCGCTGCCATCGTCATGGGTGAGATAGTCGGCAAACGAGATTTTTTGGGTCAGGGGAGAAAGCACTGCGGTCATGGGACTGGCTTGAAGCACGTTGTTTTAGTTTACTTAGCTTTCCAGCTTAGAGGATCCCGCCCAAAAGCCTGCCACGCCGATTGGATCGCCCGATCCAACTCAGCCCAAAATCGCTGGGTTGAAAAGGTCTCGGCATGAGCGCGGATCACCTGGGGATCCCAGGCTTGCCTCTCTGCCTGCTGGATCCCGCCGATCAACCCTTCCACGCTGGCCTTTGTAAACCGGATCCCGGTCTTGTGGGGAATAACAGTATCCTGCAATCCACCCGCATCCAGCCCGATCACAGGCCGTCCACAGGCTTGGGCCTCCACAGGAATGATGCCAAAATCCTCTTCCCACGGGAATACCAAAAACCGGCAGTGGGCATAGAGCTGGCGCAATTCAGCCTGAGATTGATGGGGCAAAAATCGAATGGTGGATCCGGCCATGGCTTTGAGTCGCTCCAGCTCTGGGCCTTGCCCCACCACCAGCAGCGGCTTTTGCAAATGAGTGTAGGCCAGCACCGCTCGATCCACCCGCTTGTAGGGCACCAGCCGACTGACCACCAGATCATAATCAGCTTTCGGATCCGGCACCGGCTGAAAAGAGTCCACATCCACCGGCGGATGGATCACCTGGGCCGACCGTTGATAGACCTGCTCGATGCGACGGCGAATGTGGTGGGAGTTGGCGATCAACACCTGCGGTTGCTGGGCGGCTGCAAAATCCAGTTTTTTGAGCATGGCCAAGACCCGCCGAGCCAAAGGCCGTTGCCAAGTGCTGACCAACCCCCGCTCAAAATAAATCCCCTCGGATCCCCACAGATAGCGCGTCGGCGTGTGCAGATAACAGAGGTGTAACCCCCTGGTGCGGATCCCTTTGGCAAAGGCGTGAGAGCTGGAGATGACGCAATCGTAGGTGGATAAATCCAGTCGCCCAAACGCCCATGGCATCAAGGGCAGGATCCACTTGAGCCGAGTGTGATAGTCCTCCCGCAAGATCCCCAGGATCCGGGCTAAGGGTTGCAAAACTGAGGGCTGGATCCGTTGGGCTTGATGCTGGTCTTGCCAAAACTCCGGCAAAGTTTGAGGGGAAAAAACACTGGTAAACAAAACAGCGTCCGGACACATGGCCCAAATCGCCTGCGTCACCGCCTCTGCTCCCCCCGCCTTAATCAAATAATCGTGAACTAACGCGATCCGGGATCCCTGCCAGGCTGTCGGATCCCGCTCCGCCCCGTTCCACTTTTTCTTCATTTCGTTGCTCTATCGATGGCGCCCTATCAACCGATGTTCAAGCAATGCCCAGAGCGGAGAGCAGGGGTTGACCGGTCAAGGCTTCAATCAGGATCCAGATCACAAATGCCAACATGGCAATCCGCCCATTCAGCCGTTCGGCAGCCGGGGTAAAGCCAAAACTGGGGGCCTCTGTCACCACCTCAGGCGGCTCTTTAGCAAACTCTTCAGAGGTATCAAGGGGACTGTCAGATTCAGGATCCACTTTTACGGCTTGAGACTCTATCACAGCAGTGCGCTTGACCGTTTTTGCCGCCTGCTTGGATCCTAAGGCTCCGCTGGCCTGCTGGGCCTGAGCATCGATCCGCTCTTGAACATAGGCATAGACATCCCGAAAGTTGGGAATGGAGCGCAACTCCAGCCGACTGCCATCTTTGAGGGTGAGCACCATATCTCCCCAAGCCCCAAGCCCCCGCGGAACGGTCACCACTTTGGCAATCTCTTTATAGATCACATCGGAGCGTTCCTTGCCGCCCCAGCCCCCAAAGACCGTCACCCGCCGATCCGTGATCCGATAGCTGACCCAGATCCGTCGCACCAAGGATCCCACAAACAAGGGCAACCCAATCAAGGTAGCCCCCACCACAACGTTGACCAGCAGATCACCGATGTGGGGCTTGCCCTCAAAAAAAACCTCTTCCTGGGGTGGCATCGATCAGCTCCAAAAGTTTCTGTAGCAATCTTAATAGCTTTCTCAGGATCCCGAAACCCTGAGCCAGCCCATCAATATCCCCCCTCAACGGCCTCATCAACCGGATCCAGCAATTTCGCCTTGCCCAACAAAGCCGATAACTCGTTCACCAGTTGCTCCCAGCCACAGCCGAGCGCGCCGCTGCGGGCATAGATGGCGATCCAATGGTGGGGCCGGATCCGAGGTAGCAAAATCGCCACAGCAGCCCGGATCCGCCGCTTAATGCGATTGCGCTCCACCGCTTTGCGACTGACTTTGCGGCTGACCACTACAGCGATTTGGGTGACAGGAATTTGGGTTGGGATCCCAGATTGAGGGCCATCTTGGGGCCAACCGGATCCTTTTCGGGTAGAACTAGCTCTAGTCAGAATCACCTGCGACTTGAGGGGAGGTTGCCCATCCACAGCATCAGCATTTACACCCAGATAAGGCCGGCAATCCACCCAGCCCACCGTCACCAAAGCACCGGATCGGCGGCGACCCCGCTTGTAAATCAGATCAAAAGCCTTGCGGTGGCGAAGTCGATAGGGTGATCTCAACATACCAGTAACGTAGCGGTTAACCTAGCGGTCTCTGGGCAGCGGATCCTAGATTCAAAACTCTCCCCTCAGATCGCTAAAACCCTCAGA
>CAZODP010000028.1:27172-31495 GCA_964578595.1 uncultured bacterium
TAAAACCCTCAGACCGCCAGCCGTGCCCGACCGCGAGATCGCCGCCGTCGAATCACTCGTCGTCCCCCAGGGGTACGCATCCGAGCGCGAAAACCAGAGACACGGGCGCGCTTGCGCCGGGTTCCTTCCAGAGTACGTTTGGTCATAAGGGGGTCTTCCTCAACAGGTGGGGGCTAAGCAAAATGTCGGCCCATCATGATAGCAAACAACCCTGAATTTCGACAGGTTGGCTGATCGGGGTTCTGCCGCTACAGTGTTAAGTCCCTAACCCAAATCAGGTCCTCGCTATCCGTGACACCCCTCCCTCTCGCTCCATTCGCTGACCCTACCTTTTGTCGCCCTAGCCCCCGTTCTGTTATGCCGGACGCTTCTTTTGACCACCACAATGGCCATGTGCCAGGGCATCTCAGCACCGATGCTACGGTGGATCCGCTGGTGGATTCCCTCCTGGATCCTGAGGTGCCTGAGTCGGTGGAGCATCTGTGGGAGCAGGTCTTGGGGCATTTGCAGTTTCAGCTCAGCCGGCCCACCTTCGAGACCTGGATCAAAACCGCCAGACCACAATCGCTGACTCTGGATCGGCTGACCATTTCCACCCCCAACCCTTTCGCCCGGGGCTGGCTGCAAAAGCACTATGCCCCCGCCATCACTGAGGTGGTACAGGCTCTGATGGGGCGCCCTCTGGAGGTGTATTTTGTGGTGGATTCCAGGGATGGATCCCAGAGCCAGGATGGGGGGATGGATCCCAAGCCGCAGGATTTACCCGCCACGCCTGTTTTGGAGATGGGGGGATCCCTGCCGGGACGGGCGGTGGATCTCAATCCCAAGTATGCGTTTTCGCGGTTTGTGGTGGGATCCAATAGTCGGATGGCCCATGCTGCGGCTCTGGCGGTGGCCGAAATGCCGGGACGAGCCTACAATCCCCTGTTTTTGTGCGGGGGGGTGGGGCTGGGCAAAACCCATTTGATGCAGGCCATCGGCCACTACCGTCTCGAAACCAATCCCCGATCTAAGGTGGCCTACGTCTCCACCGAGCGATTTACCAATGATCTGATCGACGCGATTCGGCGCAATAGCATGCAGTCTTTTCGGGAGCATTATCGAGATGTGGATCTGCTGTTGGTGGATGATATTCAATTTATCGAGGGCAAGGAAAACACCCAAGAGGAGTTTTTTCACACCTTTAATACGCTGCATGAAACCGGCAAACAGATTGTTTTGGCAGCGGATCGTTCTCCTCACCTGATCCCGCGCTTGCAAGATAGATTGTGCTCTCGCTTTTCGATGGGTTTGATCGCTGAGATCCAGTCGCCTGATATCGAAACTCGGATGGCGATTTTGCAAAAAAAATCGGAGTATGAGGGGATGAAACTACCGCGAGATGTGATCGAATATATCGCCTCAACCTATACCACCAATATCCGGGAGCTAGAGGGAGCGTTGATCCGGGCGGTGGCCTTTGTTTCGATTTCGGGATTGGCCATGTCAGTGGAAAATATCGAGCCAATTTTAAATCCCCCCCTCGAATCGAGAGAGATCACTGCCGCTCATGTGATGCAGGTGGTCTGTGAAGATTATGGGGTGACTCGTGAGGATTTACTCGGATCCTCCCGCAAGCGGGCCATCAGCCAAGCTCGCCAGGTGGCGATGTATTTGATGCGTCATTACACCAAGCTCAGCCTGCCCAAAATTGGGGATGCGCTGGGGGGCAAAGACCATACCACAGTGCTCTATAGCTGCGAAAAAGTCACCCAAACCCAAAAACAAAATCTACAATTTTGCAAACAAATCCAACAACTGACCGACAAACTCCGGATCCTGGCCAGCGAACCCCAGTAGTTTTTTGTACTCGTCATCACCTGTCATCTGGGCTGGGATCCGTCCAGATCAAGATCCGGGCAAGATTTCCAGGCAAGATTCCTGAACAAGGCCAAGATTGTGGCCAATAGGTCAAAATAGACCGGGATCCTCACGTCGGGGAGCTGACCAATGGACATGACAACTCAGACAGCTCAAGTATTCGGTCAAATGTTGGGGGCCTTGGCCCTGGTGGGGTTGGTGGGCTGGATCGGTTGGCGGATCCGTCGCTCTCGGGTGGCTGATTCCGCATCTAAAGTTGATCCAGCAGGATCTAAGGTTGTTGAGGGGGTTGATGACGAGATTGAGGTTGATCTCAGCCGTACCGCCATCGACCACTACAACGAAGGCGTCCGCCAAGAGGCGGCTGGGGATCCTGAGGCTGCTTTGTTCGCCTATGACCGATCCTTGGCCCAGGATCCGGGTTTGGTGGAAGCCTGGAATAATCGTGGCCTGATCCTGGAAGATCGGGGCCGATTTCAGGAGGCTTTGCAGAGTTACGAGCAGGCGTTGATGCAGCAGCCGGATTTTTTTGTGGCTTGCTTTAATCGGGCCAACTGTCTGCGCCAACTGGATCGACTGACCGAAGCTGGGCTGGCCTACGAACGCGCCCTCACCCTCAGCCCCGATAGCCCCGATGCCTGGTTTGCCCACGGCCTCACCTTAACCCGGCTGGGGGATATCTCAGGTGCTATCACCAGTTACGACCGAGCGATTGCCCTTAACCCAGCGGATCCTGAGTTCTGGTACCGGCGGGGTTTGGCACTGGCCAAACTGGATCGACTCAGTGAGGCATTAGAGAGCTACACCCAGTCGCTAGAGCGGGATCCGGGTCAAGCTCAGGTGTGGGCCAGCCACGGGATTGGCCTTTTGCGCCAAAAACAGGTGATGACAGCGATTGAAAGCCTGGATCGCTCACTCGATCTAGATCCCAAGCAACCCCGCCTCTGGATCTATCGGGGGATCGCCATGGGCGAATTGGGCTTTGATGCCTTGGCACTGGAGGATTTTGACCGGGCACTGACCCTGGATCCCCGCAGCGGCGAAGCCCATTACCAAAAAGCCTGCACCCTGGTGCAACAGGGCCAGCTTCAGGAGGCCTTAACCCAACTGCATCGCGCTCTGCAACTGGATTGGGAAACCTACCGAACCCGACTGGAGCAGGATCCTTTGTTGGAAGTCTTGCGAGAGGCTTTGGGTGACCTCAGTGATGTCACTCCGGATCCGTTTTTGTTGTAGGGTCTTAGGCTCATGACCTAGGCAATGGGTAAAGGCTGGGCTAAGAGGCATCTCATGGCGGCGGCGGCCTGAGCCAAGGTTGTCTCCGTGGTACTGCGGCCTAAACTCAACCGGATCCCCCCCTGAGCCAGATCCGCTGGGATCCCCAAGGCCAATAATGTTTTGCTGGGGCTGGCTTTGCCTCGGTGACAAGCGGATCCGGCACTGATGGCCAATCCCCAGCGGCCAAAATGCTCCACCACGGCCCGCCCCGATTGTCCCCGCACACAGTAGCTGAGGTGATGAGGAAGCCGTTGTGCCCAATCGTGGGATCCCACCAGCATTAGGTCAGGAAACACTTGCAGGCTTTGGTGGAGTTGGCGTTGGAGGTGACGGAGGCGGGAGATCTCTGGGACTAGATCCCGTTGCGCCAGGGCCGCCGCCATGCCTAACCCCACGATTGCTGGCAGGGGTTGTGTCCCTGATCGCCAGCCCTGTTCTTGTCCGCCCCCCAGGATCAAAGGCCGAAAATCTGCCGATTGCCGGATCCCTGGGGCGATATAGAGGGCACCGATGCCCTGGGGGCCATAAAACTTGTGCCCCGATAATGAGAGCAGATCCACCGGCCATTGGCTCAAGTGGATCGGCAACTTTCCTACCGTTTGCACCGCATCGGTGTGAAACCGGATCCCCCGTTCCCGGCAAAGACCTGCCAACTCAGGGATGGGCTGCACGGTGCCGATCTCATTTTGGCCATGCACCACCGAGACCAAAACCGTATTGGGGCGCAGGGATCCCAGCAGAGCCTCCGGTGTCACCAATCCTTCGGCGGTGACCGGGATCCGGCTGATCTGCCAGCCCTGATCGGCGAGATCATCGGCAGTTTTTGAGACGGAAGAATGCTCAATTGCCGAGATCGCCAGGTGTTGGGGCTGGCTGTAGCAGCGGGCGATCCCTCGCAAAGCCATGGCGTTGGACTCAGTCCCCCCCGATGTAAACACAATTGCTTCAGGATCCGTATGGAGTAGATCCGCCACTCGATAACGAGCTGTTTCTAGGGCTAGGGCTGCCCGCTCTCCCCACCCGTGCAGGCTGGAGGGATTGCCCCAACTCAAGGTCATGGCCTCGTGCATCGCCTCAATCACCGCCGGATGGGGAGGGGTTGTGGCACTGTGATCAAGATAGAGCGCGTTGTCCAACATAATCGTCCGTTTCAACGTAGCTGTATTGGCATAACCCTATGGGCAA
>CAZODP010000029.1:0-16743 GCA_964578595.1 uncultured bacterium
CGGATCCCACGCCTACACCTGAACCCACCCCGACTCCAACTCCGGATCCCACGCCTACACCTGAACCCACCCCAACTCCAACTCCGGATCCCACGCCTACGCCCGAACCCACCCCAACTCCAACCCCGGATCCCACGCCCACGCCTGAACCCACCCCAACTCCAACTCCGGATCCCACGCCTACACCTGAACCCACCCCGACTCCAACTCCGGATCCCACGCCCACGCCCGAACCCACGCCAACTCCTACCCCTTTGCCACAGTTCACACCTTTGATTCAAGGATCACAAACTCGTCCGACGGATCCACCTGCCCCGCCACCGCCATCATCGACCCCTAATTTGGTGGCACTGCTGGATCAAGGACAAAGCCAAATGGGATCCGGGCAGGGCTTAGATGCGCTGGTTACCTTTGAGCAGGCAACGCAAGTGGATCCTAATTCGGCAGAGGCTTGGGGGGGCAAGTGCATGGCTGCGGTGGTGCTCAACCAATTTTCGGAAGCTCTAGTCGCCTGTGACCGTGCCCAGCAGATTGAGGCCAATCATGCTCAAGCCCTGACCGGACGCTGCGGTGCCCTGATCGGTTTGGGCCGCCAGTCAGAAGCAGGATCCTCCTGTCAACAAGCTATTGAGCGGGATCCGAATAATGCGTTTGCATGGCTCAATCGCGGGGCCTACCTGATCTGGTCACAGGACTTTGCCGAAGCCGCCACCGCCAGCCAAAGAGCCACCCAGCTCAATAGCAACCTCTACCAAGCCTGGTTTAATCAAGCCCTCTCACTGTCAGCCTTACGTCGATTTGACGAAGCTCTGCAAGCCGCTAACCGCGCAGTGGAATTACGGCCCAGTTTGGCAGAAGCCTGGTATGGCCAAGGGCTGATCCTAGAACAGCTAGGGCGCACCAACGAGGCCGTCCAATCCTACCGCCGTGCTATCGAGTTGCGACCCGGTTATCCCGAAGCTCTGGCGGCCATGGGACGTGTAGGCCGATAGTCGGATCCCTTGGTTGACCAAAACTGTTGATAGAATGATGGTAAATGCCCATGGGGGGGATAACCCTGCCCCCTATCCTGCTATCAAGGTTTTGATTATGAGTGCCAACGGCTTTCCAATCCCGCCTATCCATGCCGCCCATCAGCACCCAGAGACAGGAGCCGAATCCTCAAACGCCCCCTCTCAGGATCAAGATTCACAGGATCAGAACTCAAAAGTAGCGGTCTTACTCTGCGGCTACGGGGAAGTGGAGCAGTACCAAGAATTTGCCGACTACAACGAACGCGCCCTCAATCTATTAGCATCTAAGTTTATTCCGTTACCCAAGAGCATCACGCCCCTGATGGGCAAGATTTTGGAATTTACGGATCGGCGGGAATGGTCGGGCCAGCAGCAGTATCACTCCCCCCACAATGATATTTTTGAGGCCCAACGGGCAGGAATTGAGCACGTTTTGCAGCACGAGTTTGGGGATCGGGTGGGGGTTTTTAAGGCGTTTAACTTTTGTGAACCACACTTGCCCCATCAGGTTTTGGCGCGGGTTCGGGCTGAGGGCTACACCAAGATAGTGATCTTTCCGCTGTTGGTGGTGGATTCGATCTTTACCAGCGGCTTGGCCCTACAGCAGATCAATGAAGCCCTCGGATCCGATGCGGATTGGGTTAAGGGGATGCGATATTTGCCCAGCTTCTTTGACCGGGTGGACTATCACAAACACATGGCGGCCCATATCGAAGCTCGGCTCCAAGATTTATCAGGATCCTATGCCCCCTCTCAAATTGGGATCCTGCTGCTCAATCATGGCTCCCCCTATGAGGCCAAAGGCTATGAGACCGGGATCCGGGAGAGTGTCAGCCTTTATCTATCGGTCCGGGAGCATTTGATCGAAAAGTATCCCCTGATCTCGTTGGGCTGGATGAATCACGATACCCCCGGTCGCTGGACTACCCCCGATATGAATCAAGCGGCTCAAAATCTGCTGGGATTGGGGGCGCGGGCACTGGTGTTTGCCCCGATTGGCTTTGCCACGGAAAATCATGAAACCATGCTGGATGTGGGCTACGCCATCAAAAAGTACCAGTCCAAAGCAGAGTGCTTGCATCTGGATTGCCTCAATGAGGATCCGGTCTTTTTGACCATGGCAGCAGGCTGGATCCGACCCATGATTGCCGAGCTATTGGGAGTCAGGGATTTGGCCCACAACCCAGAGCATGACCATAGCCATCATGACCACAGCCATAACGGGCAGGATTCCCATCCTGAGTGGCATCAACCCGCCGGATCCCTACCCAATCGCAACCGAGAGCTACACCAAGAGCTGGTGGGATCCCACGGTCATCATCACCATGGCCCTGGCGGTCATCACCACTAGATCACTAACATTCTCATTGAGGAGATTGGACGATAACCGAAGCCAGCGGATCCGGGATCGCCTCAGTCGGGGCCTCAAACTGACCATCCAGAACCAGGGTGAGTCGAACCTTAAGCCAGCGGATGAAATAGGGATCGGTGGAGACCACTGCCGCAGCCGGCTTTTCCACTTGAGCTGAGAGTGCCGCCAATGCTGGAGCCTCCAAAAAGGCGGGTTGCTGCACATAAAAGAAGTCCAGCTCTCGCTGCTGATCTTGATAGCGACGGGTGCGCTCCTCTAGCACCTCATCGAGAGGTTCAGACTCCATAAATGCTTGGCTAGCCGCCAAAAAATAATAGGTTTGCGTTGACATGGTGGCTTGTGGTTTGACCTGAAGGCACTTCTGGTTTGAAGTATTTTGACCTGAGACAGCCTAACTTGAGACAGCCGTAGGCATCAGCCAGTGGCTAAACGGTAAGGGCGGATCCACGCTGGTAGAGGGCGGCTGGGCCACAGAAGATCTATCGGGAGAGCCATCGGGCGACACAGGAACGGATCCCGACTCAACAGCTTCATCCAGCATACCCATCGGCACTGGGGGTAAGGCTAGGGCAGCTCGTTCATGCCAGGTCAGGAACTCCGCCTGCTGAAGGCTGGATAGGGCGCAATAGGCCCAATGTCGTGCCATTAGGTGGGATCCAGTCGCCACATCTTGGCAGAGGGCCAGAGCACGTTCACAATCACCACTGCCCAAATAGGCTTTGACCAAACAGATATGAGCTAGCGGAAAACGATTGGGCTGAAGCTGGGGATCCTCGTCGCGGCTGCACCGATAACAGTAGGATTCCAGTCGATCAATTGCCTCAAGATACCGTTCTTGGCTTAGAGCCTCGATCCCGGCACGGAGACATTCAGCGGGCTGAGACATAGATAAACACCAGCAACATGGCTGTCAACAACGACTCTGATCAAAGGCTCGAAAAGCAGTCCCTCATGATCTGCCCTTTTGAGTCATATCCCCAACCTTAATCCAAAATTGACCATTGAGGTCATGAGCTTTGAGGTCATAGGATTTAGGGTTATGAGACATGATTATGACACAACCTTTTTCTGTCGAGAACCGTACTTACACCCTTGCCAACCCAAAGGCTTCTGTTCAGAACATATTCATATTCACACCAGATCTTGGTTCGCGTATTGATTCAGCAAGGGACGCAGCAATTCAATCACCGCCTGAGCGGTGGGGGGCCGCTGTTCGGGTACGAGAGCCGTCAGGTATTCAATCGCTGCCACCACAGGCCTCGGGATCCCAGCCTCGGCCAACCCCACCAGGATCCCCTGCTGTTTGTCAAAGAATCGGCCCGGGAAGGTGCGGGTTAGCAAAAAAACAAGGGTGGTGCCGATGGCATAGTAATCAGACTGTAGGCAGGGGGTGCCCCGCTGTTGTTCCATGGCACTGTATCCAGGGGTGGAGATGCGGGTACCGGGGGGGGTGGAGATATCTTTGACCGCCCCAAAGTCGATCAGCACCACTTGACGCGGGTGATGGCGCAGGATCAGATTGGCCGGCTTGATATCTCGATGCACCATCGGCGGGATCCGGTTGTGCAGATAGTCCAGCAGCTCTGCCACCTCAACCATCCAGGCTAAGGCTTGCGCCAGGCTGGGTTTGGGCACCTGGTCTAGGGTTTGTCCATGCACCAGTTCCATCACCAGGGTGTAGCGGTTGTCGTTGACAAAAAAATCGTGAAAGCGGGGGATCCCTGGATGCTGAAGAGATTGAAGGGATTGAGCCTCCCGTTGAAATAACTCCCGAGCTTTGGCCCGCCCTGCCAACTCAGTACTGATCTCTTTGAGCACCGCCAAGCGATGCAGTTGATAGTCATAAACCCGATAGGTGATGCTCATACCCCCCTGGGCCAAGGTATCGAGCACCTCGTAGGCATGGCCAGTTGTGGGATTTGCGATGGCTCCTTGCCCCACCAGCAATCGTCCCTCCAGCCGACAAAAGCGACGGCACGGGGGAGTCGGGCGACAACAGACGACGGTGGTATCCAAGGGATCCTCTGGTGGTTACTGCTAGCCTATCGTTTCTCTGATGCTGGTGAGCTAAAAAGGCTCAGGGTACTCGCCGTCCTACACAAGTTGCACACAACTGTCTGGAGAGTGGCTGAAAGACATGAATGGTCAAAGACATGAATGGTCAAGGTCATCGTGATGGCCCACACCAGTTATCAGGGTTTATCTATCTTGATCACTGGATCTTTGGGCCAACTGAACCAATGCCTCTCCAGTCACTCGATTAGGGATCCAGTCGGTCAATTGCTGTGCCCCCATTTTTTTGTAGAACTCAATGGCCGGGGTATTCCAGTCCAGCACCATCCACTCTAACCGTCCATAGTTGCGTTCCAAAGTCAGCTTTGCCAATGTAGAGAGTAGTGCTTGCCCAATGCCCTGATGACGATGACTTGGCTTGACAAATAAATCTTCTAGGTACAATCCCGGCTGCGTCAGAAAAGTTGAGAAACTTGTAAAAAAAAGGGCTAGACCCACCAACTCACCCGAACCCTTATCCTCCGCCACTAAAGCCTCCGCCACAGGTTTAGATCCAAACAAATACGTCTCAATTCCTGCCACGGATCCGGTTACTTGATGCCTCAGCTTTTCGTATTCTGCCAGTTGACAAATTAGATCAAAGATGGCTGTTGCATCATCTGGGTCAGCTATGCGGATCCAGTAGCTTTCTGAGAGATCATTCATCATCAAACCCACAGTCAGACCTTCTCAATCGGTGCAAGCCTCGGATCCAAAATCTTCTGCTGACCTAGACCCACAAACTTGACTGCCAACGTTACCTTTTGACCGGATCCAAAAACATGGGTAATCTGACCTATACCAAATTGGGGATGCTCAATTCGTTCTCCCACCGCCCACGATTGATCGGCTTGGATCCCTTGTCTCGGTTCTTTGCGGGTCTTCCCTGCGGCAGTCTGTTGGCCACTCGATCCCGATAACTTTTCAGCCAGGGTGCGCCTTTTCATTCTCCCTAGCGGCAAGGCTCCTCCTTCCATTTGCAGCAGATCACGCGGTAATTCTTCCAAAAACATCGATGGGATCGCAGGCTCGCGGGATCCATAAAGCCGCCGTTCTTGGGTATAGGTCAAAAAGAGATTTTCTTCAGCGCGGGTAATGCCCACATAGCACAGACGGCGTTCTTCTTCCAAGCTAACCGGATCCTCAATCGAGCGATGATTCGGAAACAGTCCTTGTTCTAAACCCACCAAAAAAACTGTTGGAAACTCCAGTCCCTTGGAAGAGTGTAAGGTCATCAAGGAGACTCGGCCTCCATTTTGATCCAAATTATCCAGATCGCTAGCTAATGAGGCATTACTCAAAAAACTCTCCAAACTCGGATCCCCTTCTTCCTCCTCATATTGGCGAGCGGCATTGAGCAATTCCATCACGTTTTGGGCGCGATCTTCTGCTTCATCAGTACCTTGATTTTTGAGGTCATCAAAATAACCCGAATCATCTAGGATCCCTTGAATAATGTCTCCAGCGGTGGCCGATTGCACCTGTTGATGCCAATGGTGAATCAGCTTGGCAAAACTGATCACAGCCTGGGCTGATCGTCCGGCTACGGTTTTAACAGAGGTAGGATCCGACATAATTTCCCAGAGCGGAACCCCCAAGGTTGCTGCAGTTGAGGTGAGCTTATCAATGGTGGATTTGCCCACCCCACGTCGAGGGGTATTGATCACCCGCAATAAACTCAACGTATCCGCTGGATTCATCACCGCCCGCAAATAGGCCAGCACATCTTTGATTTCTTTGCGGTCATAAAAACGCAGCCCCCCCACAATCAGATAGGGGATCCCGGCGCGCATCAGGGCTTCCTCCAAAGGCCGAGATTGAGCATTGGTGCGATAGAGAATGGCAAAATCTCCCCAATTGCCCTCAGCCCCCCGAATCTGTCGGATCCGATCGACCACAAACTCCGCTTCAAATTGCTCGTTATCTGCTTTAAAACAAACCGCCGGATCCCCAGCCTCACGGGTGGCCCGCAGGGTTTTATCAATCCGCTCGCTATTGTGTTCAATCAGATGATTCGCCAAGTTCAAAATTGATTGGGTTGAGCGATAATTTTCCTCCAGCTTAACCATTGTCTGAGTTTTGGCATCAGCAAGTCCATCTCCAAAGGACTCTTGAAACTCCATTAAAATGGTGAAGTCTGCACCCCGAAATTTGTAGATACTCTGATCGCTGTCCCCCACCACAAAAATGGATCGTTGCTCCCAATTGACTTGTGCTTTTTGATGTCTACCGTTGGTCGATAACATCTGAATTAGCTCATACTGCGTCCGATTGGTATCTTGATATTCGTCCACCAAGATATGTCTGTAGCGATTGTGCCAGTACTCCAGAATTTCTGGATTTTGCCGAAAAAGTTGTACCGGGATCCAGATCAGATCGTCAAAATCAAGGCCGTTATTTGCTGCCAATTGATCCAGATAATGGGCATAGACCTGAGCAATGGTGCGGCCTCGGACATTCGGCTGCTGTCGCTCCAGTTCTTCGGGGGTCCAGCCCTGATTTTTGGCATTGCTGATGGCATAACGAACAGATTTAGGCTCATAGCGCCGATCATCGAGCTTCAGGGTTTGGGTGATGATCTCTTTGATCAAGCTCTGAACATCTGACTCGTCAAAAATTGAGAAATTGCGATTCCACTGTCGCCCTTTCGGATCCTGATATTTCTCGATTTCTAGGCGCAAGAGGCGGCTGAATAAGCTGTGAAAGGTGCCAATCGAGAGCGGCTTGATCCACTTGCGATACACCTGCGACCGCAGCCGAGTTTGTTTTTGGGGATCCAGATCAGCCAGCGGCATCCCATATTCCCTTAGGGCTGATTGCTCAGCAAAGAGTCGCTCAATCCGCTGCTTCATCTCGCGGGCCGCTTTGTTGGTAAACGTAACCGCCAAAACCTCCCCCGGATCCACCTCATGCTCCAACACCAGATGGGCAATCCGGTAGGACAATGCCCGTGTTTTGCCGGATCCGGCCCCTGCCACCACCAGCAACGGGCCACAAAAGTGTTGGGCTGCCCGACGTTGAGAAGGGTTGAGACTGGCCAGTAGATCTTGAGTCACCCGTAGGTCTTGAGTCATAGGTCAAACACAACGAACAGAATGCAGCACCCGGATCCCGGCTTTAGCATCTGATTAATTGTGTCATTGTGACTCAGCCTTGTCATGGTGACCTCCCACCACAGATCAGCCCAAAGGCCCACCCAGGTCGGCACCCAACAGCCCCGGATCCCTTTGCCGGGGTAGAACGTGAAGACTGTCAACCGTGGCACAGTGGCGCAGGTCTTCCTCATACTCGGATCCCAGATTGAGCAATCGCTGACCGTGGCTGGCCTGTTTAAGCAACCCGACTAAGTTCTGCTGCCACTGCCGATAGAGAGCCATCGCCCCCACCGCCTCGTCATTGCCCAGCACCAGGTTTGGCCCAATTTGTGCTCCCATCCGGTCTAGGATCCCCCCGGCACAGGCGGTATCCTCCAAGGCATAGGCCCCCTGCCAACCGGATCCCAGGATCCAGAGGGTCTCAAAAGACTGCTCAATCAAAAATTGAACCACCGCTGACAGGTTGACAAATGCCCCCGTCACCACCGCAGGCACCGATTCCACCCGTTTCAAAGCCCGTGTACCGTTGGTGGTACTCATAAAAATCCGTCGCCCAGCCACCCGCATGGGGGTGTAATCCAGCGGCGAATTGCCCAAGTCAAACCCCTCTACCGCCTTGCCCCCCCGCTCCCCCGCCAAGATCCGTTTTTCCGCTGGCCACTGGGATCCCGCCTCTTGCAACATCTGCAAATCCCCGAACACCTGCACGCCATCGGCCCCCGCCGCCAGAGCTGTGGCGATCGTGGTGGTAGCCCGCAAAACATCGATCACCACCGCACACTCCGGGGGCGGCATCCCTTCCGCCTGCCAATCTGGCGTTGCCTCAGGGGTATGAAACAGATAAACAGCCGTCATGAGATGCCACCCGCGCAGGATCCCCGTTATCATCCCCTAGAACTGCCGCCGCGAGAAGACAAAAACTGCGATCACCAGCAACACCACCGTGTAGGCCAGAGCATAAACCCCATGGGTCAGCAACTCCGGCAAGGATGGCAACTCCCCATACACCGCCAAATTGCGGAGATTGAGTCGGCCCAAATCTGGCAGCACCACAAACACCGCCTCAAAAATCCGCTTCACCGTTTCATTGTCAGCAATGGCCCCCAACTGCAATAAACTACGGCTCAAATGTCCCAAAATATAAAAGGCAATCGTGTAGAG
Organism: uncultured bacterium; assembly: GCA_964578595.1. Classification (GTDB taxonomy): domain Bacteria; phylum Cyanobacteriota; class Cyanobacteriia; order Thermostichales; family Thermostichaceae; genus JAAUUM01. The sequence continues at coordinate 8,694 of CAZODP010000029.1, forward strand.
TGTCGCCAAAATTGATGAGGTAAACGTGCCAAACATCAGGCCAATCGCCACCACGATCATCAATTCAAAAAACACAAAAATAATTGATACCAGCAGCGGGATCCAGGGCACCGGATTGGACTGCAACAGCCCAAAGGCAAAAAAGATCGCCCCCATCACCGCCACCAGTAGTGACAACAAGACCGATAGGCCCAAATGCTTGCCCACCACAAACTCAGCCCGACTCATGGGCTTAGCAATCAGCACAAATACCGTTCGTTTATCGATTTCTTTGTTGATCAGGCTGGTGCCCACAAAAATCGCCACAATCAATCCCAAAAAATTGAGTGCTGCCAATCCCAGATCCAACGTTATTTTGTCATGGGCTTGCAGAGCCACTTCCGGCAGCAAGATCGTTGCCCCCGCCAAAATCACCACATAAACCATCAGCAAATATAGGATCCGATCCCGCACCGTCTCCCGAAAAACATTGTGAGCAATCGCCCAAGTTCGCATCAGATTCATGGCCTAAACCTCCGGTACACACACATCAAGCGCACATGAAAATTAGCAAAAACTGAACTCCAAACATCAAATCCTAAACAGGATCCACTCCCTGATAAAGTAGTAGTATCTCATTTTTGCAGCTTTCGGTCATTGTGAAGAGCAGACGGATCCACGGCCAGCCCTGTAGTCATACCCCGATACCCACATCCAATACCTGTCCTAAAGCAGACCATCATTAGCACTTAGCCATCCACCGGATAGAGCCAACCATGGATTTTCGTGCCCGGATCGAGATCACCCTCAAGCCATCCATCTTTGACCCGGCAGGGGCTGCCATTGAGTCCAGCCTGCACCAGCTCAATTATCATCAGGTTGCCCAAGTGCGGCTTGGCAAAATCATCAGCCTTAGCTTGTCTGCCCCCGATGCTGAAGCTGCCCACCAGCAGGTGATTCAGATGTGTGAACAACTGCTCGCCAATCCCGTGATTGAGCACTATGCCATCGAGATCACAGAACGCCAAACAGAAGGCCAAATCGAGGAGAGCAAACCCACACAACATCCAGCCAGCGGATCCCTGGAGGCCATGCCCGGATGACAGCCCCTTTTACAACGCCGATCCCTGAGGATACCAGCCTTGGATCCTGCCGGTTTGGGGTGGTGGTCTTCCCTGGATCCAATTGTGATCGGGATGTGGTTTGGGTCACCCGCCACCTGCTCCAATGCCCCACCCGGCTGATCTGGCACCAAGAAACCCAGCTAGATGACTGCGATGTGGTGGTGATCCCTGGGGGATTTAGCTATGGGGACTACCTCCGGTGTGGGGCCATGGCCAAAGTCTCCCCAGTGATGACCGCCGTCAAGACCTTTGCTCAGCGGGGTGGACTGGTGCTGGGGATATGCAATGGCTTTCAGGTCTTGGTGGAAGCCGGTTTGCTGCCGGGGGCGTTATTGCGCAACAGTCAACTCAGTTTTATCTGTGACCGGGTGCCGCTGGTGATTGAACGTGGGGATCTGCCCTGGACTCAAGCCTATGCTCAGCCCACCCTGACGCTGCCCATTGCCCACGGGGAGGGGTGTTATTTTTGCAGCCCCCAAGAGCTAGCCCAACTGGAGGCCCATCGTCAAATTGTGTTTCGCTATCAGGGCCATGCTCCCAACGGATCCCTGGCTAATATCGCTGGGATCTGTAATCGCGCTGGCAATGTCTTAGGGTTGATGCCCCATCCGGAACGAGCCGCGGATCCTGCGCTGGGATCCCACACCGATGGACTGCCGCTGTGGACAGGGATCCTGCAAACCATTGCGGCACGAGCCTGAGCTGTCGGCCTGATCCAGATAATGGCCAGATAATGAGTGAACAGGTGGGTGGCCTGACTCCAGATATTTGGGTAAGGTAATGAGCAAAGTTTCTTGTCATCCAATCCGCTGGGACATCAGTTTATGGTTACGGCAAACACATTTCGATCTGGGGTGCTGGGCCTGCTCTCAGGATTAGCCTTGACAGGTGGTTTACTGTCTGGATCCATGGCTGGTGCGCAGTCGGTGCCCGCTGCCGAGCAAGCCGCACAAACCCTGTTGCCTCGCGGATCCCGGATTGTGGGGTCGATGCTGCTCAGCCCGGATCGTGCCCAGGTGCAGATTGAGCGGGACGGCCAGCTCAACTGGGTGGTGATGGATCGCACCGCCGATGGCCAATGGCAGCAAAACCTGCAGGCCACAATGGAACTGGCGGCCAGTGAGTTGCAGGCCCAAGCCTTTCCCACAAGCCCTGTCACAGGGTTTGGTCAGACCGCTCCCGATACTCCCCGGCTATTGGATTCCACCCGCCGAGCAGTCAACCTACTGCCCGCCGCCGATCCCGAACTAGAAACCCAACGTGCCCTCAGCCGAGCCGGACGAGTGGATCCCTTTGCCCCCGTGGATCCGGTGGACACCACGCCCCTGCTGGCATTACCAGACACAAATCTGGGCAACCTCCCCCCTTTGCCCCCGACTCCATTCCCCTTGCCGCCTTTGGAAGTACCCACATCCACCGCTGCAGTGCCCCCCCCGACCCCTCTTCCCCCTCCCCCAGTCGCTGCCCCCACGCCGGATCCGGCTGAATTTGCTCGCTCAGTTCGAGTGACCGGGCTGATTCAGATTGATAATGAATCTTTTGCTTTGGTGAATGCACCGGGATCCGGCTCCACAGTGGTGCAGACGGGCACCCGCTTTGAGAGTGCTGAAATTCGTAATGTCTCCCCCCCCAGCCAGGAGGTGACCCTACAAGAGGGTGGCGAAACGGTGATCAAAACTGTGGGTAACTAACTGATAACGCCCGCTATCAGTATCGACTCAATCGCTCCACCAATAGTTCATAAAAACCTACCGCATCCGCCTTGAGGGCTACTTGAGTGCCTGACTGTGGATCCCTGCGATTGACCACGGTTTGTCCGAGGGTGAGAGGGCTGGCAATCTCCACTTCCACATCGGCTGGAGCTAGCTCAAACAAATCTGGCTGGAGTAGGTAGGCAATTACACAAGGATCGTGCAGTGGCCCGCCGCTAAGCTCAAGCTGTTGGCTGTCATGGCTGCCATATTTGCTCAGCAAAGCTGCTGCTGCCTCAGCCACCGGGGATCCCAGATGTTGGATCCGTTGCCGCCGCTCAGGAGTGGTGATGACTTGATGGGTGAGGTTGAGGCCAAACATGGCAATCGGCAGTCCTGAGCCAAACACCACATGAGCCGCATGGGGATCCCCATAGGCATTAAACTCCGCCGCTGCTGTGATATTGCCAGAGCCATAGGATCCACCCATCAGCACGAGTTGTTCAATCTTCTCCGCAATCTGGGGGGCTTTGACCAGGGCCATGGCGATATTGGTCAGGGGGCCAGTGGCGGCCACTGTGATCGGCTCAGGAGCCTGGAGCAGAGTTTCCACCAAAAAATCCACCCCGTGCTGAGGTTGAAGGGGCATCTGCGGATCCGGCAGCATCACCCCTTCCAGCCCACTTTTGCCATGAACCTCTTCGGCAGTCAGGAGCCTTCGCACCAAAGGCCGAGGACAGCCGGCAAACACTGGGATCTGAGTCTGCCCCGCCAGCTCACAGATTTGGCGAGCGTTGCGTTGGGTCAGAGCCAGGGGCACATTGCCCGCCACGGTCGTGATCCCCAGGATCTCAAGTTCTGGAGAGGCCAAGGCCAAAAGCAACGCAATCGCGTCATCCACACCCGGATCGCAGTCGATAATCAGGGGACGGGCAGAAGTCGGCATGGTAGGGATCCGCATCAGAAAGAAGGTCAAAAGCGTCTGGCTGCTGGACTGGCACTCGCCCCCCAAGGCTATGGGCTAGCTTGAAGACCGGGCATCGGTGCAATGCAGTGGCAACAGGTAAGCTTGAATTAAATTGTCGCAAACCAATCTGTATCGACTTCTACTGACTCGACCATCGTGATCTTGACACCAAGGCCCAACTCTTTCAAGCGTTGGACGACCTGTTCACCATCAATCAAGTCAATCGGGGGTGCACCATCTCTGGTTGCCTCCTTAATCGCATCTCTGGTAAACGTACCAGTTGTGATCAATAATCCCTTGTCAGTTCGACCTTGCATGGCTCCCCGAAAATCTCGAATTTGACCTGCTGTTACTGAACCTTGGTAGCGCTTACATTGGAAAAGAACATGGAAACTCAAGAAACCGTTGATGCGGGCAATACCGACTCCATCAATGCCACCATCGCCAGATTTTCCTGTCACTTGAACTTGGACAAAACCAGATTCACGCAGTAGGCGTTGTGCTAAGCGCTCAAATGCAGATGGTTCAAGCCCTAGAAGCATTTTATGCAACTGTTGATGCCATGCGAGTTCTTCCAGCGTTTCAATTGATTCAACTGGTTCGATGATTGGGTCTGATGGAACAACCTTGCTCTTGTCTGCATCTCGAACAGCCTTGACAATTTCCCTAGCATCTAGATCCTTAAGATTGAGAGCGGTTGACAGCAACGACCATACGCCCCGTGCTGAATTCTGCAAAAGTCCGTATTTTTTTAAATAGGTACGACTCCACGCAAGACGGTACTCAACTTCGCTTTGTGAGGTACTGCCATGTGGAATTTCAAGCACTTTATCCGGCAAATTAAGAATTTGCGCCACTTGTTCATAAATCTCCTCAGTCGTACCAGACCCACCCAGAATTTGTAGAGCCTGAAGAGTGGGTATGAGCATTGCGTCAAATGTTGGCACTGAGGCGGCGGATCGCTTCATACAGATAGGCCGATTGACAATCGAGTCGCTTATCAAGTATAAATTGTTGCTCACAATCTGGAGCTATGCGATCTCTCAAATTGTGCATTCTACGAACAATCTGGAGATACAGCTCCAACCCAGAAATAAGGCCGTATAAACTACAGGTTAGCGGGCCAGCCTTGCCAGAGCTATGAATCGCTCAAGGAATCGCCCAAGTCTTTGACAGAGATTAGCTGCGGATCCCCGCTTAGCCGCTCAGATGGTCGTCAGTTGGGACGGAAAACCACCCCTGTGGGGAGGTGAGATCGAGAGGATTTTCGGTTAGTCTGGGTTTCATGAGTATTCGACCCCTGTGAGATGATCCCAAACACTCCGCGCACCTACTCGATTTCGTTATCTGGATGGGGCTTTTGGCTCTCGGCGCTGGGGGGCGCACTGCTGCTGAGCTGGATCGGCTTGGGCTGGGTGGTGGCGGCTCTGCTGGGATTGCTGGTGTTTTTGTTGTCTTTGCCGATTGTGATTTTGCTAACGGTGCGCTGGTGGCTACGTCGCCGCTTTGCCAGCGATACCTGCCCGGTTTGCCACTTTGAATCTGAGGCGATCGAAGGATCCCGGTTTCTCTGTCCCAATTGTGGGGAGCCGCTGTTTGTGGCGGATGGAGAGTTTTATCGACAGACCCCGGTGGATATTATCGAGGTTGAATTGCTGGATTAAGCCCTCAGGATTTCCCCTCAAGTTCTTGAATCAACCTTGAATCAGCGAATCAGCCGCTTCAGGGTAGCCAACAATGTGTCGTCATGGTAAGGCTTGCCCAGATAAGCATTGACCTGGAGGGCATCGGCTTTGCGACGGTGTTGATCGCTGGTGCGGGAGGTGAGCAAAACCACTGGGATCCCACTCCATTGGGGATGATGGCGGATCCGGCGCAGCAGTTCCAGCCCATTGAGGCGGGGCATATCCAGATCCGTCAGCACCAGATCGATCTGAGGGGCCTGTTTTTCGAGCTGGTTGAGGGCTTCTTGGCCGTCCCGACAGGGGATGACCCGATAGCCCGCCTCGATTAAAAGGCTTTGCACCAGTTGCCGGGCTGAGACAGAATCTTCGGCAATCAAGACCGTGGGGGCCTGGTCAATCCGAGAGTTCTCCCTGATCCCAAATCCCGATTGAGGCGCTGGGGACTGAGACAGGCGGCGGGTCAGCAAGACCGGCACCGCTTCACCCGCAGGGGTCAGGGTGGCCCCCGCCCAATAGTCCGGCACCGGGATCAGATCCGTCAGGGGCTTGACAATGTATTGCTTTGGATCCAAAACCTCATCCACCGGCAAAGCCAGCGGTTGCCCCTGAGGGCCAGCCACCAGCAGCAAAGCGGTAGCCGAACCTGCCCCGTCGGGATCCTCCCCCAGGGGCAGCCACCGGGATAGCCTTTCCACAGCCGCTCCCTGCCAGAGGTAGGTTTGAGTGTCAGGATCTGGGCTGGGGACTGGCCGCACCACCTCCAAAATGTCCTCCCGCAGGATCCCGAGCCATTGGTCCCGATGCCGCACCACCATGACCGAGAGCAGATTGACCCCCAAGGGCAGCCGCAGCGTAAAGGTGGTACCCTGGCCCATCTGAGTTTGGACGCTGATCCGTCCCCCTAAGGCCAAGACTTCGGTTTTGACCACATCGAGGCCGACCCCACGACCGGAGATCTGAGAAACCCGCTCGGCAGTCGAAAAGCCTGGAGCAAACAAAAACTCAAGGATCTCTGGTTCACTCAAGGATCCCTGGGGCTGCTGGGTCAGGTGACGTTCGTAAGCTTTGGCATAGATCCGATCCAGATTGATGCCTCGGCCATCGTCACTGACGCATATCAGCACTTGGTTGCCCTCCAACTGGGCCGAAAGGGTGATCTGCCCCTGGGGTGGCTTGCCAGCGGCAGTCCGTTCATCCACTGCTTCGAGACCGTGATCAAAGGCGTTATTGATCAGATGGGTCAGGGGGGGGCGCAATTCCCCCAATAGGATCCGATCCAGCAGCAGATCCCCTCCCATCACCTGAAACTGAACGGGTTTATCAAATCGCTGGCTCATGCGCTCAAGCCGGGCCTCAAACGGATCCGCAAGGTTTTTGAAGGGGATCAGACGAGCTTGGGTGGAGGTGCGATAGACCTGATCCAAATCTCGGCGCAGGCCCACTAGATTGCGAGACAGTTGGCGGCTGAGCAGTTCTAGATCATCACTGCTTTCTTTGACCTGGGCAAACAACTCTTGATAAAGCTGCAAACTTTCGTGCAGGTCAGTAAACCGATCCAGTTGCAGCGGATCAAAGTCCTCTTGATCGGGGCTGTGGTATTGCAGGGCCATCTGCTCATAGAGTTCTTCCAGCCGCTCCCGCACCGGGTCAAAGCCGATCACCAGGGTTTTCAATCGCTGGATGGTGGTGCTGAACTGATCCCGCTGGCCCAACAACCGCTCCAAAAAAAGCAGGGTATCGCTGCCACTATTGGCCAATGTTTCCAAAATATCTAGGGGCAACCGCACCAGAGCGGATCCTTCCTCCAGGGGGGCAGAGCGGCTGGGATCCGGGTCTGGGGGTGGGGCTGAAGACTCCTGCGGGGTCATGGCTGGGGTTTGGACACCCCGTAAGGACTGGATCCACTGATCCCGTTCGGCCCGAATCTGCTGGATCACCATCTGCACCTGTTGCAGCGACACGGCGGGATCCTGCAGGGGTTTGACCGCCTCCCGCAGCCAGGGCAAGCTCAATTCCTCGCCAATCAACTGGCATTGCTCCGCCAACTCTGCCCAGCTCAAGGGATCCTGAATCCGGGCTTCGGCAATTTGCAGACAGTCCTCGAGGGTGTTTTCCAGGGCTGCTTGCAACTCAGCCTCTGGGGATGGGGCAGGGGCTTCCCTCAAAATCTGATCCAACTTGGCCAGTAGATCGGGGCTGACGGTTATCTCCGGCTCGGCCACATTATCCAGCAACCAAGCCAGCTCTTTGATGGCAGGGGGCAATAGAGCCTCAGCCGCCGGGATCCGGGTTTGGATCAGCCGCTCCAGCACATCTTCGAGCCGGTGAGAGAGCTGTTGCAAAGTCTGGATCCCAAAGGTAGCGGCTCCCCCCTTGAGACTGTGGGCGGCTCGCATCAGGGCTGGATAATCTGGCTGAGGCTTTAGGATCCCAGCCTGCAATAGGGCCAAATGCTGCGGGGCTTCCTCTTCCAAAAACATCTGGCGGGCCGCCTGCATCGAGGCCAGTCGTGTCGCCGAAAGAGTCATATTTGCTCCTCCTCAAAATCTGGATCTGGATCGGTGCCGATCCCTAAGTCTGCTCCCGTGACCGCTGCTCCCTCAA
>CAZODP010000029.1:16843-20587 GCA_964578595.1 uncultured bacterium
TGCTCCCTCAAGAGGGCGGGGATCCTCTGAGCGCAGCCGGAACCGCAACACCGAGGCTTGGAGTTGGTGGACTTCGGCCAGTAGCTCCCGCAGGGCATTGACCACATCCTGAGATTGTTGGGAGGTTTGGGCGGCAATGCGGTTGACATGATCGATGGTGGTGGCCACCTGAGCTGAGCGAAATTGATGGGCCTCGGTTTGCTGAGCGATGGTCTGTTGGTAGGTGTCAATCTGTCCGGCCAGTTGGGCCAAATCCGTCAGGATCCCGGCGGTTTGCTGCACCAACTGCGTCCCTTCGGCCACGGCCCCTGTGCTGTCCTCCATGGCCTGGGCCACCTCAGCCGTATCTTCTTGGATCCGGTGGGTAAGCCGCTGAATCTGGCTAAACTCAGTCCGGATCAGCCGCGACAGCTCCACAATCTCATCGGCAATCTGGCGAAACCCTTGGCCCTGGGATCCCGCTCGATCGGCCTCTAGCACGGCATTAAAGGCCAACAAACTGGTGCGGTTACTGATCTCTTGAATGATGGCCACCACAGTGTTGATCTCTTGGCTGGATCCCACCAAATGCTTGACCCGCTTGGAGGTTTTGCCAACCGCAGCCCGCAGTTGGTCGTAGAGGGTAACGGTGTTGTGCATGGCCTGGGTGCCGGATTGGGCCGCTTGGGCCGATTGTTGGGCAATGGTGGCGGCTTCGCTGGCGGTGCGGCTGATCTGCTGGATCGCCTCGGTGCTCTCCAGGGTGAGCTGGCGGGAGTTTTGGAGCTGGGTGGCCTGGGATTGGGATCCCTGCGCCAGTCGGGTGACCACCCCTTCAGAGTGCTGGGCCAAGCTGTTGACCCGATCTGATGTAGCCCGGACACTGGCCACCAATTGACTCAGGTTATCAAGGGTGACATTGAACGCATCCCCCACAAAGCCCACCTCGCCGCTGCTAATGGGGGCACGCCGAGTTAGATCCCCATCCCGCGCCCCTTCGATTTCCACCAGCAGGGTCACCACATCCTGCTCAAGGCGCTCTCGGCCCTGCCGTTGCTCCTCCTCTTGCTGTTGCAGCGTCAGCATATTGGCCTGAATCTGACCTGCCATCCCATTCATCTCGGTGGCCAGGATCCCCAGTTCGTCTTGACTGAGGGGATCCTCGAGTCGCTCCTCAAAGCGGCCATCCCCCAAACGCTGAGCAAAAGTGGCCAGTTTGCGAATCGGACGACTAAAAGCCCCCGCCAAGGGCACCGCCACCAGAGCCGCCAAGATCAAGATGGCTCCCCCAATGCCATAGCCCACCGCCTGCTGCTGGCGCAAAATGCCGATCAAATCCTGCTCTGGCCGACCCACCATTACCATACCTGTGGGATCCCCCTGATGATCTCTGAGGGTGCTGGCTTGAACGAGATAGTTGGCGCCCAACACATTGACCGTGGCCGATAGCTCGCTGATGTCTGAGTCGGGATCCAGCAAGCCTTGGCTCAGAGAGGCCGGGGCAAAGGTTCCCACCGCCCGCCGCAAACCACTGGGATCCGGCAGAGTGGTGGCTACCATATGATCTTGGGCAAAGATGGCAATCAACGGAGCCTCGTAGTTGTAGCGCACCACATCCACCAGGGCACTGTTGCGGTTGAGCAAAGCAGCGACAATGGCTGTTCCCAGCAGCTCATCCCCCTCCAGGATGGGTTGTACCGTCATGGCCACCAGTCCCATCTGGCCCTGTTCGGTTTCGGCCCCAATCGGGGAGGATCCTGATAGTGGGATGGCCGCCGGTTCCGCTAGACCCAGCTTGGCCAGATCCGCTGCCCCCAGTAGCTCCATGCCCGTCAGGGTTTCGCCGGAGGCTAGGGCGGCTGACACCATGGGAATGGTGCTCAAGTCAGCCCCCAAAGGGAGATCAAGCTCCTCGATAGGATAGCCGTCGGTATCGGCTCCTCCGTCCTCGTTGACAATCGGCTCGTGATAGCGATCTTGAGTGTCCTCAAAAGCCACCAGCACCTGCTCCACCACCCGACCCCTAGGATCGGTTAAGAGGCGAGCATTTTTGACCAGCTCGATAAAGCCGTCCTCTCCAGCGGCCAGAGATTGGCGGACAAAGGTATCGATCCGCTGACGATCAAGGCTCTCCAGGGCACCGGGATCCACCTCCAGGGCCTCCACCAAGCCGACAAAAGTTTGAGCTTGAGTAGCGGTTTCCCCCTGGGTCCAGCTCACATACTCCACATCAAGGCTGACCCGGGCCTGTTGGAGGGATTCTTCCAGTTTTTCGCGGGCGATCCCTTGGGTGAGCTGCACCATCACCTGGGTTAGCACCAACACCGGCACCGAGGCTCCAGCCACCAGCAGTGCCGTCAGCTTGTACCGCAAACTCAGGTTTGACCAGCGGGTTCGGATCCCTGGCTTGGGGGTTGAGACCTGGGCTAGAGCATCGGGAGCTTTGTGCTCTGTGGGGGACGGAAGGGGCTGAGCAACCGTTGCTGGGCTGGCTTTTGGGCTGATATCCCCTGGGATCGTCTCCAGGGTTTGGCTGGCCATCGTGCCATAGGATCCAGTCGGATCCTGTTCGATCACCGCTTGCAGCAGCTCCTGGGCCTCCTGATACTGCTGACGGCTGATCAATTCTGTGGCCTGAAAGATCTGATCCAGGAGAGCCTCTTCGTTGAGGAGAGTTTGAGAAGGGGTTGGGGGAGAAAGAGAAGGCATGGTTTGGATCCGGGGTAAGGTCTGAGATTAAAAGCAAGTAAAAGTAAGAGCGGGATGAATAAATCTAGTGATCAATCAAAGGATCCAACTGCTGGATCCAACGACAACAAAAATCCAAATCTAGGATCAACTGATGGCTTTTTTGAGCAGAATTGGGATCCACCGTTTCGGTTGTTGAGGGGATCCAAGCCGGAAAAAGAGCCTGATGACGAAAGCGGTTTGAGAGGGGCCTAATCTGCTCAGGAGATAACCGTAAAATAGATTCTCGCTCATGAATTAATAGCACCCAAGGCCGCAGATCCTGGATCACCAATCCCTCGAGATAGGGCAGAGGCTGAAGTGAAAACTGGGGATCCCAACGCTTGAGTAGCGCCACCAAATCCACTGCCCACAAGAACTGTCCCCGCCACGGCAGGATCCCAGCACAAACCGATAGGGTTCCTGGCACTTTTGTGAGGGGAAACTGAGCCAGTGAAATCGCTTCTCGAACTCGATGCTGCTCAACTGCGATCCGAATCTGGGATCCAAGGCGGAAGCCCACAAAAGACTGGGCTGGAGTTTCGCCAATCGGGGGATCCTGTTGGGGTTGAACCTGAGGATCAGCCATCACTAGGTCAGACATACTTCTTCACCGTTTCCAAAAGCTGTATGGGCGAGAAAGGCTTGGTCACATAGTCATTTCCCCCCTGGCGCAGTGCCCAAAATCGATCGGCATCTTTATCTTTAGAACTACAAAAAATCACCGGAATTTCTGAAAATCTCTCAGAAGATCGAATCTTGCGACACAAACTCAGTCCACTGTCTCCTGGTAAAATGATATCCAAAATAATGGCCCCTAGCTGATGGGCAGGATCCTGAAGATAACCCCAAGCGGCCTCCGCCGTCTCAAAAGCCACCACCCCATAGCCCGCCCGCTTCAGCAGCCCCACCATCATTCTTTGATCAAGGGAAACATCCTCCACCACCATCAGATTTTTGATTTGAATTGAGGTTGGCATACTCTCTCCTGGCGGGGGATCCTCTGATTCTGTTGATGACGGTTATCGTTGATGATTG
>CAZODP010000029.1:20687-26717 GCA_964578595.1 uncultured bacterium
ATTGCTATCAGTTCATCCCTAGCTCAATCCTGATTCCAAGGATCCAGAGGGTCTGTCAGCAGATGCTGATGGGGATCCTGGCGGGGTCAGCAGTCGTTTCACGCACTCCCGCAGTTCAGTTGGCTCAATCGGCTTGGTCATGTAGTCTTTAACCCCCAATAATTTTGCCCTGAGCTTATCTAAAAGACCATCTTTACCCGTCAAAAAAGCAATCGGAATATCTCGGATAACATGATTTTGCCGAATCATTCGACAGAGTTCATAGCCATTTAATTCCGGCATCAAAATATCCAAAAGAACCAAGTCAGGATGATGATCTTCCAAAAAAGCCAGTACTTTGAGGGGATCTTGAATGCTAACCACCCGATATCCTTCTGGGGTGAGAATATCTGAGATGCTTTGGGCAATGGCTTTACTATCGTCGACGCAACAGATGGTTGCCACTGCTGGCTTTGATGCTGGACTGGAGGGCTGCCCCAGTTCCACCCATCCCGCCTGCACCAAAGTGGCCAAGCACTGAGCTGCTGTGGTGGGGGCCAAGCCTGCATCCCCCGCCAGCCGATAAACCGTGGATCCCTCCTGCAACAGGCGACCCCAGCGGGTGATCTGGGTGAGTTCCAGCTTGCGGATCGGCTGAGCCGGATCTGCCCCCTGCCAAAAGTCCACCAAATCCGATAGGCGACTGGGATCCACCCGCAAGCGACTGAAGGGGCTGGGGATCCAATGCCGTACCCCCTGCCAAGCCCGCACCCGCTGCTGAGTGACTTGGTTGAGTTTGGCCACCGGAGCTTGTATCAAAATCGGCGAAAGTGGGATCGGATCCTTAGCCCGAACTGGCTTGGACTGCTCTTGACGCAACACCAAGCAATGGCTGTAGGCTTCTTGGGCCAATTTCAGCAGCAGCTCCCGCCCAGCCCGCAGGCCCAACGTCGGCCCCGCAAACATCAGGTGATAAATAAACTGATAATCTTCTCCACAGGCCAACTGTTGTGGCCACTGATCCACCCGGATCCCAAACAACGGCAGCAAACATTGCAATCGCTCCAGGTGATAGCCCGGATCCACATGGCTAGCGGTGGCATAAAAAAGCTGACGATTATCCCCACTGACCATCACCTGCCAGGTCAACCCCGTCTCCACCGGATCCGCCAGGTCAAACGTTGCCGATGTTTGCTCTACTGATGACACCATGTCAGGATCCGTCCTGTTTGAGACCCGGTTTGTATAGGCCAGTGCTCCAGTCCTGATGGCTCCAGCCCCAGTCCGCAGATGGCTGTCTAGCACATGGGTAGGTGTTGGAACCTAACCTGTACACTTCTTAATCTACACACTGCTCTCAGTAATGCCATGTAAACAGCAACACATTTGCCGTAGCGAGGGCAACTTTTTTGGATATCCCCACATTTTGCTGGGCCAGACGATCTCAGTCAGACTCTTTTAGTTAGACCTTCTGGGCCAGACTGGGATCCTCAGCTTGATAGATCACCACCCCATGAGCGGGCACCTCAAGCTCGGATCCCTCCGTGGTCATGGTGGGCAGATCAGTACCGGATCCCTGCCATTCCAGATCCTGGCTGTCCAGTACTTTGCCCCATGTCCCGGTGGGCACTGTCACCGCTACCGGCTGTTGAGCATCCAAGTTGAAGACATAAAAGACCTGGCTGGATCCGGTCTGTCGCTGCACCCTCAGGGCTTGGTTGTTGATGGTATTGACCTGCAAAAAAAGGTCACTTTTATGTTCAATCTGGGCCAAAGCTGGGATCCTGCGGCGCACCTGGATCAACTTTTGATAGAACCGCCATAGCACCGCATGGGATCCCTGGGTTTGTCGCTGCCAATCGAGCTTTGAGCGCAAAAAAGTCTGTTCCGATTGCGGATCCGGCACTTCTCCTTTCCAGGCAAACCCACTAAACTCCCGCTTGCGCCCCTCCTGCACGGCTCTGACCAAATCTGGATCCGAGTGACTGACAAAATACTGAAAAGGGGCTGTCTCGCCATATTCTTCACCCATAAACAACAGGGGAATCATCGGGGCTAAAATCGTTACAGCCGCCGCCAATTTCAGAGCATCAAAACTGAGACTTTGACTGAGGCGATCCCCCAACATCCGGTTGCCCACCTGGTCATGATTTTGATTGCAGACCACAAACTGAGTCCCAGGACAATGGCTGGGGTCACTGCCAAAGAATCGCCGCCGATGCTGAGAGTACTCGCCCGTGTAGACATAGCCCAACCGATAGGATTGGGCCAATTGCTCTAGGGATCCAAAGTCTTCGTAATAGCCCTCCTGCTCCCCAGTCAAAAGAGTATGCAACGCATGATGAAACTCGTCACACCATTGGCTATCTAATCCATAGCCGCCTTTGTGAACAGGATCAATAAAACGGGTATCGTTGAGGTCACATTCCCCGATCAGGATCCGTTTATATCCAGAATCTCGAGAGAGTGGCTCAACAGCTAACGCTAATTCCCGCAAAAAAGGTCGGGCACTAAAATCATAGATGGCATGAACCGCATCCAATCGCAGCCCATCCACATGGCACTCTTGTAGCCAAAACAAAGCATTTTGGATAAAAAAGTGGCGAATCCCATCGCAATAAGCACTGTCAAAATTGAGAGCACTGCCCCACGGGGTACGATATCGATCAGTAAAATAGGGTCCAAATTGGCTGAGATAATTGCCCTCTGGCCCCAGATGGTTATAGACCACATCCAGCACCACCGCGATCCCGTGGGCATGACAGGCATTGACCCACTGACAAAACCCCTCCAGACCGCCATAAGCCTGACTCACAGCATAGGGATACACCCCGTCATAGCCCCAGTTACGCCCACCGGGACATTGGGCCACCGGCATCACCTCGATGACATTGACCCCCAACTCTTTGAGAAGGGGCAGTTTTTGTATCGCAGCCGCAAAGGATCCCTCCGGGGTAAAGGTGCCAATGTGCAGCTCATAGACCACCCAATCCGCCAGTGGGATCCCGCGCCAGCCTTGATCTGTCCAACCAGAACCCTCCAGCTCGACCACCTCTGAGGCCCCGTGTACCCCATCCGGTTGGGATAGTGAGGCCGGATCCGGACGTTCCACAACCCCTTGGGATCCCTCAATTTGATAAAAGTAGCGGGTGCCGGCGCAGAGGCCATCGACCTCCGTCTGCCAATAACCCCACTGATCCCGCGTCATGGGAATCTGTCGTTCGGGATCCAGGAGTTTGAGGTTGACCTGCTCCAGCAGCGGCCCCCAGACCCCAAATCGACAGCGATCTGCCCCCACCAGACGGGATCCCACAGTGGGGAATGGCAACAAATGGCTCATGGCGGCACCGGCTCACAACGCTTTCTAGGATCCCACCTTGTCGTTAAGCTGGCCACTGACGGCCTGACGATGCTGAGCAAACGACTGGTAATTATGCTCCGGCTCGTAGAGATGACAGTGGCTGGAGATCTCCCGCATCAGGGCCCAGTTGAAGCTGCGTTCTTTGACCAGGGATCCCCAGGTTTGCTTCAGACTTTGGTGGGCCAGCCGCAGGTTATAGGAGGGGATAGCCGTCGAGACATGGTGCGGCACATGGACATTGATATCGTGGCAGAGCCATTCCACCCAAAAGGGATAGGCACAATGAACGGTGCCGGTCAGTTGAGCCACAGCGGGATCCCAGGTGGCGGTGGGCACAAACGGAATGTCTCTAGCGGTGTGATGGACAATCGTGAAGGTGCTCATCCAAAAGTGAAACACCAACCAGGGCAACAACCAATACTTGACCAGCCCCCAGATTCCCACTGTCCAGAGCAGAACAGGGAAAGCAATCGCCCCAAATCCCAGCACCAGCAGCACAGAAAACTTCATCTGGGCCCGTTGCTTGCCCCTGAGGGGACGCCAATCAAAGTGCAGACTGGCCCAATGCACAATGGATCCCAACCACCAAAACGCCCCCCGTAACCGCCGATAGCCCCAGCGCAGTCCCGGATGTAATCCCTCATAAAAAGTTGAGACAAAGGGTGACCAGGCATTGTCCACATCCAGCTCATTGGTGTGGTTGTGGTGCCAGTTGTGCAGGATCCGCCAACTGTGAAAGGGATAGATCAGGGGCAGCATCACCAGATGTCCCACCAGATCATTGATCCAGCGGCGGTTTGAGAAAGAGCGATGGCCACAGTCATGCCCAATCACAAAAAAGCCAGTCAGGGCCGTCCCCGTCCACAGCCAAGCCAAGGGCAACAGATAACTGGGTAGGCTGGCCATGGCACCATAGCCCACCGCCACCGCCATCAGATTAAAGATCAGACCCATCCAGGCTTTACGAGGATTTTTCTCAAAGCAGGCTCTGGGCAACGATTTGATAATGGTTTGCAGGGTGAACGGTGGGTCAGGGACAGCCGATGCCTCAGGCAATAGGGGCACAAAAGAAGAGGTCATAAGTTAATCAAGATTCTAAAGGTGCAAAACAAATCGACAGTGCTTTGAAGGAGGCAGGTAGATGACTTAACTCCTCCAGATCGTTATTGATGCCAGGCCCTAAAGCGGGATCAACTCAACAATAAGCCTAAGAATTGTAACAGACTATGAACATGGCCTCTTTCTTGGGGCGGGGCCTTTGCCCAGATATGGGGAATGACAGTGACCATCCCTACAAAAATGGGATCGAAATTCAACAGTGGCAAACCCAAAGACAGGGATCCGCGTCACCCAGGTCACTGAGGTAACAGCCGGACAGGATGGCTAGGATCCGATCTTGTTATTAGGTTATGGGTCTTTAGGCTTGATGAGGCCGTTGCAGGATCCCGCCCCCCAGCAGCACCTCACCGTCATACCAAACCGCCGCCTGTCCCGGAGTTACCCCAAACTGCGGTTCTGCAAACACGACTTTGACGGTAGTATCATCCACCGGGATCACCTGAGCAGGAACTGGGGATGTGCGATAGCGCACTTGTACTTGGGCCTCAAACGGCTGAGCAGCCGGATCCATCGACACCCAGTTCACCTGCCGCACCAGGGCTTCAGACTGCACCGCCTCTTGGCGGGATCCCACAATCACCCGGTTGAGGGCTGGATCCAGCCGCACCACATAGAGAGGATGAGGGGCCGCAACCCCCAACCCCTTACGCTGACCGACGGTGTAGTGATGGATCCCATCGTGATGGCCCAGTACATGGCCCTGGGTGTCGACGATCTCCCCTGGACGCAGAGGAATATGCTGATCTAAAAACCGCTGCATGGATCCGTGGGCCTCGATCAGACATAGATCTTGGCTTTCCGGTTTGTGGGCTGTGTTGAGTTCAAAGGCTGAGGCGATCCGTCGCGTTTCAGGCTTGGTGATTGACCCCAACGGAAACACCACCCGGCCCAAAATCGCTTGGCTCAGATCGTAGAGAAAATAGGACTGATCTTTGTGGCGATCCACCGCCCGCAGCAGTTGATAACGAGCCGAGGCCGGATCCCAGCGCACCTGCGCATAGTGCCCAGTCGCGATCTGAGGGATCCCCAATTCCCGCTCCGCCCAGTCCAACATCGGCCCAAACTTAACGGATTTATTGCATTGGGAGCAGGGCAGTGGAGTAATGCCATCCCCGTAGCCCGCCACCAGATAGTTAACAATATGGGCCTCAAACAGATCCCGCGTGTCCACCACATGGTGCTCGATCCCCAGTTGCTCACACAGCACCGCCGCATCCACCAGTCCATCCGAGCAGCACTGTCCCTTGCCCCGCATCAGCCATAGGGTAACTCCCACCACGTCATACCCCTGCTTCTGCAGTAGAGCCGCCGCCGCAGAACTATCCACCCCCCCCGACAAACCCACCACAATCCGAGGGCGAGGAGATGAAGAGAGAGCGGATCCAATCTCAGATCCAACCGCTTCAGCAGAAGCCAAAAAGGTCATGACAAAACATATCCCATCAGGATCCCTATGCTAGCCAGAAATCTGGGGACTTGTGGAGAGACCTAGTACCCCAAAACCAGGGGCAACCCAGGTCGGCAATCGATGATCCGGTGTTGCTGCTCATGATCAAACCCCAAGCAAAAAC
>CAZODP010000029.1:26817-31234 GCA_964578595.1 uncultured bacterium
TTGATTGACTGGGGCTTTCGACGCTCTGGGCTAAAATTATTACGATTAAGCCATAGTCTTGATGCCTGCTATGACTCCGCCGCCCTCCACCGTCACTGTGCCCGAAGAGCAGCAGCCCCTGTTTCAGTATGAGGAATTGAGTCAGTCGTTTTTTTCTCGCTGGCCTGCCCAACCTCTGGGATCCTATCTCAAAGGGATTGTGGGCATCTGGCTGGGGGCAATGATTTTGGTGGGGCCAATTGCGGCAGGCAGCTTTTCCCCCTGGCGGGATCCACTGCCTTGGATCGGGGTGGCAACGGCGGGCTGCAATGGCATTTTGGGCCTGGTGGTGCTGCGGTTGTATCTGGGCTGGCGGTATGTGCAACGGCGGCTGCAACAGCCGGATGTGCTCTACGAAGAAAGTGGCTGGTATGACGGGGCCACCTGTCCCAAATCTCCCGAAGAGGTGATGCAGCACAACCTGATTGTGGAGCACCAAATCAAGCCCATCCTTCAGCGGATCCATCGGACATTTTTGGGATTGGGGGTGGTCAGCGGGGTGGCTATGCTGCTCTGGCTGTGGCGTTGAGGAGGGGTGCGGGTGCATACTGCCTTCAGCCTGGAACAGGCTTACAAACCCACCGCCCTGGCCATCGGCAATTTTGATGGGATCCATCTGGGGCATCAGCAGGTATTGCATCCAATCCTGGGATCCTCTGGTGACAACGGGAGGCTCAAAACGGTGCTCACCTTTCACCCCCATCCTCAGGAGCTGTTTACCGGACAGGCCCGGCTGTATTTGACCCCTCCCGCCGAAAAGAGGGCGATCTTGGCCCAGATGGGTTTTGAGCAGGTGGTGCAACTGCCCTTTACCCCAGCGTTTGCCCGCCTCAGTCCTCAGCACTTTATCGAGCAGGTGTTGCAGGAGGGGTTGGGGGCAACTCGGATCAGCGTGGGTTGGGACTTTCGGTTTGGATCCGGTCGGACGGGGGAGGTCAGCCAGCTCAAGGATTGGGGTCTGGATCACGGGATCGCCATTGAGGTGGTGCCCAAAGCGGAGCGGCAGGGGGCGCGGGTGAGCAGCTCCCGGATCCGAGAAGCCCTGAGCTTGGGGGATCCGGGCTTGGCTTTGGCCCTACTGGGACGACCCTATTGCCTACAGGGAACCGTGGTTGAGGGGGACAAGCGAGGCCGACAGTTGGGCTTTCCGACCGCCAACCTGGCTCTTCCCGGAGATAAGTTTTTGCCTCGGGACGGGGTGTATGGGGTTCAGGTCTATGAAGGCTCTCAGCCCAAACCTCGGTTGGGGGTGATGAACTTGGGGATCCGGCCCACCGTGGATGGATCCCGTCGCCAGGTGGAGGTGCATCTCTTGGATTGGCAGGGGGATCTCTATGGCCAGATGCTGCGGGTGGATCTGTATCATTTTGTGCGGCCTGAACAGAGATTTGGATCCCTGGCGGAGCTGCAACAGCAGATCAAAGCCGATTGTGAAACGGTTCGACAATTGCCCCTTAATCTGGCCTGAGATCGGATTTAAGTCTTGAGTTTAAGTCTTGAGTTTGAGTCTTGATTGGATCAGGGCCTCAGGCAGCTCTGGTGGCTCTCAACTAGATTGACCCGAATCGGTGACACCGGATCCCCCAGAGAGTGCATACTAATTGAGATAGCGTTAGGCATAGGTTATGTCGGCTCCCACCGTTCGACACGTTTTGGTAATTGATGACAGCGATGGGCGGCGTGCGGTTGGACTCAGCGCTGCCACCTATTCCATGGGTCGGGATCCCAGCAATGCCATTGTGCTCAAGGGGGATGGCATCTCTCGTCAACACGCCATTTTACTGCGGGTGCCTCAGGGGGGCGGCTATCGCTATCGGATCCTGGATGGCAACTCAGCCGGCAAACCCAGCACCAATGGCGTTCATGTCAATGGGGTGCGTTGCGCCAGCCATGATCTGGAGCACAAAGACGCCCTAGCGTTTTCGGATGGCATCACCGCCCACTACTACGCCATGCCCATGACCGATGAGGAGTACACCCGCTACACTGAGTCGCCAGATTTTCGCAGTATCAAGTCAGAGGTGACAGACGAGCAAAATACCCAGCTTTTGTAACGGTTCTCCCCAGGGGGTTGACTGCTGGGATCCCCAAACATATTAAGCTGTAGGGGCAACCCTGACTGACCCCCCTATCCAAACAGGCTGGTCGGCACGCTCATCCCGTGAGGTCTTGGTGATGGCAACAAAATCTCAATCTCCAGAGCCGCAAACCCCGGAGTCACAACCCCGGCCAGGGGCAACCTCCCCAATGCCTTTACTGAGCATTGATCTGGGCCGCACCTCCACCAAAGCCTGTGTCAGCCGGGATCCTGACCAAGTGGTGCTGATCCCCGCCAATGTGCAGCAT
The DNA here is from genome assembly GCA_964578595.1 of uncultured bacterium. Classification (GTDB taxonomy): domain Bacteria; phylum Cyanobacteriota; class Cyanobacteriia; order Thermostichales; family Thermostichaceae; genus JAAUUM01. Next base: position 29,203 of record CAZODP010000029.1, read on the forward strand.
CTATCGGTTGAGGAAGTGCGGCGGGGGGCCTTTGAGAGCCAATCGTCGGATCCGCTGCTGGATATGTGGCTGGAATACCAGGGGGGCGGTTATGCGGTGGGCCAGTTGGCGGCGGACTTTAAGGCGGGCCTGGGGATCGGCCAATCGAAGGTGACAGATGCCCTGATCAAAGTTTTTGCGGCAGCGGGTTATTTCAAGTTGAGGGGCGAGTTTCCGCTGGTGCTGGGGATCCCGTATCTCTCTCAAGAGCAGTTTGACCGAGAAAAAAATCAGATCACCAGTCTTTTGGAGGGCCATCACCAACTGAGCTATCGCGGGGATCCGATGGATTTTGTGGTCAGCAAAGTCTGGGTGATGCCAGAAGGGTATGGCAGTCTGCTCTGGGCTGAGGGCAATGAATCTGACAAAGATTTCAAATCCCTATCGGTGGCGGTGGTGGATATCGGTCACCAAACCACAGATTTTTTGATGGTGGATCGCTTCCGGTTTGCGCGTGGGGTCTCCTCCAGTCAAGAGTTTGCCATGAGCCAGTTTTATGATCAGGTGGCGGCTCAAATTGAGGGGGCGGATAGTCAGTCGCTCTCCTTGATTGAGGCGGTGCATCGGCCCAAAGGCAAACGCTTTTTTCGGCCTCAGGGTGCCCTTAAGCCGACGGATCTGGATGATATTTTGCCGCCTTTGCGCCGCAGCTTTGCCCGTGAGCTGACCAATCGTCTGATCGCCTGGTTGCCGGAGCGGGCCACGGATGTGCTGATCACCGGTGGCGGTGGGGATTTCTTTTGGCAAGATCTAGCGGAGTTTTTGGAAGAGGCCAGCTTGAGCTGCCATCGCTCAGTCCCCTCCCGCAAGGCTAATGTGCTGGGCCAGTATGTCTATGGCGAAGTCCAGCTCATGTCGAGCCAACCTTGAGCGCACCCGCAGACTCCGGATCCACAGGGGGAACCGATGGCCACCTCGCGCAAAAAAACATCCTCCACCACCCGCTCCACCAAGTCGGTGTACTTTTATCCCGATCAGGATGCGGCCTTACTTCAGGCGATTGCTGAGGCTGTGGACAGTGGCCAGGTGGCTAACTTCAGTGAGCTGTGCAAGCAAGCCCTCTTACAGATGTTGCTGATGGATCAAGATCCTCCCGTTTGGGATCCGCCGGAGCCATCTGACCCACTAGATTCGCTAGATTCAGTCGATCACAGATCCCTGTGGCAATCCTTGCAAGACCAGATCACTCAGCTCGAAGCTCGGATCCCCCATCACCGGGATCCAGACGAGAGAGACAAAAAACGCCTCCACAAGCTAGAGCAGGATCTCAAAGCCCTCAGCCAACGGGTCGATGATCTTATGGATAACCTTGCTCGGATCCAGCCTGCAGAGCCTCAGCCAGCCCCCACCCCAAAACGGATGCCCCCTCAGGATCCGCTTTTGCAGCGATTGGCACCACTCTTAGAAGAGTTTTGACTGGGATCCATTGGAGCTGTAGTCATGGGTCAAACCGTTGACGAGAGCTTCAATCCTTCAATCAGGGTCACATCAGAGTTGCCGCCTGTTTTTTCATCACCTGCTACAGGATTAGCTTTAGAACCCCCGTTACGCAGAGCTTTCAGCGTTTCACAAGTCGTTGATGGTTAGCAAACAGGCTGTAGCGTTGGGGTCAATATCGGCGGTGTAGCCTCGGCTGACAGCATAAGCACAGAATCCCCCATATTGAGGGGCATATTGCTCAGGATCCGCCGCAAATAGATCCCGGTGCTGGGCCGTGGCAAAGTGCCAGGTCACCCCATTCCAGTCATGGCTAAAAGCAGGATCCCCGGCGGTGGGCTGGCCTAATGTAAAGTAAGCAACTGGATCTGTGCCTAAAATGGCGATCCCCTCTGGGGCAAATACCCGTGTCTGTTCGGATTCAGGCTGGCTGATTTCCTGAGCACTAACAGGCACTGACAACACCATCGGGCGAGCAACGGCCCAGACTAATCCCAAGATCAGCAGGGATCCGGGCAGCAGGCGAGCGGTTTTAAAAATAGTTTGTGAGGACATA
>CAZODP010000030.1:0-2511 GCA_964578595.1 uncultured bacterium
TAATCTAATTTTTCTCGGATCCTGAAGCGACTTTTTGGGTTCAACCTGAACAGTTTGGGTGCTAGGGGATCCTTGATCGGTCAGTCCATTGATTTCATTGATGATTCCATTGAGATGGAGAACGTAGCTATGGCGGGGGTGAAAGGAGCTTGTTAGCGTATTGAGGCGTCACTACGACATGGGTTCGCAAGAGGTTGAGTTTTGGGTAGGGTACGGCGATGGCGACAAGTGGCAACGCTCCCAGTTGCTTGGATGATTTGCATCGGGATCCCGTTTTTGGCTCCACTGATTTGGACTGAGCCAGTTGGGGCTGAATCCGATGACCCCGCTCCCGAAGAATCACCGGCTGACCCCTTGGATGAAACTTTACAGGATGCAGAGTTACTTGAACCTGGTGTTGGATCTCCTCCTTCTGTCGAAGATGATCTGGATCAGCCAGAACCCTTTGAGCCATTGGATCCAAAGGAGCTAAACCTATCGGATCCAGTACCAGTGCGGTCGGGGCCGTTTCGGGTGGGTAATCGGACGCCATTTCCATTGCGGCTGGTGACTTTGCGGCGTTCGGGGGGCGGGATCCTCAGTCCTGAGCGTGCCCATTGGGATTTTGCGCCGGGGGAGGGTGGCCGCGAGGGGTTGTTGCTGAGTTTAGGGGAGGATCCGCTGGCTCTCAGCACCGGTGATGTGGTGGTGGCTTTTACACTGGATGGTACGGGTCGCTACTGGGGGCCGTTTGTGGCCGGATCCACCCCCTATCCAGATTGGGATCCCGATGTAGAGGTGTGGTTGTTACCGTTGCCGCCTGAGGCTTTGGGGGAGGTCAGCAACAGTGCGCCGCCTCAAGCCGATCAAACTCAGGTGAATCAAAGTGTAGATCAGAGGCAAGCTGGGGCTGATCAGGGCATTGCAGGGAACCTTGCCGGGAGTCTGGCCCCTGTGCATGGAACCAATCCTGCTGGCAATGGCCAAGTCGGAGCCTTTCGGGTGGGCAACCGCACCGATCATCCAATCCGGGTGACGGTCTTGCTGAGGGGCGAGTTGGGTCAGGATCCTCAGGTGGTGCATTGGGATTTTGCCCCAGAAGAAGGGGGAGCTGAGGGATTGCCGCTCAGTCTGGGGGAGGAATTGGTGATGTTGCGACCTGGGGATGTGGTGGTGGCTTTTACCACGGATGGCGGTCGTCAGTATTGGGGGCCAAGTGTGGTGGGTGAGTCAATGTTGCCATTTTGGGATCCTACTGTTGGGGTTTGGTCAACCATTTTACAGCCTTAGGTTTTCAATACTCATATAATTAAGGCTCAAATAATTGACCCCTCAAAATCATGAAAATGTGAGTCATGTTATATCGACGATTTGGGCGGACAGAACGGTGGCTATCTGTCTTTTCGCTGGGCACCATGCGAATGGTCTATTTAGACGATCCTCAGGCTGAAGCTGTGGTGGTCAGTGCCCTTCAATCAGGTATCAATCACCTAGAAACCGCGCCTAGTTATGGTCAGAGTGAGACCCAATTGGGTCGGATCCTCAGTGAATTGAGATCAGATTATAGTCGCCAAGATTTAGTGATTACAACCAAATTGCTACCAGATCCAGCCTCTGATGGCAGTGATTTACGGTCACAATTGGAGGGATCCCTAACTCGTTTGAATCTTGAGTCTGTGGATCAGTTGGCCTTGCATGGTATCAATCTGCCCGAGCACTTGGATTGGTCTTTGCGGGTGGGGATCCCGGTTTTAAAGGCTTTGCAATCTGAGGGTCTGTTTCGCTCACTGGGGTTTTCAACTCACGGATCCCTAGATCTGATCTTGCAAACCCTTGCAACGAATCAATTTGATTTTGTCAATCTCCACTACTATCTGTTCAACCAAAGAAACCAGCAAACATTAGCCGCCACTCACAATCTGGATCTAGGCGTTTTTATCATCTCTCCTGTCGATAAAGGGGGAATGCTCTATCAGCCTCCTAAGGTATTGAGTCAGTTATGTCAACCGTTCTCGCCTCAAGAGCTGGGCTATCATTTTCTATTGGATGATCCCCGGATCCACACCTTTAGTTTGGGGGCAGAATCCCCCAGCCAAATCCAGCAAGTCCTAGCCATCTTTGAGCAGCGCCCCGACTGGGCAACAGCGGGAGCCAAGATTTTAGATCGGCTTGAAACTCACCTAACCCAGACTTTGGGATCCGAGCAGTGTGGGCAGTGTTTTGCCTGCTTGCCCTGCCCGGAAGCGATCCCGATTCCTGAGATTTTGCGGCTGCGTAATTTGGCTGTGGGTTATGAAATGCAAGACTTTGGCCGCTATCGTTACAATATGCTGGGTCAGGCGGGCCATTGGTTTCCAGGTCAGACCGGGGATCATTGCACCCACTGTGGCGATTGTTTGCCTCGTTGTCCTCATCAATTGCCGATCCCTGCTTTACTCAAAGATACTCATCAACGCTTACACCGGGATCCAATTCGACGACTGTGGGAGTAACTGCTACCTTGACCGCTTTACCGCTTCCATCTGGCCCTCT
>CAZODP010000030.1:2611-4565 GCA_964578595.1 uncultured bacterium
CAATTGGTGTTTGGGGGCCAAGGATCCATCACTCAGCTCAAGCATGCCTTTTGCCAAGCGCCCCTTAAGATTCAGCGAACCTTTCTCACCGCAACCGGATCCCGTCAAATCATGCTGCTCCACACGGCAGGAGGGATGGTGGCAGGAGATGGGCTGGATTATCAAGTCACGCTTGAACCCCGATCTCGGGTCCAACTCACCACCGCTTCAGCCGGCAAAATCTACGCCAACCAGACCGGATCCCCGACCCTCCAGCAGGTTGTTTTGCGCTTAGAATCTGGGAGCCATTTGGAGTGGTATCCGCGCGAAACAATTGTGTTTGATCAAGCCCAGCATCAGCAATCCCTGCGGGTGGAGCTGGATCCTGGGGCCATTTGGATGGGCATGGAGTTGATCCGCTGGGGCCGCACCGCCCGGGGTGAGCGGTTCAAATCAGGATCATGGCGGTCTGAAACGGAGGTATGGCGCGGATCTCAGCCCCTCTGGATCGACCGGCAACAGCTCCAAGGGGGCAGTCCCCTCCTAGACAGTCCCAACGGCTTAGCCCGTTATCCCGTGATGGGATCCTGGGTGATGGTGGGTCAGGCGATATCGAGCCAAACCCTGCAACGGCTCCGGACTCTGGGATCGTGGTTGGATCCTAGCCAAGAAAATTGGGGGCTGACTCAACTGGAAATGGGGATCCTGGCTCGCTATCGAGGTCCATCCACCCAGCGGGCACGAAATTGGATGACAGCCCTTGGATCCAAGGTCAGACCATATCGTTGATCACATCGTTGAAAAATAGTAACAAAAAACGTATCAGGCAACGGGTCAGCCCTAGCAGTAAACCGGCAACGTGAAGTGAAAAGCACTACCTCCACCAACTCGCTCCTCCACCCAGATTTGGCCGTAGTGGGCCCGCACAATCCGTCGGCAAAGAGACAGCCCAATACCATAGCCCTCAGAGTTCTGATCTCGATCCAATCGCACCGCATCGCTAAAGATCGTTTCCTGAGATTCGGGCGGAACCCCAGATCCGTTATCGCTGACGGTAATTTGGATCTTTTGGGTGGTGCGGTGTAGGGCCGTGACCCAGATGGATCCGCCGATAGGGGTGTATTTGATAGCGTTATCCACCAAATTGACAATCACCTGCCGGATCTTGGTGGGATCCGCTTGCACGCAAGGCAGATCGCTGGGCAAATCCGTCTCAACCGATAGGGATTTAACCTGGATCCGGTGGCCAAAATCCTCAAGGACGCTTTTGCACAGATCGATCACCTGAATCTCGCTGACCCGAATCGCCAGCTCACCCGTAGTCCCCCGCGAGGCTTCGAGAATATCGCAGATCATCCGATCCATTTTTCGCAGTTGTTGTCGAGTTTGCTCTAACCAGTAGCGGGTAAACTCCGGATCCAACGATTCTTGATGTTGAGTGGTCTCCACCGCCATTGATGCTGCGGTCAAGGGATTACGCAGATCATGCACCAGCATTGCCAGGATCCTGTCTTTGAAGTGAAGCTGCTTGAGCAGCCGTTCCCGATCCTGCTTGAGGTCAAAGACTTGCTCCGACAGTTTTAGCAAAGTGGGATGCTGGGCTGAAAAGTCAACCAGCCCCAGATCGGCTGTAGCTTCGGGATCGGGGGGCTGCGCCATCACCAAAGCCACCTGTCCCTGCCAACGGGGCCACCACACATCCAACTGTGTCAGAATGTCTCCCCCCGCCAACACTTGAGCCGGTAGGGGAAAGGTTTTGACCAAGGCAGGCATCGCCACCAATTTGTAGTGCTCGGCCAGATAGGGATGCTCCCCAATCTCCACCACCGCCAACTCCGCTGGGTACTCCCCCGACATCTGATCCAGATGAGCACGGATCTGCTGGGCAAGCTCAGCACTGACGGACTGCTTGGCTACAAATAGCACTAACTTCAGGGATCCTAGACTTGGCACCCGTTCAGATAGATAATTTTCC
>CAZODP010000030.1:4665-8591 GCA_964578595.1 uncultured bacterium
TCCACCTGCTGATCCTGTTCAATGGGTTTAAGAACCAAAGAAAACCTCGATACGCATAAACACTTGGACTAGAAGAGATGTCCATAACCAATCTTAGGATAGTCTTAATATCCTGTCTGATTTTTAGGAACAAGAGATACATTTCGCATTGCCAGGCTGATCGGGCTGGGCCGCCACGGATCCGGCAGTTCTCGAAAGTGCCAAAACTGGCCAACCAAAAGCATCGGCATCACTTCAGATCATTCAGCCGCCCGATATTGGTATTGGCCCCCAGCACCACCAAGAGATCTTCGGCCGCCAGGGTATAGTCTGCGGGGGGAGAGACCACCAAAGATTGTTTGTGCTTGACCACCAAAACCGTGATCCCAAATCGCCGTCGCAAATCCGACTCTGATAGGGTGTGTCCCACCAGGGGTTGCGGCACTTTCAGTTCGGTGATGCTGTAGCCTGGTTCCAATTCAAGCTGATCCAACACCCCCGGTGCAGTCAGCACTTGAGCCAGACGACGGCCCGCATCCTGCTCCGGCAACACCACCCGATCTGCCCCAACCTTGAGCAAGATATCCCGCTGTCGCTCAGTGGAGGCTTTGCAGACCACATTTTTGGCTCCCAAACTCTTGAGGGCTACCGTTGTCATCAAGTTGCTCTCAAAATCGCTCCCAATCGACACCACCACCGTGTCAAACGAAAGGATATCCACCGCCCGCAAGGCATCTTCATCGCTAGAATCCATCGCCACCACCTGAGTGATGTCATCAGCAAATCTCTGGATGATCTCGCGGCTGCGGTCAATGCCCAGCACATTAAACCCGCGCTCCACCAGTGTCAGCGCCAGACTGGATCCAAATCGACCCAACCCAATCACAGCAAACTCTTGCCCCTTATGGCCCTTACGCTGGCGCTCCATCCCTCAGCTCACCTTTCGCCCATTCGATGCTTAGCCATGGTGTTTACCCATAGTTGAACCTACTTATTATGGGCACGATTTGAGACCAATCAAGTGGGCTAACCCAATGTTCGCCAATATCACCCCAAGAGCCAACTCTAAGCCAAGACGGGCAATGTCGGCTAGGCAGATTCAGGCTTAGGCAGAGAGTGGGGATGCACGATCAGCTCGCTAGTGGAGCGGCGTTCCACCATTTCAGATGTGATGGTGCAATGTTTGATGTCCTTGCGGGAGGGCACCTCGTACATCACCTCCAGCATCAGCTCTTCCACAATGGCCCTGAGGGCACGGGCACCGGTTTTGCGTTTTTGGGCTTCACGAGCGATGGCCTTGATGGCCGCTGGCTCAAAGGTTAGATCCACCCCATCCATCCGCAGATACTTTTGGTACTGCTTGATAATGGCGTTCTTGGGCTGGGTCAGGATCCGTTCTAGGGCTTGCTCATCCAGCGTTTCCAGCACCGCTGTCACCGGGATCCGGCCTGTAAACTCAGGGATCATGCCGTACTTGACCAAATCCTCTGGCTCTAACCCTTTGAGCAGGTCGGCGGCCCGTTGCTCGCGCGGCAAAGCGGTCTCACCAGGCTTGACAAATCCCATTGACTTTTTGCCGGTGCGCTGTTCCACCACTTTTTCGAGGCCCACAAAGGCCCCACCACAGATAAAGAGGATATTGGAAGTGTCAATTTGAATACAGTCTTGGTAGGGGTGTTTGCGTCCCCCCTGGGGCGGCACATTGGCAATGGTGCCCTCTAGCATTTTGAGCAGGGCTTGCTGTACCCCCTCGCCAGAGACATCCCGGGTGATGGAGGGGTTTTCGCTCTTGCGGGCCACCTTATCAATCTCGTCGATATAGATGATCCCCCGCTGGGCCTCCTCTACATCCAGATCCGCCACCTGTAACAGCCGCAGGAGGATATTTTCCACATCCTCCCCCACATAGCCCGCCTCCGTCAGAGTGGTGGCATCAGCAACCGCAAAGGGCACCTTTAGCATCCGAGCTAGGGTCTCAGCCAAGAGGGTTTTACCGGATCCGGTGGGGCCAATCAGCAGGATGTTGGACTTTTGGATCTCGGTTTCATCTTCACTGGATTGATGGGCAATGGCACTGAGTCGCTTGTAGTGGTTGTAGACCGCCACAGACAAAACTTTTTTGGCCTGCTCTTGTCCGATCACATACTGATCGAGATAGCCCAAAATCTCACGGGGCTTGGGCAACTCATGCAGGGCTGGCAGGGATCCTCGGTTAGAAGAGGACTTTTTGGCACTGGCTTCCTTGCGGGGAGGAGTGGCTGGGGCAGCAGCAGGGCGACCCCCGCCGTCATAGAGTTCTTCATCGAGAATTTCGTTGCACAGATCCACACACTCATCGCAGATATAGACCCCCGGCCCTGCAATCAACTTGCGGACTTGCTCCTGAGACTTACCGCAAAATGAACATTTGAGATGTGAATCATACTTGGCCATCGGGATCCCCTCTTGGGCGGTCTGGTCACAGTGTAATCGTTCCCCATCAAAATGGCTTGTGCTCAAGGCTAGAGCCGATCGGGTCAAGTGACCATCTGGTGGGGAGAAATCTGTGGTTGGATCCCCAATCTAGCACCCTCTGTTAGGGCTGAGACAGAAATGGGCTGCGATTATGGGCTGCGATTCAAAAGCCCTGCTCCACACCTCGATCTAGCTCCGGCCAGATCCAATGATTGAAGTGGCCCTCACTAGACCCGCAAGAGAATCCGCTGGCCACTCCGTCGAGCCACCCCATAATCGGGATCCGGTCTGATATGCTAATTAAAAGTTAAGAAATGCAACGTTTATGAACGTATTGGTGGTAGGAGCAACGGGCACATTGGGGCGGCAGGTGGTGCGATGTGCCATTGAAGCAGGCCATCAGGTGACTAGCTTTGTGCGCAGTCCGGCCAAGGCTTCTTTTTTGAGTGAATGGGGATCCCACATCCAAGTGGGCAATCTGCTCCGTCCCACCACCCTCGAAGCGGCCCTAGAGGGCATGGATGGGGTGATCGATTGCGCCACCGCTCGACCGACCGACTCTTTGAGTGTGCGGCAGGTGGATTGGGATGGCAAGGTGGCTCTGATCAATGCAGCACGGGCAGCCCAGGTCAAGCAATTTGTCTTTTTTAGCCTGATGGGTGCTCAGCACGAGTATGCCAATGTGCCCCTGATGCACTTCAAGCACCACATCGAAAATTACCTGACCCAATCGACGGTGCCCTACACGATTTTGCGGCCCTGCGGGTTCATGCAGGGATTGATTGGGCAGTATGCGATCCCCATCCTGGAGGAACAAGTGGTCTGGGTGACCGAAAAGACAATCCCCACCGCCTATCTCGATACCCAAGATGTGGCCCGCTTGACTGTGGCAGCTCTGGGCAACGAGGCCGCTATCGGTCAAGTTTTACCCTTGGCTGGCCCCAAAGCCTGGAGAGCACGGGAGATCATCGCCCTCTGCGAACAGCTCTCCAGCAAAAAGTCCAAAGTCAGCACCATGCCGCTGGGGTTATTGCGGGGCACCCGACGGGTGTTGCAATTTTTCCAGTGGTCTTGGAACATTGCTGACCGCTTAGCATTTGCGGAGGTGATCGCCGCGGAGGAGCCGATGACAGCAGAGATGGATCCGGTCTACGAGATTTTGAAACTGGATCCCAAGTCCTTGACCCCCTTGGAAGAATACCTGGCCGAATACTTCCAAAAAATGCTGAAACGCCTGCGGGAGCAAGACGCCAAGCAAAAAACCAACAAGAAGCTCAAGGTGCCGTTTTAGGTTGGGCCACTTTGATCTGGGACTTTGCGAGATCTGGGACTTTGCGACCGGCTCAGGGAACCTGCCAAACTTTTTGGTGATAAGCCGCCGGGGTGGCATAGGGATCCGGGGCTGAGTGGGGGTGCTCGTGGTGGTGATGACTATGCCCATGATCATGTCCCAACTGATCGTGCCCTTGATGATCATGACTGTGGTGATCATG
>CAZODP010000030.1:8691-12531 GCA_964578595.1 uncultured bacterium
CTGTGGTTGGATCCGTGGGTATCGGCAACCGCTCGTCGGAACTTGCAGAGATGGCAATTCATGCTGCCCACCCCTTGCACAGCCTCCCGCTCTCGATCTAGCAAGCCCTGCATCACCGCTGGATCCAAGCCCAATTCGGGCAGCTCCAAAAACTCAACCTCAGGATGCGCCTGTTGGTATTCTGCGGTGATGTGCTGGATTTTTTTGACCAGTACTCCGGTAAACAAAAAGTAGGGTACCACCAGGATCCGGCGCGGCTTGGCTCGCAGTGCCCGTTCAAACCCCTGTTCAAGCCGAGGGTGAGTAATGCCGATAAAGCAGACCTCTAGCTCCCCAAACCCGGATCCCTCCCAGAGCAGTCGAGCTAATTTGTAGGTTTCAGCATTGGCTTCAGGATCGCTGGATCCCCGACCCACAAAGAGCAAAGCGGTTTCAGAGCGAGGGATCCCCCTGGTTGACACCGTTTCTAGGCTCTCAATCCGCCGCCGCAATAGCTCCAAAATCTCTAGCCGGATCCCGATGGGGGCACCGTAGTGGATCACCAAGCCGGGATGCTGATTTTGCAGGCGATCCAGCTCAATCGTGACATCGTACTTGTTGTGCCGCGCCCCAAACAGCAAGACCGGCATCGCCACTAGCTCGGTGTAGCCCTGGGCCAGACATTGCGCCACTCCATCCGCAATGGTGGGCGTGGTCAACTCTAAAAAGCATGGGATCACCGGACGCTGAGGCGAAATCTGTTGATAATGCTCAGCCAACTCCAAAAACGCCTGCCGTCCGTCTGAGTCGCGGGATCCGTGTCCAATCAAAAGCAGTGGGATCCGTGGGTTGCCCAGATGGTCAGGGATCCCCAGACCCAGTTTTGGGTCAATCTTTAGATCAACTGTCGATACCATAGTCATCCTTTCCCCCGTAGCTCGCGGAGGCAATAGTGTGAGTCAACCTCTCTAAACTCAAATCCAAGCTCAAATCGCTCAAATATCTGAGAGAGGTCTGAGAGGCGGGCGAATGGGTGTTCTGGCTGAGGAGGATCCGGAGTGGTTTGGCCCTCACATCACAGTTGCGGCACAGTGGCGGACTTTCACCGCGCTTTCCCCATTCTTGTCAATCCTTTTTTGTGTTCAAAGGGTCTTCACTGTAGCCCGATTTTGGACGTTGCTGACCCGAAAAAAACATTACGAAATCTCCTAACATCCCCCCAGGGAGGATTTTGAGATGTCCAAAACAAATCCAAAAGGCAAGTCTGCGCTTTCTCAAAACACAAAACTTGCCCTTTCACTAACGTTGATTAAGATATCGATTGATTCGAATTGGCGTTTTCAAAACCCAGCCTTGGCTGAGCTAGTCCTCTTCACTCATGGAAGGCAGTGACTCTGGAATCACCCGGATCGTGCGGTGTTGGCCCATTCGTTCTAGATCAAAATTGAGCGGATCCCCAACACTGGTGCGCTCCACAATCACCTGCACCTGGTCGGCCCGGTTGATCACCTCCCCGTTGATCGCTGTCACCACATCCCCAGATCGCAATCCCGACCGCTCCGCCGGAGAATTGGGCATAACCTCACTGATCAGCACCCCTTCGTCCTCGGTAATGGTGATGCGGCTATTGGGATCCTGGTTGAGCTGATTCTTGAGAGATTCGGTCACCGTCACCATCCGAATACCGATGTAGGGGTGATCCACTTTGCCGTTGGTGATCAACTGGCTGGCGATCCGCTGAGCGGTCTCGATGGGAATGGCAAAGCCCAGCCCCTGTGCCCCTTGAATGATCGCGGTGTTGACCCCAATCACCTCACCCCGCTCATTCAGCAGCGGTCCCCCCGAATTACCAGGATTAATGGCGGCATCGGTCTGGATAAAGGCCACCCGTTTGTCAGTAATGCCGATCTCACCACTGGACCGCCCTAGCGCACTGATGATCCCGGCTGTCACCGTATTGTCTAGCCCCAAGGGGTTGCCAATGGCAATTGCCCACTGGCCTGGCTCCAGCGATTCAGATTGCCCTAGGGTCACCACCGGTAGATCGGAGGCCTCAATCTGCACCACCGCAATATCTGTCACCGGATCCGCCCCCAGCACCCGTCCATCAAACCGCCGTCCATCCCGCAGCACCACGCTGACACTATCAGCCTGATTGACCACATGGGCATTCGTGATCACCTGCCCTTCCGCAGAGACAATAAACCCGGATCCTGTCCCTTGCTGCCGCCGTTCTTGAGGCACCGACGGACGAACCCCAAAAAACTCCCGCAAAAATGGATCGCTAAAAAAAGGCTCCGGCACCCGCGTCCGTGTCTGGACCACTCGCTCGGCGTCAATCCGCACCACCGCTGGCCCCACCTGCTGAGCCACAGTCGCAATGAAGTTTTCGGGCACCGGAGACACCGCCGCCACCGTAAACCGGGGTTGGGCTGCTACCCGCATCAGGTCAGGAGCCGAGATCCACAGCCCCAGCACCAAGCCCACCAATACCAATAGGCCAGCCCATGCCATTTGCTTGAATCGCATCGTGTCCCTCTATCAACCTTTTTCTAAATCAGATTTTTGGACAAATCTTTCTAGGGGCCAATCTAACACGCTTCACAGCCTGGATCCTCTGGCCGGATCCCCACCCCCAGTAGCCTCAAGAGCTGGCGCTGAGAGATAGCTTCAACTCTGGTGATCCCATAGGGGATCCATTAAAATGAGAGCCTGAGAGTAGGATGGATCCTATCGATCAGTCTCAGGTCACCCCGATCAGCCCCAGGTGCATCCCCAAGTCACATTAAGAGAGGTTTAAAATAGCCATCAGAATGGCCAAGAACAGTCAAAAGTTAGATGTGTGTCTATTCCATAGCTTGACACCATAGCTTGACAATCATCGACTCTGTTTGACCTTAGCTCTTACTCATTAGAACTTGGCCTAGTCGGGCTTGGGCTGTCCACAATGACTCCGAGATAACTCTGATTTTAGCAACAGGACTCTGCTAGGCTGAGTTGCTAGCTTCGGGAGAGTTACAGTACTTTGTGGTTAAGCCGCTTTGTCCTGAACCTGTCTTGTCTTGGAAATCTGCCTTGGGCGCATTGGTCTAAAACTCATCTGCAAGCGCAGCCCAGTTATGGCAGCCGTGAGCTAGTCATAGTCCAGAGTAAACCCAATCCTCACTTCAGTATTCTTTTCTCATCTACCCAATTTCTAGTCCTATTCAGCTCTCCGAGAACCCAGTGCCTATGTCCCAAGTCGAGTTGCAATCTGCCCAATCATCTCAGCCTGTTGCTTTCACCGAGAGTTCTTCTGGGGAGAGTTTTTCTGGGGCCGATCACAATAGGGCGGCAGGACAGACAGGACACCTCGAAAGAGTAGTAGATCACACCCAGATGGAGGCAGATAAGCCCTTGTCGGACAAAGTACGCATTTATGACCTCGCCAAAGAGATTGGTCGAGACAACGCTGAAGTATTGGATACCTGCAAAAAGCTGGGGATCCCCTACAAAACCCACAGCAGCACCATCAGCGGGCAAGAAGCTGACCAGGTTCGGGAAACCTTAGATAGACAGCCTGCGTCAGAGTCTGGGAGTAGCAATCAGCCTGTGAATAGTAGATTGTCACCCGATGCTCCATCATCGGAGAATCGACAGTCCAATGGCCGCAAAGCCCCCAAGCCTCAGGTTCGACGACCCGTGGATCCCCCCACCCCAAAAAGCAAGAATGGATCCTCTGTCGATGAGCGGGCCACCTCTCACATTGTGGGCCTGCGCAAACCCACTGCCCCCAAGCCCAAATCAGAGGCCACCCAACCCAGTTCAAAAAAAGATTCATCACAAACGAAGCTGCCAGAAGTCAAGTCGCTAGAAGTCAAG
>CAZODP010000030.1:12631-16212 GCA_964578595.1 uncultured bacterium
CCAGAACCATCTGCGCCAGAACCATCTGCGCCTGCCAAAGCTTCGGATCCGGCCCCTGCTCTCAAGCAGCCCCCTCGGCCTCCGGTTGCTCCCACACGCCCGGTCACCCCACCGGCAGTGGCAAAAGTGGAATCTTTATCGCAAGAACAGGATCCGAAGCCCACGCAGCCGGAGCGTTCCCCTCGTGACCTTTCTCGGCGGGATCCTGTCCAGCAGCGAGAGGATCGCAAAAAAGCTGCCCCAGTGGCCGCCAAACCTCAACTGGCTGGCCCACCCACCCGTCCAGTGCTAAAAAAAGCCGATGCCATCCCGGATGCTCCTCTACCTGCTGCTGGGCGGGAGTCATCGGGCAGTGGATCTCAAGAGTCCTCCAGAGGATCCTCCAGCATCAGCACTGTGGATCCGAAAGGGGTGGATCAGTCGGTGGTGGCCCTCAAACCCAAGCGACCTCGACCCACTCCAGCCCCTCGGCCTCAGTTGGTTGGCCCTCCCGTTCGCCCAGAAGAGAAAGCTGTCGTCGCTTCACCCGAAGCCAGAGACAGACCTAGCCGCCGCAAAGAAGGGAATGAGGCTGCTCCTGGAACCGAGCTGATTGCCCCACCCACCCGCCCGGTACGGCCCGAAGCAGCCGACAGCCCTCGTCCCCCCACCCGTGTCAAGCGGCGCAGTGAGATCGACGAGGAGGAAGATGCCAAGCTGGCAGGAGCTGCCAAGCGAGCCACCCGTGGCACCACCAAGCGTAAGCGGCGGCGCGGGGCAGATGATACAGACAGTGATGCGAGCGAAACGGTTGTTTTGTCAGCCGCTAAGCAGGCGGAGCTGACAGCCCTTCAACCCCTGCCGCGTCCGGCGGCTCCTCCCTCTCAAAAACCGGCGGCCTCCGCCACCCCAGCTCCCCGGCCCCGGCCCAGTCAGCCGCGGCAGCGATCTCAGCACGCGGCCACCCCCAAACAAGAGGCCCCTAGCCGTCCCACATCCATTCAGATTGAAGGCAAGTTGACGGTGCAGGAGCTGGCGGATCGGATGCAGATCCCGGCCACCGATATCATCCGGGTGCTTTTTATCAAAGGCTCGATGGTCAATATCAACCAAGTGTTGGACATCAGTACCATCGAAATGGTGGCCCAAGAGCTGGAGTGCGAAGTGGATCTGCTGGAGGCTCAATCTGAGGCCAAAAAGACCGAGATGCTGGACATCGAAGATATCGAGTACCTGCAACTGCGCTCGCCCGTGGTCACCATCATGGGTCACGTGGATCACGGCAAAACCACCCTGCTGGATGCCATTCGCAAGACCAACGTGGTCTCCGGCGAAGCCGGCGGCATCACCCAGCGGATCGGAGCCTACCACGTGGATGTGGAGCACGAGGGATCCCAGCGGCGAGTGGTGTTTTTGGATACCCCTGGCCACGAAGCCTTCACCGCCATGCGGGCGCGGGGGGCCAAAGTGACTGACATCGCCATTTTGGTGGTGGCGGCTGACGATGGGGTTCAACCCCAGACCCTGGAGGCCATCAGCCATGCCCGTGCCGCCAATGTGCCCATCGTGGTGGCCATCAACAAGATCGATAAAGTGGGCTGTCAGCCGGATCGGATCAAGCAACAACTGTCGGAGCACGGACTGGTGCCCGAAGAGTGGGGCGGTGAGACTCCGATGGTGGAGGTGAGTGCCCTCTCCCAGCTCAACCTGGATGGCCTGCTAGAAATGCTGCTGTTGGTGGCGGAACTGGGGGAACTCCAGGCCAACCCCGACCGTCCGGCCAAGGGCACTGTGATCGAATCCAATCTGGATCGCGCCCGTGGCCCCGTTGCCACCCTGCTGGTGCAGAACGGTACGCTACGGCTTGGGGATGCCATTGTGGCGGGATCCGTCTTTGGCCGCGTCAAGGCCATGAACGACGATCGAGGCCAACGGCTGGAGGAAGCTGGCCCCTCCAGTGCCGTGCAGTTATTGGGACTGAGCGAGGTGCCCTCGGCTGGGGATGAGTTTGAGGTCTATGCCGATGAGCGGGAAGCCCGTCGGGTGGCTGAAGAGCGGCAGGAGAGCCAGCGGCAGGCCCGTCTGCAGCAACTGCTATCTCGTCGGGTCAGCTTGGGGACCGTTTCGGCTCAGGCCCAAGAGGGTCAGCTCAAGGAACTGAATCTGATCATCAAAACCGATGTGCAGGGATCTGTGGAGGCGATTTTGGCGTCCCTACAGCAGCTCTCTCAGGAAGAAGTGCAACTGCGGGTGTTGTTGGCAGCACCCGGTGAGATTACCGAAACCGATGTGGATCTAGCGGCAGCCAGTGAGGGGATCATCATTGGCTTCACCACGGATGCCACTTCAGGGGCACGCCAATTGGCGGATCGCTATGGGGTTGACATCCGCGAGTACACCATCATCTACAACTTGTTGGAGGATATCACCGGCGCCATGGAAGGGTTGCTGGAGCCAGAACAGGTGGAGGAGCCATTGGGTCAAGCGGAAGTCCGTCAGGTGATCACCATTGGTCGCGGCAACATCGCAGGGTGCTATGTGCTCTCTGGCAAGATGCTGCGTAACACGCCCATCAGAGTGCGACGGGGTGGATCCCTGATCTTTGAGGGGCGGCTGGATTCTCTGAAGCGATTTAAGGATGATGTGCGGGAGGTGGCCTCCGGCTTTGAGTGTGGGATTGGAGCTGACAAGTTCACCGGTTGGACAGAGGGTGACATCATCGATGCCTACCAATTGGTGATGAAGCGGCGCAGCCTGGCCACAGCCAGTAGCAGCAGTAGCCGCCGTTAGGCCGGTTTTGTTCCTCAGCTCCAATCTCTGGTCTGCTCTGCGATCGGGGATCCGGGCTGAACCAAGGCTGTCCAGATCATTCCAGCTCATCAGTCAGACAGTAGCAAAACAGGATCATCCAGGATAACCAGGCAAGATAACAGGGCTAAATCCCAAGTGTGAGGAAGGATCGGGATGGCAACAGCAAACGCACAGCAGGGATCCCCGCTGATCAAAGCTCTGGCTTGGGTGGGGCTGGGGATCGCCTTGTGGGGCGGAGCCGACTTTGTGCTGGGGTGGGGGCAGCAGCCTGGCTGGAGTATAGCCACTGGTCTAACGCTGATCCTGGGGGCAGGGGTGGCCTGGATCCGCTCTCGCCCGCCCGATCAGCTGGTGGTTACCCCGCAGGGTTGGAAGCTGACTCAGGATCCAGAGGTCTATCGTCTTCAGGCTGAGTTTGTGGCCCGTAATCTCAATCCCTCGCTGGAGGTGACCTTGGCTTGGGTGGAACCCCGCCTACATTTGCTCAGCGCAGGATCCATTGCCGAGATTGACTCACGGGTGACCGTGCGCTCTGCCCATCCGGATCTCGATGCTCGCCCGGATAATTACTGGCAGGCTTACATCATTTCTCCCCAGAGCTACACAGGCTTGGAGGTAGAGATTGAGCTGCGGGGACATAACTTGGCTCAGCTCCAAACCTGCTGGCTGGAGTTGGATTATATTCAGTACGGTCGCCAGCAGCGCACTTCCAAAACCGCTCACTTGATCGCCCCCCTGCAGCAGCAGGATCCGCTGACGGATCCCCAGTGGCGGACACAAAAGACAGCATC
>CAZODP010000030.1:16312-20478 GCA_964578595.1 uncultured bacterium
CCGCTGTTGGAGGATCAAGCTCCCGGCTAGTTGATCGGGGCTAGTTGATCGGGGCTAGTTGATCGGGGCTAGTTGATCGGGGCCAGTTGTTTGAAGCTACTCACTCAGCCTCAAAAGGTTCTATACTCTAGGGCCGAAGTCACATGATGAGGGCAACTGGTTTTGAGTCAAGCCAATCAGCCGATGCAGGGGCAGGTGGCCCTTGTAACTGGGGCAAGCCGAGGGATCGGTCGAGCCATTGCGCTAGCTTTGGGATCCGCAGGGGCGACGGTGGCGGTCAATTATGCCCGTAGTGCTGAGGCGGCTGAGGCGGTGGTGCAGGAGATCAAAGCCTCTGGGGGCAACGCTCTGGCCATAGCCGGAGATATCAGTCAGCCAGAGTCGGTGGAGGCTCTGTTTGGCACTGTGATGGAAACGTGGGGGCGGCTGGATGTATTGGTCAGCAATGCTGGCATCACCCGCGATGGCCTACTGATGCGGATGAAGGATCCCGATTGGCAGGCGGTGATCGATCTCAATCTCACAGGTGTGTTTCGGTGTGTGCGGGCGGCCGCCAAGATCATGCTCAAGCAGCGGCAGGGACGGATCATCACCATTACTTCGGTGGTGGGCTTGGTGGGCAATCCAGGGCAGGCCAATTACAGTGCGGCCAAGGCGGGGGTGATTGGTTTGACCAAATCAGTGGCCCGCGAGCTGGCTAGCAGGCAGATCACAGTCAATGCTGTGGCACCGGGCTTTATCGCCACCCAGATGACCGAAAAGCTGGATCCGACCCCGATCCTGGCCCAGATCCCATTGGGACGACTGGGATCCCCAGAAGAGGTAGCCGGTATGGTGCGGTTTTTGGCTTCAGATCCGGCGGCAGCCTACATCACAGGACAGGTCTTTAATGTGGATGGGGGCATGGTGATGGCCTGATCGCGGTACAGCTCCAGGATCCCATTGCGCTGGGCCACATTGATCACAGTGGTGCCGTTGGGGGCCACCTGTTGGCCGGTATCTTTGTGCATATGGCCACAAATGTAATACCGAGGTCGAACAGCTTCCATCAGGGGCCGCAGGGTGGGCATTTTGCGAGGATACCAGCGACCGCCTTCATCCAGGATCCCTTTGGGGGGGGCATGGCTGATCAGTAGATCGATCGGCAGCTCTTGAGCCAGTTGGCCATAAAACGGCACCCACTCCCGCAGATGGGCTGATCGCAAGGTCCAATTCCAGCCGCAGGGGGGGGTGAAGGGCACCAGCAACACCCACAGTCCCAAAAAAGCCACCAGTCGGGATCCGGTAGCCACAATACCGTGGGATCCAACCAGTGGATCTAGCCCAATTGCCGACGGATCGTGATTACCCGGCACAAAGATCCAAGGTTTGCCCACCTGATCAATCTGGCTCAGAAAGGTTTGCAGCAGTTGAACTTCACCCTTGGCACGAGGATTAAAGCCCAGGGATCCGTGGTGTTTGGGTTTGCGGCCCGCCTTGGAGCAAAAGTCGCCGCAGTTGATATAGCCATCACAGTGGGGCAGCCATTCTAGGGCCTGCTCCATCAGCTTGGGCTGACAATGATAGTCGGATCCCAGCAGGATCCTGAGAGGGCGATCACCAACGCCAGCAGGCCTCAAACCACAGAGATCCATAGACCTAAGCAGTGGGCTGAGCAGGGGTGGGTGAGGTTGATGGCTCCGCTTGGGATTGCGCTTGAGCACCAGCCTCAGAGGAGCTGAGCTTGCGGATCTCTGAGCAAAAAGACGCCATGCTAAAGCCCCCAAATCGCTTCACCACGCTAGTGCGCAGCCGCAGATTAGGGCTAGCAAACCACAGCCGCTCTTCCGATTCGGTCATCTCGTAGGCGGTCACCAACACCATTGCCCCATCTGGCTCCATGCGATAGTGCCCCACCACAGGCACCTTTTCGGCATAGCCCTGATCCCGCAATAGCCGACCGCGACTGGGATCTTCAGGATCCGGCACGGGCACCAAAATCACATCCCCTTTGTAATCCTCATTATCCCAATCCTGTTCGCCGCTCCAGCGCACCCGGGCACCGCCAGCCGCCAGAGCCGGATCCACCTCGTGCATCTGACAGGTGCTGACCACTTTAGGATCCTCGGCGGTCAGAGCCGTGATCTGGAGAGTAGAACGACCATTTTCAGATTGACGAAAAGCAAGGTGATGGCTGGTGCGCTGGGTCATCCACTGCCCCTCACTCTGCCGAAAAAAGTCCATTACAGGGGTGATCATGTTCAAACAATGCAATCTAAGGGTTTGGGGTGCGCTGTCAAGGGTTACCGGTCAAGTGACGCTTTCTAAGATCAACATGTGAGTAATCAACACATGAGTAATCAATACAGTCAGCACCTGAGCAGCACAGCTTCCATCTTACCTACTGTCAGGCAGCGGCAGGATCACCACAGATAGCCGTCACGCTGCTATCAGCCTCGCAAAAACCCTCCAAGTAACGCTTCAAATGCTGTCTTGGGGGGCAGCAGGTCATAATCCACTGGTCTCAATTGGTCTCAGAACCTTAACTCAGGGATCATCAGACGTCAGAAGATCAAGGTCGCCGCTCATCTCTGGTGCGACAAAGATCCGCGACAGGTCTACACTAGTGGGGTGACTATGAGGCTCGATAGGCATGGCATACAGCGAAACACTGGCTCCCGAACTGGATAGCACCGACAACAGCAACTCTTATGCAGAAACCATCGCAACGGTTGTGTCGAGCCTCAAGGAGGATGCAGCCTACGAAAGTCATGGGGAAGGTCAAGGGCATACCTGGAAGTTTAACTACGGCACCGTTGAGGTCTTTGTGCATTTAACCGGCGAGTCCCCCGATGACACTCTCTCGGTCTGGTCACCCGTGCTGTCTTTGCCCGCCCGTGACGAGGCCAAACTCTGCCGCAGCCTACTGGAAAAAAGCTGGATTGAAACCCTCGAAGCCCGCTTTTCCATTTGGAACGACCAGGTGGTGCTCAACCACTTCCGCACTTTAGAAGGGATCACTGCTGCCGAAATCTCCCGCGCCATCACCATCGTGGCAACCTTGGCCGATGAGTATGACGAACCGCTGATAGAGGAGTTTGGCAATCCCCAATAGCCGTCTGGATCCCAGTTTTGTCTCTCAGCCAGGATCCCATGCGAGGGGTCAGGTGATCCCGTGGTGTTCAGCCTCCGGATCCTGGCAGATGGCGGCGGATCAGTGGAGCTTGCTCCAAAAGCAGCCAAGTTTGCGTTTTTATGGCTGGGCACAGGAGACGCTATCTGTGGGCAAGCACCAAACCCTTGATCCCGCCCTAAACAGTCTTCAGGACTGCGGGATCCCACTGGTGCGACGACCCACTGGAGGCCGAGCGGTGCTGCACGGGGATCCCACCCAAGAGTTGACCTATGCCCTGGTGATACCGGGATTGCAGGGTAAGCGGGAGGATATCTATCACTATCTCTGCGAATTTTTGAGGCTGGGCCTTGCCTCACTGGGGATCCCACTTGATCAGAGGATTCCTAGACGGTTGCGGGCCACCCATCAGCGTTCCAGTTGCTTTGCCACCCAGACAGCAGCGGATCTGACCTATCAGGGCCAAAAAATCATTGGCAGTGCCCAGCGATGGGAGCAAGGGGTTGTTTTGCAGCAGGGCAGTATCCTCCTTCAACCCAACCGGGATCGCTGGGCAGACCTTTGGCCGCAGGATCCCCATGCTGTGATCGGTATTCATGAGGTTTTGGGATCCGCCATTCCTCTTGGGGACTTGATTCAAGCCTTCACCCAAGCGGCAACCCTAACCCTTGGGATTGACTGGATCCCCTCTGACTGGACCGCAGTGGACCTAGCGGCAATTGAGGCAATGTCACCAGTATTTGAACAGTGAAGTTGAGGATAATCTAGGAGTCAGGAAGAAGTCGGGACTCTGCCATTGACCCCTGACACAAACCCCTGGCACTAAAAGTAACTTTTAAGAGCAACCCATGGATCCTCGCTCCATCCCAGTGCTACCCAACGTCCTAGATCTGAGTAACCCCAACCAATGGATCTTGTATGCGTTCGTTGGCTCCATCTGTGGGCTACTTTCTCTCTGTCTATTTTTGGCTTTGGTCAAGCCTTCTTGGCGGCGCAAATCCCTGCAGTCCTTCCAGGCCATGCCCTTGATCCCCGCTTTGGTGATTGCGCTGAT
>CAZODP010000030.1:20578-31106 GCA_964578595.1 uncultured bacterium
GATACTTGATAGATAGCCCTCACGTTTGTCTGTGACCCAATTCACAATCTGGCAGTCCCACCCCAATAATGACTCACTAGAATACAGCTCAGCAGTCAGTCCAGGGGATCCGAGCGATCACGCCTTTCTTGATCGGGCGTTCAGCCCAAGGCAGGATCCCATCGGGCTTGGAGAGGTACAGGCGGGCGGTGGCAACGATCAGCTCAGCCTCAGACGTCTTTAAATCTCCAAAAACATAGGTGGTTTTGTGGGGAGCTGTCAGGCCAATCACACAGGCGTGGCTACAGCCGCTCATGCACTCCACAGGCTTGATCTGGATCTGGGGATCCAAGGGGGACGATTGCAGGGCGGATAGAAGTTGCTCACCCTGGCTGATGCCAGTTTTTTTGCCGTCGATCCATTGGGATCCACAGGTGGTGCAGACCAAAAGAGCGTGTCGAGCCAGGGCGGCTGGCTGCTCCTGATAAGGTGACACTTGGCCAGATTGAGCTTCGATAGATTGAGTCACTGGTGTCTCCGATTCCGTGCAACGCGGAACAATGGGGCTAGATCAAACTAACTAAAATCAAACTAACTAAATGGGATCCAAAGGTGGGCATCCTGACTGAGAGCCAGAACGAGGCTCATCACAGTTGCGGCACAGTGCCGGATTTGCACCGGACTTTCCCCTTTGCTCACCGTGGCTGATCCCCACCGTGACCTCTGGATTTACATCATATGGATTTGCATCATACCGTGGGTTCTCAAAGGTGACAGTTTGACCCTATCGGCAGCGATCCGGTGGATCCGGAGCCAAATTGATTAGAGTAGTCAAGGCCCTTTTTTGGATAACGGTTGTGAACCCCAAAGGCTTTGGCACCCCATCGATCACTCCCCCGGATCCGCTGCAATTGGCCCAACAGGCTTTGATGGCGGGGGATATGGCCCTGGCAGAATCTCGATTGCGGCAGGTGATCGAGTCTGGAGGGTTGGGATCCCAAGCTCAGGGGATTGCCCATGATTTGCAGGGGCAGTTGGCCCTGATCCGGGGGGATCTGGCGGCGGCGATGGTGCAGTTTCAGCAGGCGATTGTCTGTCAGCCTCAATCAGCCCCCTTTCATGCTCATCTGGGGATCCTATTGCGGCAGCGGGGAGAGCGGGAACGTGCCCAGAGTCTTTTGGAACGGGCAATCAAGTTGGATCCCAAAGATGTGGAGGGACAGGTGGCCTTAGGGGATCTGCGGCAGGCCCAAGGGAGCTTTGATCAGGCGATCAAGCATTACTTGGCAGCCCTAGAGCGCGGGACAGGGGATCCAGATATTCCTTATCAGATGGGGCTGTGCTTCTGGAAGCTGGAACGGACAGAGGAGGCAATCCCATGCTTTGAGCAGGTCTTGGAGATTGATCCCAATCATGTGGATGCTCGCTATATGCTGTCGGTGTTGCGGGTCTTGCCTGCCCCCACCCAAACACCGCCGGAGTGGGTGTCTCGACTGTTTGACGACTATGCCCCTGTGTTTGAGGCTCACTCGATCAAGACACTGGGCTACCGGGGCCACGCCCAATTAGTTCAGGCTGTGGATGCTGTCGTCAGCCAAGATCATCTGTTTGAGCTAGGGCTGGATCTGGGCTGTGGCACTGGGCTAGTGGGATCCCTATTTCGATCACGGGTCAAGAGGCTGGTGGGGGTGGATCTCTCTGCCCGTATGCTGCAACAGGCTCACCAAAAAGGCATCTATGACCAGTTGGTGCAGATGGATCTGCTGGCCTTTTTGCAGCACAGCCCCCAGTGCTACCACCTGATCTTGGCGGGGGATGTATTGATTTATATCGGGGATCTGGCCCAGAGTTTTACGGCCTGCGCCCAAGCTCTACCACCGGGCGGGATCCTGGCCTTTACCACTGAGCACAGCACTGAGGCGGAGGGGTATAGCCTGGGATCCAAAACGGGCCGCTATGCCCATCATCCCGATTATTTGCGAGCCTTGGGATCCACCACCAACTTACAGGAGTGCCAATCAGAGTTATTTACCCTGCGGCTAGAAGGATCTGATCCAGTCCAAGGGTGTGTCTGGGTCTGGAAAAAGCCAAGTTGATCCCTAAGCATTTAGGCTGAGCCAGAACCCGCTCATTTGCTAACTCAACAAAAGGATGCTATAGGCTATCTTGAGGGTATCTTTTCCGTAGACTTACTGAAAGATGATTGAGCTGTGGGGGCGTCAAACCCCCTCAAAACCAGATGGATCCCGGCAAAAAGTATCTCAAATCACCTGGAATCGAGCCACGATGACCGCCTATCCCCCCCATTACCCTGAGCCAGTTGCGGCAGTTTTATCAAATTTGCCCCCAGCCGGGGGGATCTCCCGCTATGCAGGGGGATCCAAGGGTTCAAGAGCCTCTGAGGACACCTCCAAAGACACCGTCAAGACCAAGGATAAGCCGATTTCATATATTGAACTGATCTGCCAAACTCGCGATCTTGAGGAGCTAGATACCCGGATCCGGATCAATTTGCAACAGGCTTTGATCCAGTTTATCAAGGATGAGAATCAGTGGACACGACTACCCTTTAGTGAGCAAAACCGGCTCTTACAAAAGCTCACTAGCCGCAGCAAACAAAATCCATTTTCCGAAAAAATTACCATTAAGTCTCAGGATAATTCAGGCAATCTCATCGAGCGAGAAGCCTATCTACTTTTAGATACCACCCGCAATAAAAATCTATCTATTATTTTTGACCAAATTGTCAATCAAGAACTTTCGTTGGTGTTTCGGGAGCAATTTTGCTTTGGTCTGATCGAGCATATTGATCACCTGCTCAAAATGGAAATGAGAATGATGGCTCTCAATGATCGGCCTGACAGCCATGTACTACCGATCTCCTACTTTGATATTGAAAACAACTTTTTGCCCCTGTCGGCTCAGGATCTAACCCTGATCAAAGCCAATGGTCTAGGGATCATGATCCAGTTGATCCCGAAGTTTTTGCGCTTGCCGCTGAACAAGTTTTACTATGCTGTCAAGGAGCGCAATAGAGAAATTCCCAGTTTGGCTCTGCACTTTTATTTGGATCGCTATTTTGCTACTTGGGGACTCGAAAGACAGGATGTTCAAGAGCGGGTAGAGCTGATCCGGACACTTTTTTCTAAATCTTTTTATGCCATCTCCCGCCTGGGCGGCCTCAAGATGGAGCACTTCAATTTGCCCGATGTCAACCGAGCTGATCGGTTTATGTATCTGACCACTAGCGATGACGAGGAGACTATCATCATGACAGAGGATCCCCGTACTGATGCGATTAAAACCTACAGTGATCTGCGCCAAGAATTGCAGCGACTGCGACAAAAAGAACAACTGACCCGCCAGCGTCGAGAACAGGAAGGCCCATCGATTGAGGTGCAGCTCACCTACGAAACCATGCTTGATGATATCTTTACGGCCTATCGTCATGACATCGAAAAACATAGCAACAGTGAAGAAGAGTTCCTCACCCGAACCCTCTGGATCCCGACTCGACTTGAACCGCTGACTGAGTGGGATCGAAATGCTTTATTACAGGGTCTAGAGCGGGTAGAAGATCCTGAGCATTTGGTTCAGCTCTCTATCGAAGAACAAGAGTTAATCCAGTCGTGGGCTACATTTGCTGAGCAAGAAATTGAAAATCCTAAGACATTAGCCCAGCTCAAAGTTTTAGGCAATGAGGATCTTGACTATTTCAGAGAAGAAGTGCGGATCCGGTTTTTCCAGCGATATCAAGTTATTGTTAGCCAGCATGAAACCCAAGTGGCCCAGGCGGTGCTCGAACAAATCACCCGCATGTTGAGAATTGGCAGTATCACTGCTGAGATGGTTTTGCAGCGTCGCTATGAGGCTTTCCAGACTGAAATCTTGCCCTATATTTACTTTTACAGTACGCCCAATTCCCAGGGAGAGACCACCTGGTTTAAGTCTCCTTATCCCTTCGGTAAACTCTGTCATCTGATCCAGCGAATTGAGCACTTTGTGGATGCAGAAGACAAGCCGATTGCTGATGCCGTTAGCCTAGCTTTGGGCAAAAGTCTGCTGGTTGCCCTCTTGGTGGCTGAGCAAGACCGGATCCTCAATGCCTATCCTGATCTGACAGATTCCTCCACTGAGGATCCGAGGGTGGAGGACATTGCTCTGGGCTGACCAGCAGGCTAGTCAGTTGCCAGTTCAATCCTCAGACTTTTCCTTCTAGGGCTTGTGGTCAAAAGTTGCCTGGTTAAAATCATGACGGGGCCGCAACTGAGGGAATCACCAACGATGGCAAAGCAATTTCATTGGGGGCTAGGCATCGGGGTAGGATTGACCGTCCTCAGCCTGGGGATGGGCAGCGGTTGGCAAGTCTTAGCTCAAGAATCAGAATCACCCGAATCATCAGAAACTCCTGAACCTTCAGGGGATCCTGATCCAGCGGACTCACCCACACCGGATCCTGAACCCCTGCAACAGCTCAACCTTCCTCCGGAGCCGGAGCCGCCCCCTCAACCCATCTCAGATCCTGCTGAATCTCAGCCCACCCCCCCGCTCCGAACCGAGGCGATCCGCTCCGAGTTGCGCCTACTGCGTCAAGAGGTGCTCAATGCCCTCCTGCGGATCCAAGCCCTCGAAGCCCTCCTTGACCCCACTGTTCCCCAACAGTCTTCGACCCAAGCTGAGATTATCCGTTCAGATGCTGCCAACCCAGATCCGATCAATCCGGATCCAACTCCCTCCCCTGCTGCGGATCCAATGCCTGAGCCTGAACCGACCCCTACCCCCACCTCAATCATTCTGGATGTGGGCACCCAGACCATCAGCCTGCCAGGAGATGTACTGTTTGACTTCGACCAGTCCGAACTGCGCCCCGAAGCCGCCAGTCTCCTGCAACGGGTCGCCAATCGCCTCAGTGAAGAGCCGTCAGGTCGGGTGGTGGTCACTGGGCACACCGACAATGTGGGAGACGAAAATTACAACCTCGTGTTGTCTCTGGATCGAGCCAATGCTGTCAAAGACTTTTTGATGGAGGCCATCTCCAACGCCAATCAGTTTAATTGGTCCACCAGCGGCTACGGAGCAACTCAACCCATTGCCTCCAACGATACTGAGGTGGGTCGCCAACGCAATCGCCGGGTAGATATTATCATTGCTCCCTGACTCACCTCTGATCTCCAGGCATGAATGACTTCTGTTTGACTTTTGTTGGCGATGAAGGAGATCGGATCCTACTTCAACACGGCCCCTTGACGAGCCGCATAGCGTTTGAACTTGTCATCCATCTGTGCCCCCCGCAAATCTGCTCTGCGCAGGCAGGTATAGACTTTTTCCTCTCCGTGGCGACTCATGCTGCGCCGTCCAGCCATTGACCACAGTCCTGTGGCCCCCAACAGAATGCCCAGTGCCGCCGCCCCCATCGCCAACACAGTATTTTCAAACAGGATAAACGTCAGGGCAAAACCCGCCGCTGCCGTGCCCACCAAAGCCCCAAACCCCACCAGGATCCCGCCGATGGTCTTGGCCTGAGCCAGCATCCACACCAGCGTTCGGATCCAGCCGGGTGGAGAGGCATTAAACACCACCCCCCGCAGATCCGTCCGCTGCAGATTGGCCCCCGAAAAATCGACCCCTCGGATATCGGCTTTCCGTAGATCTTGACCCGCCAAGCTCTGCTGCACATAACTGCGCCCTCGCAGATCCGTTCCTGCCAAACTGCTGGTGCGAGGTGGCGTGGCCTGAGGCCGACTAAAGCCTGTGGTGGAATTGCCAAAGCTGGTGGGACGACTAGCCCCAAATCGGGTGGGAGGGGATCCTGTCGCCAGCTCTGAGGTGATCGAGCGCACCGGAGCCGAAAACCCTTCCGAGCGTCGAGCTGACCAGTGATTGGAGATCAAAGGAGGAGTGGTGGCGGCAGTGTTGGGGGATCCATTGGCGGGCGCAGGCCCCGTATCAAACCCCTGCAATGCCCGCAGTACCTCCGTAGCAGTACTGAAGCGGATCATCAGGGCGGGCTGAAGCATCTTCAGTAAAATCTGATTGAGTTCTGGGCTGATGTTGACCTGCTCTGGTGTCCACTGCCATTGGTTGCGTTCGTCATCAAAAAAGCGGGCCGGAGACTGCATCGTCAACAGGTTGAGGCAGGTTGCCCCCAGGGCGTAGATATCGCTGGCAGGTACCACCGAGTTGCCTCTGGCCTGCTCGGGCGGCGAGTATCCCAATGAGCGAATGGCAGTGGCCTCTTCCGGTTCCTCTTGTCCGGTTGAGAGCTGCTTCACCGCCCCAAAGTCGATCAAAACCAAGCGCTGATCGGTCTTGCGACGGATGATATTGGCGGGTTTGATATCCCGGTGGACGGTATTGTTGCTGTGGACATAGCTCAAGATCAGCAGCATCTCCTGCATCACCTGCCGCACCTGGGCCTCTGTCATGGGGGCTTTATTTTGGGCCACCTCCTGAGATAGGGTCAGTCCTTGGACGTACTCCTGGACCAGGTAGTATTTACTGTTTTCTTCAAAGTGGGCATAAAGCTTAGGGATCTGGGAGTGCTCCCCCAGCTTTTCCAACACCTCAGCCTCGCGGTTGAACAACTCCAGGGATAGAGCAGCCACTTGGGGGGAGTTTTCCACAGGGCGAAGCTGCTTAATGACTCGCCAGGGTTTGGAGGGCAAATCTTGGTCACGGGCTAAAAAGGTAGCCCCAAAACCGCCTTGGCCAATTTTTTTGAAGGGGCGGTAGCGGTTACGGATCAGGAGTGGGGAGCCACAGGTCTGGCATTGCACTCCATCCAGCGCATTTAATGGCTGTGTACAGGCGGGATTGAGGCAGTAGGTTGAAGGTTTCACCCGTTTTGAAGAAGAAGAGGTCAAATCTGGGACAGATGCGCTCTGATGAGAGTCGGGATCCTGGGCAGAGTCTGCTAAGTTGAGGGGCACCGCCACTGCTTTGGCCGGCTCAGCTCTGGAGATGCTATCCAGCGAAACACGACTGGCCCCTGTGCGCCGGGATCCTTGACCCGAAGCAGATCCCTGGGATCCAGAGCCTTGAATGGGTTCTTGCATAGGATGGGCAAAATGGGGGGCAACCCTCATCCCTTGATTAGGAATACTAACTCCATCCATAGCACGTATCCTCAAGCGTAAAGGTAACGGGTGAGCAGGTCTAGTGTCCGAGGTAACATCAATGGCTCTGTGTGAGGGCTATTCGACCTCAAGAACTGCATCTTGGCCGATGGCCATATGACCAGAGCCTCGAGCCGTTAATCCCAAGGATAGCTCTAGGGTGCCCGATATTACTTCAGTAGACACCATTGGGGTGGTGATATCGGCCAATGTCCCTACGAGTTTCCCCTGAATCTGAGCCTTGATGAATCTTTGTTGCGTTGGCTCACTAGAGCAAGACTTCCGCACATCTTTGTTCCTAAGCATTGGTGTCCAAGCAAAGTTCTTGCTCTAGCTGTCGATTTATCGCCAAGGAATTGTGGCCAACGCAATCAGCTTCACCAAAGGCGGCAGCAACAGTAGCGCCGCTACCCCTAGAGAGGTCAGGGCCGCCATCAGCACAGCCCCTGCTGCGCAATCTTTGGCGATTTTGGCGAGGTGATGATAATCTCGGCCAATAGTCAGATCCACCACTGCTTCTAGGGCTGTGTTCAGGAGTTCCAACGCTAAAACCAGGCCACAGGTCAGGGTAATTAAGACGATTTCAACCGGCGAACAGCTCAATCCCAGGCCCAATCCTACAGCCACTATCGTCATGATCAAATGGATCCGGAAGTTCCGTTGTGTCCGAAAGGTATAGAGGATCCCCATGCCAGCAAAATAGAAACTTTTGGCCAGATTGGGGGCAACGCCCCAGGCGGGGGGCCGCTCCAGCAACTCCAGGGCATCCAAAAGTCGTCGTCGATGGATCCCTCGCCAATACCGATAGGGACTAGACGCCATGATGGGACTCCTGAGGCAAGTGGATCCAGCTCATCATCTGCCGCTGCTGGTGCAACATCCGTTGGAGAGATAAATCATCGGGATGATCCCACCCCAGCAGGTGCAACAGGCCATGACTGGCTAACCAAGCCAGCTCGTCCGATAATCGATGCCCATGCAAAGGAGCTTGCACTCGCGCTGTTGGCACAGAGATCACAATATCCCCCAGCAACCCCGCCATCGAAAACTCCCGGATCCCAGCGGGCAGCAGCGTTTCTTGAGCCGCAAAAGCCAGGACATCGGTGGGGGTATCGATCTGGCGAAACTGGCGATTGAGGGTCTGGATCTGCTCGTCAGTGGTCAGGCAAAGACTCAGCTCGCAAGGATATCCCACCTGCATCCCATCCAGCCACATCTCAAACCACCTCTGCCAAGTGGTCTCCTCAATGGGGCTGGGCACATCCATCTGTAGATATAGGTCAATCGTCACAGTTGCGCCTACCACCACTCACACCTAACTGGGAAGGCTTATCAGGATTAGCGTAGCGACTGTAGTAGCGTTCGGCAAGCCAAGGGACTCCGTCCAACTCCCTAAAACCTATCAAAAGCTGAGGTTAGGGGGCGAGATGCTCTCCGGCAGCATTGGGGTTTTTGGGCTGGGTTTGTGGCACCATCGGGGCGGGCCAAGTATCTCCTCTGTTGTGTGTCCGCTGTACCCTAGACTTGGTTACCTAACTAGACACCCCCAATTTGCTGCCGCGTTCTGTACCGGATCCGATGTCTCAACCTGCTGCCCCCTTCAATCCGGATCCCGTTTCAAACTGGGATCGTGACCCCCTCCACCCACTGGGATCCTCGGCGCTGGGATCGCTGCATGAAGGGGCTACTCCTGAGCAGGAGCGCATCTTGGTGCGGCGGCTGGCCTGGGCACTGCCTGATCCTCATCCTCAGCGACAGCTCCTAGACCAAGAAACCCGCTTAGCTCTGCAACTGGCTGATCATCCTCATATGGCCCGCATCCTAGATTGGGGCTGGGATTTACAGGGCTATCCCTACTGGGTGATGGCGGCTCCGGCGGCGGGCAGGTTGGTTACACTTCAAGAGGATTTGGCCCAAGGGATCCGCTATGACCTCAAGCAGGCGGTGGGGCTGGCCCATCAATTGGCCTCAGTGCTCCATGCCGCTCATCGGTTACGCCCCACTAGCCTCTGTCACCGCTATCTCAGTCCGGCCTCGGTGTTGCTGGCCCCAGAGGCAGAGCAGGTCTATCTGATCGACTGGGGAGCCGGTATTGCTATCGATTCGACTCTGGGATCTGAGCACCCTGATCCTCGGCTGGATCCGCTGCGTCCCTATCTGGCTCCAGAGGTCCTGCGGGGGGATCCCGCTCATCTGCGCAGTGATGTTTATAGCTTGGGGGCGATCCTGGCTCAGCTTTTGACCGGACAGGTGCTGCAAGGAGATCCGGTCAAAGCCTTTTTGGGGATCAAACCTCTTTTGGGGGATTTAGTGCTGCCGGATGGCATCAAAGCTCTGATCGCGGCCTGCCTATCGGAGGATCCCAGCTTTCGGCCCCACAGTATGGAGGCTTTTAGCCACCGCCTCACCTTGACGGCAGGATTGGCCAGCCCTCAAACCAGGATCCCAGCTCTTTCACTGGAAAATGACCCCAAAGACCCTGGGCCAGAAGCACCTGAGCCAGAAATAAATGAGCCAGAAATAAGTGAGCCAGGATCCAATGAGCCAAAAAACCTGGAATCAGAGGCGTCTGTGGGCTTTGGCGATACCACCGTTGAGCTTTCGCCCCCAGAGGTGCCAGCAGGATCCCCCACAGGATCTTTGGATACTCAGCCGGATGGTTATCCTTATCCATCCCCTCGTCCCCTGCCGTCTCGACCTTATCCGCCTCGCTCTGCCGCCCCATCTCGGTCAGCTTCCCCATCTTCGGTGCCAGTGCTGCTGGGGGTGCTAGTTTTGGCCTTGGGGATCCCGATGGCAGTGGGCTTCTTGGGGGTCCGTTGGTGGCAATCTCGAACGCCCCCCGGCACCACAGTCGAGACCGGATCCAGCACCATTGTGATCCTGGCTCCCGAAGAAGAACAGGCCCTACGCGATCAACTGGAGCAGCAACGGATTACAGCGATTCAGGCCCGCGATTGGCCCGCTGCCATTGCTGTTGTGGATCAAATGATCGCCCAGTTTCCCAACGAAGCCCCAGCGCTGACTCGCTATCGCCAAGAATTAGAACGCAACCTGACGGATCCTGATCTGCTGCCGCAGCTTGAACCCTTGGCCCAGATCCAGTCAGTTTATGTGCAAGGGATCGAGCGGGCGATTCAAGAGCGAGATTGGGGTCGTGCCCAAAGGATCCTGGATATCCTGCAACAGCAATACCCTGCTCAGTCGCGGCAGTGGATCCTGTGGCAAGAAACCCTCAACCAGCTCAGCAATGCCCCCGACGAAGAAGCTGTCCTGGACTGGCTGAATCGACTCCAGCAGGTCTATCCCCAACTGGCTGAATCCCTGCAACGGGCACAAACCCCTCCCGCAACTCCCACCCCCAGTCCTAGTCCCAGTCCATCTCCCTCCCCTAGCCCTAGCCCCCCTCCCACCCCCCCGCCCGTCCCACAGCT
>CAZODP010000031.1:0-4296 GCA_964578595.1 uncultured bacterium
TAAACGCTCTACTCGATCTGTGCTTACGCCTTTGCATAGAGCAAAGATCCCTCGAATTCGCCGATCACTTTGACTTCGGGCTGTAGTACCAATGACCATTGATCCCGAATCGTCTCTTGGACAAACCGGATCAGGGTAAAGATATCTGTAGCAGAGGCTTGGTGATGATTGAGAATAAAGTTGGCATGGCGATGGGCCACCTGTGCGCCCCCAATCTGGTAGCCCTTGAGTCCACTTTGCTCGATCAGCCAGCCGGCTGCTAGGGGCTGAGGATTGCGAAAAACGCTGCCACAACTGGGTAAGTGGTAGGGCTGGGTTTGGTGGCGCTGTTGCCAGTTGCGATCGGTTTGGGCCTTGACCAGCGCCGGATCCTGATCAGGCACCAATTGCAGATGGGCACCCGTCACAATCCAGTCCCGCTGTTGCAAAATCGAATGGCGATAGCCCCAGTCCAGATCCGGAGGCTCTAAAGTTAATACAGAACCGGTTGAGGTCAGTACGGTCACCGATGCAAGGCAGTCCGCCATCGCCTGTTGGTGTGCCCCAGCATTCATCACCACCGCGCCCCCCACCGTGCCCGGGATGCCAATACCCCATTCCAGACCACTCCAGCCTTGTCGGGCCGCGATTCGGGCCAATTTGGCCAAAGGCTCCCCAGCGGCGGCCCAGATCTGTCCCTCTGCAGGAAACTGGATCCCACGCAATTTGCGAGTATTGACCGTCAGCCCCGGCACCCCGGCATCACTGATCAAAAGATTGCTGCCGGCCCCCAATATCGTAGAGGGGATCCCTTGTGCTTGCGACCATTGGGCCAACCATTCCAGGTCAGCCACGGTGGTTGGTTCAGAATACCACTCCGCCACTCCCCCCACCCGAAAAGAGGTGTAGGGAGCCAGCGGGATCTGGGGCCGAATCAGGTGGGACAGATCCCGAGGGGGATCCTGAGCAGAGATTGAAAAGAGATAGGGCAGGGGGCTGCTCATGGCTGCGAGACGACTGCTGGGATCGGTGCCGTGATTGGCATTGAATGGACTTGACACCGCTGAGTATACGCCTCAATTGTGGCTGGGATTTGCCGATTCAGATCCCCTGCCCCCAAAAACAACACCAGATCCCCCGGTTGCAGCCGCGCCGATAGAGATTGGGGTAAATGGTCCAGACTAGGTTCATAGCAAACCCATGGGTGGCACTGGGCCATCTCTGCCGCCAGACTGAGACTGCTGGTGTTGGGGTGGATCCCTTCGCCCGCGCTGTAGGTAGGGGTGATCACCACCAAGTCAGCCTGACTAAAAGCCTGAGCAAAATCCTCAAACAACGAGGCCAACCGGCTGTAGCGATGGGGCTGAAACACCGCCACCACCCGCCGCTGTTGCAACTGGGCTGCCGACAGGGTGGCCTCAATCTCGCTGGGATGATGGGCATAGTCATCAATAAACACCACATCCTGCACCATTCCCTTCAGCTCAAAGCGGCGATGCGCCCCCACAAAGTCCCCCAAAACGGTGGCAATCTGCTCAAAAGGGATCCCCAGATGCCGTCCGGTTGCCACCGCCGCCAGCGCATTACTGAGGTTGTGCGCCCCCAAGACCTTCAACCGTAAAGATCCTAGGCAAATTCCTTTTTCCCAGATGGTGGCCTCAGTGCCAGTGGAGCCATAGCGAATAGACTGAGCCAGATAGGCCGCTTCGGGATGGTTGTGCAGGCTATACCCCAGGCTGGGCCGAATCTGCTCGGCCACATTGACACAATCTAGGCTGCCAATGGTGAGCTGACACTGCCGGGCGTAGGCCCGAAACACCGCGATCACCTGCTCCAAATCAGCAAAGTGATCCGGGTGATCCAGCTCGATATTGGTGATAATGCCGATCTGAGGCTGAAGTTGCACCAGGGATCCATCGGATTCATCCACCTCCGCCACCAGATACTCACCCGCTCCCAAGCGGGCATTGCCCCCCCAGGCATCCACTTCCCCCCCAATCACCAGGGTTGGATCCCAGCCGGTCTGCAACAGCAAAAAACCGATCATGCTACTGGTGGTGGTTTTGCCGTGGGTGCCCGCCACCCCAATCCCTTTGATCTGCAAAAAAAGTTGGGCCAGTAGAGCGGATCGGTGACACACCGCCAAGCCTCGGTCGAGGGCCGCCTTCAGCTCCGGATTTTCAGAGCGGATGGCACTGGAATAGACCACACAGGGATCCCCAGCCACATGGGCCGCATCATGTCCCTCATAGATGGTCACCCCCAGCGCTTGCAATCGCTGCGTCCAAGCGTTTTGAGACCGATCGGATCCCGAAACCCGATGACCTAACTTGGCGTAGATATGAGCTAGGGCCGACATCCCCACCCCGCCGATCCCCACAAAGTGATAGGAGGCTTGAGCTTTGGGATCTACGGTCTGATCCAAAGTCTGATTCAAAGTAACCCTTGGGCCTAACTGATTTTGAACCAAGTGATGGTGGCCCAGTTGATCGGGTTGGTCTGTAACGTCTTTTGCACTTAGGTTTGCACTTGGTTTTACGACTGGCTCAGCACCCACGTTCATCCTTCTCCCCACACCAAATCAGGCCAGATCATAGCAGGAATCCTGAGCGGATCCGTTCAGCTCTCAGCACACACCCTACCGGGACAATGGTGATATTGTAGAAAGCTGAGATGGGCTTGTCCCCATTGCTGATTGATTGCTAATTGGGATCCCTATGGTTTTAACCTTAAATTCAGCTGTGATCGACTGCGTTCAGGGGCGAGGGATCCCGCTGGTGGGCAACGATATCGACACCGATCGCATCATTCCGGCTCGGTTTTTGCGCTGTGTCACGTTTGATGGCCTGGGGGAGCAGGCGTTTGCGGATGATCGGGCCCAACTTCAGGGTCAGCACCCCTTCGATCAGCCCCACTACCAAGGATCTCAGATTTTGGTGGTGAATGGCAATTTTGGCTGCGGATCCAGCCGTGAGCATGCCCCACAAGCCCTGATGCGCTGGGGGATCCAGGCCCTGGTGGGGGAGAGCTTTGCCGAGATTTTTTTTGGCAATTGTGTGGCTCTAGGGATCCCCTGCGTGACCGCAGATCCAGAGAATGTCAAGCAAGTGCAGCAGGCGGTTCAAGTGGATCCGAATCTCCACCTCAGGCTCGATTTGGCCGCTGAGCAACTGCACTGGGGCCAGCGTGTGATCACGGTCTCCATCCCCCCTGGGGCCAAACAGATGATGCTGAGTGGCACCTGGGATGCCTGCGGCCAACTGCTCGCCCAAGCACAGCAGATTCGGCAGACCGCCACAACCATCCCCTACATGCAGTGGAAACATAATTAGAGTCACTACTGCATTAGAGCCGCTACTGCTAGGGGGAGAGTTTACAAAAGCTCATCATGCCTTTACCTTGTCTTAGGGAACGTTAAGGTTCTCTGACACGTCGAGATAGGCGTCGCCAGTGACTTTAACCAGTCACGTCAACCAGTCACGTTAATAGTTTGCAATCTATCTGCGGAGGTCTCCCAAAAACCTTTGCGGTGATTTTTGTTGTCTAAAAAGGATAGAAACGATGACCAACCCATACTGGCCATCTCGCCCAAGTCGCTGCAACATAACCCCTCCTCTGAGGGAGCAGGACAACGCTGACCGGCAATCTAGTGTTCGTTCTGTTTGGTATCAGGGACTGGGATCCCTGGCAGCCTTATCAGCCTTGGCCGTGATCGTAGGGACCCCAGCAGCGGCGGCTACCCCACGATTGATGATGGTGTCTCACTACGGAGAACTGCCTGCCCACCAGCAGTGGAACCGGCTCCAGGATGGATCTGATTTTCGCCCATTTGAGGATTTTGTGGCGGCCCATCGCTCCTTGCCCATCGGCACCCGCCTGCTGTTGACCCATGCTGAAAATCCTCGCCGCAGCATTGTGGTCACCGTGTTGGATCGAGGCCCGTTTGTTCAAGGGCGGGATCTGGATATTTCTACCGCTGCGGCCCAAGCTCTGGGGATCTATGAAGAAGGAGTAGTAGAAGTTGAGGTGACCCCCCTAAACTAGCTTGACTCCTGACTGAGTGTAGAACTGAGCGTAGATCGGACTATAGAGGCTGTAGGGCCTGTGGGTTGGCATCTCTGGTGGGGTGCCTTTTTTTTAGATAGCATCTGCTATTTTCCCTCATCAGCTCCAGGCCGTTTTTCATATCCGTTTTTCATATACTGTAAAGGTAAAGAAATGTGGCCTAGTTTACGTTTCTCCCACCATTGCCGCACTCTGGGCTGTCTGTCTCCTGGTCATCCCGGCGGCTGAGATGTGTGAGCAGTAGATGTGTGA
>CAZODP010000031.1:4396-20850 GCA_964578595.1 uncultured bacterium
TCTAAACAGCTCTGAACGGCAACTAGGTAAAGGGCTACTGGAGGACAAGCACTGTGCGTCGGGATCCCCTTGCTGAGATGAATGTTTATGATGCTGAGGTTATCGCTCGCTACTATCGTTGGCGATGGGGAGCTGTTGTGGGTCGATTGGTGGCGATTGTGTTGCCCATTGTCGGCTTTGTGCTCAGCTTGCAGTGGGATCAGTGGTCAGGACAGTCAGAGCGCCATCTGCCCCTCCGAGCCACCCAACTCCGGCAATTGCTGACTCGACTCGGCCCCAGTTTTGTCAAGGTAGGGCAGGCATTATCCACCCGTCCGGATCTGATCCGCCGAGATTATCTGGAGGAGCTAACCCAACTGCAAGACAATTTGCCGGGGTTTTCGTCTCAGCTCGCTTTTGAGCGGATTGAGCAGGAATTGGGACGGCCCATCGGAGATCTCTATGCTCAGATCACACGGGATCCGGTGGCCGCAGCCAGCCTAGGGCAAGTGCACAAGGCCCGTCTGCACACGGGTGAATGGGTGGCGGTGAAAGTGCAGCGGCCTCACCTGACCCAGATATTGAGCTTAGATATCTATCTATTGAGATGGATCGCGGGCTGGATCGGCCCTTGGTTGCCACTTAATTTGGGGCAATCGCTGGTGGAGGTGGTGGATGAGTTTGGCACTAAGTTATTTGAAGAAATTGACTATCTCAATGAGGCCCGCAATTGTGAACGTTTTGCCGCTTATTTTCGGGGGGATCCCGATGTTTGCGTACCCCGAATCTATTGGCCCTATTCCAGTCGGCGGGTGTTGACTCTGGAATGGATCGATGGCATTAAACTAACCGATTCTCAGCAGATCAAATCAGCCGGTTTGGACATCTCCAATCTGATCCGAATTGGGGTGGTATCTTCCCTCAAGCAGCTCTTAGAGTATGGCTTTTTTCATGCGGATCCCCATCCCGGCAACCTGTTTGCGATGCGGGATGGCCGGATGGCCTACATCGACTTTGGCATGATGGATCAGCTTTCGCAGCCCATGAAAGAGTACCTAGTCGATGCGCTGGTGCATTTGGTGGATCGAGATTATGTCAATTTGGTGGATGATTTTATTCATTTAGGCTTCTTAATGCCAGATGTGGATCGGTGGTCTCTGATCCCGGCATTGGAAATTGTCCTGGCTGACGCTCTAACCCAAGAAGTGGGCACGTTCAACTTCAAAACTGCCACCGATCAATTCTCGGATCTGATGTATCAATACCCCTTCCGGGTGCCCTCCAATTTTGCCTTGGTGATTCGATCTTTGGTGACTCAAGAAGGGGTGGCTTTGAGCTTGGATCCTGCTTTTCAAATTGTGGCGGTGGCCTATCCGTATGTGGCCCGACGGCTATTGACGGATGAATCCCCTCGGATCCGGCAGCGGTTGATCCAAGTTTTGCTCAAAGATGGCCAATTCCGTTGGAACCGTCTGGAAAACCTTCTAACCATTGCCAAGATAGACGGTGATATCGACCTGATTCCAACCGCCCAGATGGGATTGCGCTATCTGATGTCGGAGGAGGCCCGAGATCTTCGGCAACAGTTGGTGCTGGCTCTGACCGAAGATGACCGGATCCACTTTGAGGAGCTGCAACGGCTCTGGGATCTGGTGCGCCTAGAGATCACCCCCCAACGGATCTGGGGGTTAGCGGTTCAGACGGTTCATGATGCTCTGCCGTTGGCCTCCTCCACTTAGGGCTTGAGGTGTAACTAGCCGAGCTGCACCAGCGACCGCTGCCACTGATCGGGGGTGTAGGTTTTGAGGGCAAGGGCGTGGAGGGTGCCATCGTCCAGAAAACTTTGCAGGGTGCCATATACCAACTGGTGCTGCTTGATCATGCTCAACCCTTCAAATTGCTCTGCCACAATGATGGCCTGAAAGTGGTTGCCATCTCCAACCGTGTCTTCAACTTGCACCTTTGCCCCTGGGATCCCTGTGGTGATCAGGCGTTCAATCTCTTGGGTTTGCATACTCTAGTCCAATGAGGTTTGGTTTCTGCCCAATCAAGGTATCACAGCCTGATTTTAGGGGTAAGTCGGCTGGCGACAGTTGGCGGAATTGAGCCAGTTTTGACCCCAGGCGAGGGGGGCTTATCCCTACTCTAGGGACTGCAAAAATGCTTTCAGCGGCTCATAAGGACAATGAAAGATGTGGTGGGGGGTAGTGTAGCCCTTGAGCATCAGCTCGTCAGACTTAAAGATGGATCCCAATATCCCATCGTTGGCTTGGGGGAGGATCCGACCCGACTGCTGAAGCTGAAGCTCTAGGGCTTGGTAGGTCTCGGCACTGATGGCTAGGTCGGTGTTGAGGGTGCGGGTGGAGCTTTCGAGCCGAAAGGCGGAGTTGACCGTATCTCCAATCACGGTGTACTCCTGCCGTTCACCACTGCCCATCTGCCCCACCACCGCAAATCCCGTGTTGATCCCTGCCCCCAGCGCAATCGGACGCGGCAAGGGATAGAGGCTATTGATCTCGCGGGTCATCTCAAACAGGTCTTGGAGAGCATATAGGGTCTGCAACACATCTGGGGCCGTCTCCGGCAGAGCACCGGACTCCGAATCAAAGCCTTGACCTGGATCGTGGAGCCAGACCGCCATAATCGCATCGCCGATATACTTGTCCACTCGGCTACCCTGTTTGCGAATGATCTGGCCCGCCCGCTGAAACCAATCCCCCATCACCTTAGAGAGTTGCCGCACATCCACCTCTTGGGCCAATTGGGTGTAGCCCCGAATATCCACCACCAGCACCGAAATCAGCCGCTTCAGGTGCAACACCGAGGTTTTAGCCGAGGATCCGGGCAACGAGTCATCCAGATCATCGGGGGCAGCCAAGCTCTCCCAAAAGAACTGCACCTCCGATTGCCCCAGGGTGAGCTGGTCGCCGTGGTGCAGCAGTGTGGGCACATTAACCCGCTGTTGATTGACAAAAGAGCCATTGGTGCTGCCCAAATCAATCAGGTAAATGCTGTTGCCATCCAGATATTGAATGATGGCATGATGGCGAGAAATGCTTGAATCCAAAACAATAATAGTGTTGTCCTGATCCCGTCCCACTGTCCAAGAGGTATGGCCCACGAGATCCACTCGCCGCAGGGATCCGTCGCTAGCCTTCAGCACGATATAGGGGTTAGGGGCCACAGACTCCGAGGTCATATCAAAAGGTGATATCAAAAGGGCTAGGACTTCACACAGATTGCCCTACACACAAAATTATGATTACACACCTTCCCTGGTTTGGCCCTGCCGCCAGCATTCACAGCCGCTCCACCGGTTTGACCTCTGGCTCTAGGCTCTGCTCAAAGCCCGGATCCCGGCCCCAATGGGCCAAGCCATCTCGGATCCGCTGCTCTAGCTCAAAGCGGCTATTGATCAGATACACACTCAAAAGGGTGATCCCCACCCCCAGCCACTGGGGCAGAGTCAAGGACTCCCCCAAAAACAGTCCTCCAAAGAGCAGCGCAAACACTGGTGTCAAGAAGGTGAGAGAGCTAAACTCCGTCAAATTTTCCACCGCCGCAAAATAAAAGAACAGCCCATAGGCCACGGCACTGCCCAGCACCGAGGCATAGGCCAATCCCAACCAATGTTCCGGCGAGATCCCACGCCAGACATCTCCCCCCTGCACCCACAGGATCCCGATCAGAGGCAGGCTCCCCAGCACCATATGCCAGCCCGTGGCCAAGACCGGATCCGTGTAGCGGCTGACCTGACGCACCATCACCGTCCCCACCGCCATGGACAAGGAGGCCAACAGCATCCAGCCGGTGCCATCCAAGCTCAGGGCGGCCATATCTCCTGCCACCCATCCAGTCACCCAAGGGGACAACCCAATCACCCCGATCCCCAGGATCCCCACCAGCAAGCTGAGCCAGCCCATCCAGCCCAACCGCTCCCGATAAAACCACGCCGCCATCACCGCCACCGCCAAGGGCTGTGAATCGATCAACACAGATCCCAGTCCTGCCCCGGTGCTCTCCAGACCTTGAGCCAAAAACCCCTGAAAACAAGCCCCATCCACCAGCGCAAAGAGAGCCACCCAGAGCCAACTGCGCCACCCCAGCGGCTGCCAAGGGCGATCACCCATACCCTCCTGCTGAGGCCGCCCCTGCCCATAGCGCACCGCCAACAACAGGATCCCTGCCGGCAATAGTCGCATCACCGCAATAAATAAGGGCGAGGTTTCCCCGATCACATCTCGCATCACCACCATTGAGGATCCCCACAAAAAGAACGGGGCGATCATCAAAGGCTGCTGCCAGAGAGGCTTGGGGGACTGCAAAAACTGGGTCATTCAGAAGCTCAACGTAACTTAGGGCTATCTTAAGCAATTCTGCGGGTGATTTACAAAAGTTTACTCTATCGCAGCAAGTTGACTTTTTTGGCTGGGAGTACCCCCATTGCCGGAGGGCTGTGCCAAACTGAACTACTAAATGCAACTGTGTTCGTTGCAACACTACAGAGTCGATAGGAAGGGGGGATCGTGGCTACTGGTGGATACGCACTTGTGGATTGCCTGGTTCGTCATGGGGTCAAGCACATTTTTGGCTATCCCGGCGGTGCGATCCTGCCCATCTACGACGAGCTATACAAAGCCGAGACCGAAGGCAAGATCAAGCACTTTTTGGTGCGCCACGAGCAGGGGGCGGTTCATGCTGCCGATGGCTATGCCCGCGCTACGGGGCAAGTGGGGGTTTGTTTTGCCACCTCTGGGCCGGGGGCAACCAATTTGGTCACCGGGATCGCCACGGCTCACATGGACTCGGTGCCGATGGTGGTGATCACGGGGCAGGTGCCACGCCCGATGATTGGCACGGATGGCTTCCAGGAGACTGATATCTTTGGGATCACGTTGCCCATTGTCAAGCACTCGTATGTGGTGCGGGATCCCAGAGAGACAGCGCGGGTGATTGCCGAAGCCTTTCACATCGCCTCCACGGGTCGACCGGGGCCGGTGCTGGTGGATATCCCTAAAGATGTGGGATTTGAAGAATTTGACTATCTGCCCCATACCGACGTCAATCTGCCGGGCTACAAGCCCACCGTTCGGGGCAACCCGCGTCAGATTCATGCGGCGGCCAAGCTGATCCAGGCGGCCCGTCAGCCGCTGCTCTATGTGGGGGGCGGGGCAGTGATCTCCGGTGCCCATGTGGAGCTACAGCACTTAGCCCAACGCTAT
This sequence comes from uncultured bacterium, assembly GCA_964578595.1. Lineage (GTDB taxonomy): Bacteria > Cyanobacteriota > Cyanobacteriia > Thermostichales > Thermostichaceae > JAAUUM01. Next base: position 9,598 of record CAZODP010000031.1, read on the forward strand.
CGGATCCCGGTGACCACCACCCTGATGGGCAAGGGCAGCTTTAACGAAAATCACGAGCTGTCGGTGGGGATGCTGGGGATGCATGGCACGGCCTATGCCAACTTTGCTGTGACGGAGTGTGATCTGTTGGTCGCGGTGGGGGCGCGGTTTGATGACCGGGTGACGGGCAAGCTGAATGAGTTTGCTAAGCACGCTCAGGTGATCCACATCGATATCGACCCGGCGGAGGTGGGCAAAAATCGTGCCCCGACCGTGCCCATTGTGGGGGATGTGCGATCTGTTTTGACTGATCTACTGGCTCAGCTTGACGCTCTGCCACCGATCCCAGATCAGACCGCCGCCTGGATGGATCGGATCCAGCGTTGGAAGCGCGACTATCCGCTGGTGGTGCCCACCTATGAGGGGATCCTGTCGCCACAGCAGGTGATCGATGGTTTTCGCCGCCATGCGCCCGATGCCTACTACACCACCGATGTGGGCCAGCACCAGATGTGGGCCGCCCAGTTTTTGCGCAATGGGCCGCGGCAATGGATCTCCAGCTCTGGGCTGGGAACGATGGGGTTTGGCTTTCCGGCAGCGATGGGAGCCAAGGTGGCATTGCCCGATCAACAGGTGATCTGCATCAGTGGGGATGCCAGCTTTCAGATGAATCTACAGGAGTTGGGCACCGTAGCCCAATATGGCATCGGCACCAAGGTGGCCATTATTAACAACGGCTGGCAGGGGATGGTGCGGCAGTGGCAGGAAGCCTTTCATGGGGAACGCTACTCCCACTCTGACATGCAGCCGGGGATGCCAGATTTTGTCAAGCTAGCTGATGCTTTTGGGGTAACCGGGATCCAGATCACCCACCCCGATCAGCTCGATGATGGGATCCAGACCATGCTCAAAGCGGATGGCCCTGTATTGGCAGACTTTGTGGTCAAACGCAATGAAAACTGCTACCCGATGGTGCCGGCAGGCAAGGCCAACTATCAGATGATCGGGATCCCGGATCGCAAGCTGGAGTTGGCGGCAGAGTTGATCTATTGCCCCCATTGCGGAGCCAAAAGCCCATCCTCTCACTCGTTCTGTTCAGAGTGCGGCACTAAGCTCTAGGGGATCCAGCCATAGTGATTGAAGATGCCGATTTATTTTTTTGGGGGGGAAGATGCCTACCGTCTGGAGCGGGCGGTGGCCCGATTGCGGGATCAAGTGCTGGATCCCGATTGGATCAGCTTTAATCTGGATCGATTGGGGCCTGACCAGACCCTAATGGGTTTAGCTCAGGCCATGACCCCACCCTTTGGGAGCGGGGATCGGCTGGTGTGGCTTGAAAACACCCCCTTGGTGCAATCCTGTCCCGAAGACCTGTTGCGGGAGTTGGAGCGCACCCTTAAGCAGATACCCAACAGCACCCATCTACTGTTGACCACCTCAGGCAAGCCCGATGGTCGGCTCAAGTCCACCAAACTGATTAAGCAGATGGCAAATGTCCAGGAGTTTCCCCTGTTAGCCCCCTGGGATAGGGACGGGATCCTGCAACAGGTACAGCAAGAAGCCCAACGACAGCAACTTCACCTCGATCCAGAGGCGGCAGAGCTGTTGGCCACAGCGGTGGGCAATGATTCCCGCCGGCTGGTGATGGAGCTAGAAAAACTCTCTCTGTTGGTGGCTGAATCCACCCCCACCCTTTCGGCCCAGTGGATCCGAGATCTCGTGCCGGCCTCCGCCTACAACAGTTTTCAATTGGCCGGCTCCCTCAAGGATGGCAATCTGGATCTGGCTCTAACAGTGCTAACCCACCTGCTGGATCACAACGAGCCGGCCCTCAAAATTGTGGCGGTGTTGGTGGGGCAATATCGCACTTGGCTCTGGGTCAAACTCCTAGAGGAACAGCGGGAACGGGATCCTAAAGTCATTGCCCAAAAAGCTGAGATTGGCAACCCCAAGCGGGTGTATTTTTTGCAAAAAGAAGTCAAAGGGATCCCGGCCTCCAGCTTTTTGGCCAGCCTAGAGCAGCTCTTAAACCTCGAAGTCAGCCTCAAGCGGGGCCAGCCGGAGCGGGAAACGTTTACGATGGCACTGATCCAAGTGGCCGCTTGCTTTGCTGGTGCCCCTGCCCGTGTCTAGCCAGGATCCTGGTTCCTTTTTGTCTGCTGTTCATTGGGGCAAAAACCAGTGGTGGCGGTATCTGCTCAGTGTGGCCCTGATCGGATCCATTTTTTATACCTTGACCGGGATCCTGGGGGGCGTGGCCCTGGCTTTGGGCTGGCTGCAACTGGGATCCAACGGCTCAGTGCAGATCGAGGATCCGTTGCTGAGTTATGGGCTGGCCCATCTGCCCTTTGGGTTTTGGGGGTTGGGGCTGGGGCTGGCGGTGGGGCAAATCCATCGGCGTCCACTGGGCACGCTGGTGCGAGCAGACGGATCCCTGCGGTGGGGGCGAATGGCCCAGGGGGCAGGGGTTTGGGGGCTGCTGATGGCTGGGCCGCTGGCACTGTCGCTGCTGCTGCATCCGACGGCACTCAACGTTGAGGTGGATTGGGGCCTTTGGATCCGGCTGTTGGGGTTGGCGATGGTGTTGACTCCGATCCAGATTGCCGCAGAAGAGCTGTTTTTTCGGGGTTATCTGTTGCAGGCATCGGGACTGTTGACCCGCAACCCATGGATCCTCTGTGGACTCAACGGGATCCTGTTTATGCTGGCTCACCTGGATAACCCGGAGATGGGCTACGGCTGGGGCTGGCTGGCCCTCTACTACGCCGGATTTGGCATTTTTGCCACGTATCTGACCTTAAAAGATCAGGGGCTAGAGCTGGCGTTAGGAATGCACGCCGCCAACAACGGGTTTGTAATTTTGCTGGTCAGCTATGACAATGCGGTGGTGGAAACCCCGGCCCTGTTCAAGGCATCAGGCTTGGATCCGGTGGCGGTGGTGTTGGCCTTTGGGATCCGTGCCCTGGCTTTTGTCTGGCTCTTTTTTCGGATCCCTGGGCCAATTTCACGATGGGATCCCAACAAGACAGATAGAATTGACCCAAGACAGCCCTAATTTTAAGATTTGTGTCTGGCGTTCCCTTCGTTTGAATATCCATGTCTGACTTTTTTCCCTCATCCCTTGACCGCACCCGAACCCTGATCCAGCGGGTGATATCGATCCTTGGCTGGCTGGGCCTAGTGCTTTGCCTTGTATCAGGCTCTTTGATCTCAGACTCTCTGCTCTCAGGATCTGTGGCGATGGCGGAGCCTTTACCAATGCCGGATCCTTTACCAATGCCGTCCCTCGAAGTCCAGACCCAGATCACCGCGATCGCTCAACAGGCTTTTGCTGCCACCAACCAAGCGGATTTTGCCACCGCCGAAGGCTTTTGGAGTCAGATCATTGAGCTGGATCCCACCAATGCCCCCGCCTGGAGCAACCGAGGCAACGCCCGTGTCAGCCAAAACAAGCTGGAAGCGGCCCTCGAGGACTACAACCATGCGGTTGAGCTGGCCCCCGCTGCCCCGGATCCCTATCTCAATCGGGGCACAGCCCTCGAAGGCTTAGGTCGCTGGCGGTCGGCGATTGCAGACTATGAGCAGGTGTTGCAGATTGATCCTGAGGATCCAGCCGCCTACAACAATCGCGGCAACGCTGAGGCTGGTTTGGGGGATTGGCAGGCAGCCCTTCAAGATTACGCTCATGCGGTGGAACTGGCGCCTGACTATTCATTTGCCCAGGCCAACTATGCGCTGGCTCTCTACCAGTCGGGGCAAACTGAAGACGGGATCCGGTCGATGCGGGGGCTGGTGAAGCGGTATCCCAAGTTTCCGGATATGCGGGCGGCCCTGAGTGTGGCCCTCTTTGAGCAGGGGCGTGTGGGGGAGGCTCGTAGCCACTGGATTGCAGCGGTGGGTCTGGATCCTCGCTATGGCGATCTGGGTTGGGTGAGTGGGATCCGCCGTTGGCCCCCCAAAATGGTAGAGCACCTGGGGGATTTCCTCCGTGATCTAGATCAAGGCTGACCTCAAAGCTGGAGGCTACGGATTGCCGTATCAGGGTCTGGAAAAAGCCGTAGACACAGCCTCAGGGGTTTGCCTGTTGACTAGAAGGGGAGTTTCTTAGAGTGAATACAGGGTACAGCATCTCTCGGCCATCAGAACCCGTTTGTAGATGTCAGCCAGATGGATATCTATCGGATCCAACCCCTACAATTCAGTTTTCCGAACCTCTGACCGGCCCCAAAGCCTAACCCCAAAGACTAAAAACATACCCCCGGCCTTAGTTGTGAGTGTAATGAATCCTTTGCTTGATGTGTGTCCTGTAACAACTGGATGGCCTTTGGCCCAGCTCAATCTAGCCCGCTCAATAGTTGGCTCTGGGCAGCCGGATTTGGCCCCTCGGATCCTAGTGGGGGGCTTGCTGGGAATGGGGCTGTGGATCGGATCAATCGCAGTGGCCCATGCCGATACAGAGGTGTGGGGCGGCACAGGACAGGTACTGAGTGGACAAGGACAAGGAGCCACGGTTCAGCTTGTGGTTGAGATGAATGATGGTCGGATCCGGACTCAATCGGGACCAAATCTGGATGCCCCTTTTGGTGGTGGCTATCAATCGATTCATAACAGCGAAGGGATGTGGCAGATCCAGCAGCAAGGGGAACAATTGTCTGTGACCCTCCATCGTGGCGATCAAATCATTCGCTACCAACTTTCCCCTCAGCAGCAGCGAGAAGCTCGTCCGGCGGCTCCTGTCATGCTCTTTGGCCCTGCTAGCTCGGATCCTGAGCCATCCCCCCCAGTCTTGGCCCCGCTTCCAAGTACAACATTTGAGCCACTTGCTCCGGCTGAGCTGATGGCATCCCCCAACCCTTCTCTGGGCACCTCTGATCCAAATCCTGGCTCTGATCCATCTGATCCAAATCCTGTGATCGAAGTCGAGCCGCTCAACTGGGGGGATTCTATTCAGATCCTGCCACTGCCTCTCCAGCCCTGATTGGTCGTGGCTCACCCTCAATCGGATGCCCCTCAAATCACAGGCTCAGATCAGCTCAAATTGGCAAATTGACAAGGGTGCTTAGAGCAAAAAGCAGCCCTGGATGTGGATCCCTGACTGCCTTTTCATAGCTTATCCGTCTATTCAAATGTTGTTGCCGGTGTCGGTGTCTGTGAAGTAGACGCCTAAAAAACTCGAGTGCAATTCAAGTTCAGAGATCTAGTCAACTCAGCCAAGTCAAGTGACCCACTAGAATCACAGCAGGCCGATTTGAGAGAGGATCCCTTGTCCGGTCAGCAACTCGGTGGCCACGCCGATCACGAAGCCCATCATTGCCAAACGGCCATTCCACTTTTCGGCGAAAGTGGTGAAGCCAAACTTTGCATCATTCTGCATAACTGTTCTCCTGGTATGAATGTCCCAACAACATTAATATGACGCATCTTTTGCAAAGTGTCAAGAAATGTTTCGATAACGGCGACTTGTCTTGACTGCCAGGGAGGTTTTGGCCTTTGGATTCGGATGGTTTAGGTCAGAAGGATTTTCAATATCAGAGACCGGTATCAGGCGGTTATAGCTCCTGTCTGCCCCGCCACACCAGTTGATCGGCATACTCATTCCAGGTCAGTCCGGCGTGAGCTTTGACCCAGACCAGCCGAGCCTGGGGGCAATCCTGCTTGAGATCAGCCAGTTGTTTGACCAGATCGAGATTCTCCACCTGGCCCTGGCGACGCTTCCAGCCACGGGCTTGCCATCCCGCCATCCACTCGTTGTAGGTGCGCACCGAAAGCTGAGAATCGGAGTAAATCACCACCGGATCGGGATCCCAATGCTGGCCGTAGTAGGCGAGGGCGCGGATCAAAGCGGTTAGCTCCATACGGTTATTGGTGCTAGCCCGTTCTCCGCCCCACTGCTCCGTCACCTTTTGATCCCCCTTCACGGCCACAAAGCCCCATCCCCCAGGGCCAGGATTGGGAGAGCAACCCCCATCGGTATAGATGGATCCCATCTCCGGAGTGTCCCCAAAGCCAGAGGAGGCTGGCAGAATAGGCCGACGATTGACGCGAATATAGGATCCGGGTTTGCGGGGGGGCATGGGTAAAACGATCACAGCCAGTGAGTCACTTAACCGTCACCTTATCAGAAATACCGCTAGAGTTCTCAGTTTCTTTGTACCCTTCTCTCACACTACATCTATCGAAAAGGCAGACCCCTACTGAGACTAACTGAGCCTAAAGATGCAGATGTGCCAGTCTTGATCAAACTCAAAACCTTCTTGATCAAACTCAAAAAAAACCCCCAGCGAACTGGGGGAGGAGTGGTGTGTTGAGGTGATGAATAAACACATATTACAAGCTCAATTTGGCAAATGGGTCAAAGGATCCCTTGGAATTTGCGGCTTTGGGCATAGTTTTTGAGCTGATTATCTTCTCAAATCACACTAGAGAAATCACCTCTGTTATGAAGTTAAAAGTTAGTCTCACCACCAGTAGTGTTTGACTCAGCTCTAAACCACAAATACACACTAGAAAATACTGGGGATCCTAAACTCTTTAGGCGCTGGGCACTAAATGTGGGGTCAAGGCCAATCGGGTCAAAAGTCTACCGAAATCAAAGTTCTTTGACATAAGCTCTTGGATGCAGCGGACTTTGGCGGTCTCATGGAGTCGCACTTGGCCAAATACCCGTTCGATTCGTTCGATGGTGGCAAAGGTATCGAGATCCACCGATAGGATCGGCACCTCCAGCTCTTCGGCACGGGCGCGGATCCGGGCATCGAGGGGTAGCCGTCCCGTCAAGATCAGGCAGAGGGTGGAGGTTTCGAGGGCCGCCAGTTGGATGTCGGTGCGGTCGCCACCGGTGATCACAGCTTTGTGATCCGATTTGCGGAAGTATTTGAGGGCCGCGTTGACATTCATGGCCCCAATGGCGAAGTCCTCCACCATCAGATCGAGACGGTCTTCGCAGCAGAGGATCTCGGCCTCCAGTTGGCAGGCTAGCTCCCCCACACTAATGCTGCGCAGGATCCGGTTAGAGGGTAGGATCCCCAACACCGGGATCCCACGGGATTCCAGAAAGGGTTTGACCACCGACTCAACCTGGGCCATTTCATCCGGTGAGACATCATTGAGCAGCACCCCCGCCAGGTGATGTCCTAGCAATCTATGAGCACTGAGCAGACCATCCACCACCCCCGCCGAGTGATAGCGACCAATCAACAGCACCTGGGCCTCCAATCCTGTCGCCACCTCCTGGAGAGACAGCCCAAAAAGCTGGCCTTCCCGCAGATCGCCAGGGCCTTCTAGCACCACCAAATCTGCGCTGGTTGTGCGGCCAAACTGGCGCAGAGGTTCCAAATAATCCATCTGTTGCGGATCCGTCATTTGTTTGAGTAGGGCCTCCTGATCCAGTTGCAGGATACTGGGGGGCTGATCGGCCAGCTTGAGGCCCAGCGAGGCGGCAATAAAATCTAGGTCTGGATCTGGCCCGCCAGTGGAGCAGTTGGTTTGGTCGCACTGGCCGACCGGCTTGCCATAGGCCACCTGAAAGCCCTTTTGTTGCAGATGGCTCGCAAGGCCCAGGGTAGCGGCAGACTTACCGCTGTAGGGTTCGGTGGAGCCGACAAGCAAAAACGTGGACATAAGTATTCTCCTGGGCGCGCCAATGGCGACGTATTGCAATGTAATCCTTCACAAGGCCGGATCCCTAGCCGATGGTGGGCAAGCCTGATCCTCAGAATCCGCTATGAATGAAGGCTGTGACATTAGAGGTGGCAACGGTCGCCTATCCAGTCTAGCGGTTCCTTGGTCGCAGACAGCACCAGCGACTGAGCCAGTCCCCCCCTCAGACATCGTTAGAGATCCGCCACAAGGGCTGACTGACCCAACCAACATCGACTCTTGGGCAGATAGGGTAAAAAAAGATGAGAATCCTAGTGCGTTTAGGATCCGTTAGGATTCATCTGAAGTACCCATCCGCACTCACTTTTTATGCCGGCACCTACTTCTTCTTCTGGCCAAGACTATTTGAGCCAAGATACTTCTGAGCACGAGGGCCAAGACTGGCAGTCTCAACTGATCACCCACAACTTTCTCTTTCGGGGGTTAGACCAGGCCAAACTCAGGGCAGCTCTCAACCTCGACCAAATTCATCCCCAGCGTTTTTTTTCTAATCGGACGATTTTTACTGCTTTTCAGGTCAATAGCCCTCTCAAGGTACTCTATGTTGCTCTGTCGGGTGGCCCGATCACAGTTCGGAGTGCGCCGCTAGATCGGGTGATCGCCATTACCTATCCCGGCAGTTGTTTTGGGATGCGAAACTTGCCTTTGGCCCATGGATCGATTACACGGATGTTTCCTAGCGTGGTGGAGGCCTACAAAACAGCTACTGTCTTGGGGATCCCGTTGGAGGGGATCCAGCATCTCTATCACTCCCACGAAGTCTTTCAGCAACGCTACGATCTGCTGTTTGAACTGCGGGAAAAGTTTCAATATCATCTGCTCAATTGCAGTAGCTATCCTCCTCAAGCGGTGGCATCTATTTTGGAATCTCTGGTCTACCAAGAAGGTGCTCTGGGGAGTCAGCCGGATCCGCAGGGCCTATACACTTTTGATCTGAGTGTGGATCTGATTGCCAGAGCCAGCCAGCTCAATCAACGCACGGTAGAACAAGTTTTGAAAGGATTACGGCAAGCCAAGGTGATCCAAACGGCTCAAGATGCAGACCTTGGGGAGGATGAAATTCGAGTCATTGATCCCGATCAGCTCAGCGAAATCTATAGCTCTACCCGCAGTAAAGTAGATTGGTGGCCGCTCAAGAGCTAATTAAGGCAGTTTGATCTCTGCATTTGATCTCTGTAGGTTTTTGAATAAATGCCAGACGATAAGCCAGATAATAGGTGGGTTTATATCCTTCGCCAGTTTATATTCTTCAGGTGACGGCCCAGTTGCTTCTAAGTCATCTTGACTTTATTTTAGAGTGAGAATTTTAGAGTAAAAACTTTTTAGCTGACATCCCAAAGGGGCAGGATCCCCACCAGCAAAACAGCTAGGGCCAGAGCAGGCAAAAGATTTCCCAATCTGATGGATTTGATCTCTAATAGATTGATTCCAATCCCCATCACCAGGATCCCACCTGTGGCGGTCAAAGCCTGAACCATAGCGTCACTGAGGATCCCGGCAATTTGTTGGCTGAGTAGAGTGATTCCCCCCTGATAGAGAGCCACAGGCACAATCGAAAAAATCACCCCAATCCCCAAACTAGAGGTGAGGGCAATCGCTGCAACACCATCGAGGGCAGCTTTGGTGATCAAGAGAGCCGGATCCCGCTGAACACCATCTTGTAGGGATCCTAAAATTGCCAGTGGCCCCACCACATAAAGCAAGCTGGCGGAGACAAATGCTTGAGTGATGGGACTGGGGCCGATGGTGTGGGAGACCCAAGTCTCCAGTTGTTGCCCCACCCAAAGCAGTCTTGCCTCGATATCCAGCCACTCCCCCAGCACTGCCCCCACCACCACACACATCAGCACAATCACCCCTTGGGTGGCCGTGGTCGCGGTCAATGCCATCTGGATCCCGATCACCAGAACCAAAAGACCCATACCCGCCAAAACCGTCTGGGTGATCCGTTGAGGGAGTCGATGGCCCAACAGCCAGCCGATAGCGGTGCCCAGCGCAATCGCTAAAACATTGACAAGTGTGCCAAATCCCGCCATAGATTGGGTGTATCCCAGTTATCCTTGCTGTAGAGATCGGATCCTACAGGGTGCAGCACGCCATCATATCTCACTGCTCTGCTGAATGGGCTGGCTGACTGCTGACTATTCTTTGGTTGTGAGGGTGGTTGTAGGGGGTTAGAAGATGTTTGAGTTGATCGAAAAGCCTCTATCAGCATCAGGTCATCTCTCAAGACCATATGATGCCCCAGCAGACTCTATCAACTAAGCTAAAATCTATCAACTAAGGTAAAAGGGACATTTTTCACACCAGGGATCCGCAATATAGCTGTGTCCGAAAAAGCACTCTAATAGATATAATGGGGATGATCCTGTGTCTGACCTGCCAATTTGAGACCTGCCAATTTGAATAGACCTCCTAGACAGGACTTGTCTATGTCTGCTGTGCCGCACCCCACCCTGAGTCATGTGTTGATCATCAAAGATCACAGTGGGCCAAAAGCCTACTGGCTCACGGCGGAAATGTACACGGTGGGTCGGGATCCGAGCAGTAGCATTCAGTTGGATTCACAGTATATTTCTCGAAGTCACGCGATCTTATTTAAGAGTCCATCTGAAGATAATCCCGATGATTTTGTCTATCAGCTTTTGGATGGGGATATAGAAGGCAATCCCAGCACAAATGGTATTTATGTCAATGGCGAGCAAGTGGATTTTCGAGACCTTCAGGATGGGGACGAAGTCCAGTTTGGCTTCGATGTTTTGGCCACCTATTGCATTCAAGAAAAAAGTTTAGACGATATTTTATCTACACTTGAAAGCACCCAGATTGTGACACTGGGATCTGAGTCCTAATCGCCTCAAATGTCTGAGATCGTTTTCAAGCTGACCCAGCTCAGTACCCAATCAACTGAGATCCGGATCAGGATCCAAACTAAAGTCCCGACGAGTATAGGGATCCGCCTGCTGGAGCTTTTGGAGATAATCTTGCTGGCTGACCTGAATCGCCCCAAATCGGGCTAGGTGAGGGTTGGGGAGCTGGGCGTCAAAGAGGGTAAAGCCCTTGGCTCTGAGATGCTCAACCAATTTCACCATCGCAAATTTGGATCCATTGGTGATGGCATAAAACATTGACTCACCGATAAAAGCGGATCCTAATGTAATGCCTAAGATTCCGCCTGCCAACTGATCCCCTCGCCAGGCTTCAAAGCTATGGGCATAACCCGCTTGATAAAGCATCCGATAAACCTCTTGGAGTTCGGGGCTGATCCAAGTTTCCGGTCGGGCGGCGCAGCCCTGCACCACATCCCCAAAGGCTTGGTTAATGCTGACTTGAAAGCTATTTTTGTGGACGATTGGGCGCAGTGATCGGGGGATATGAAAACGGTGATCCAACGGAATCAGGGTGCGCGAACGGGTGAAGTACCACTCTAGGGGACTATCCGCATCCTCAGCCATCAAAAAATGGCCCTGGGCATAGCCTGCCACAATCGCCGCAACATCATACTGGTCGAGAAAGGCCATGCTTTACTAAAGATTTTGTGAACCTCGGTAGGGGTTGAGATCAGGGGGTGGGGATCCAAGCCAGTGATTTAAGCCAAAGATCGAAGCCAAACAT
>CAZODP010000031.1:20950-30757 GCA_964578595.1 uncultured bacterium
GCCAAACATTACCTTTCTGGGCTGACCCAAGACATCTTGGACATTTTCGGATCCCTGACTGGTGGACGCTGGGGTAAAATCCGGATCCAATGGGTTTCGCGGGCCACTCGCACCAACAGAGCCGCCATCACCAATCCCGCCAGCATCGAGCTACCTCCATGACTAAAGAGCGGTAATGGCACCCCTGTTGTGGGCAGCATCCCACTGACCACCCCCAAGTTCAGACAGGATTGCCCCACTAAAAAGCACAGGCAGCCACAAACCACCAGTTTTGAGGGCAGGTCGCGGCACCGCTCCATCACCCGCCATCCCACCAGGGTGTAAGCCCCCAGTATCCCCAAAAAAAACAAGGATCCCAACAGCCCAAACTCCTCGGCGTAGACCGAAAAGATAAAATCCGTATACTGAATCGGCAGATAAAATAGCTTTTGCTGCGAGAGGCCAAACCCCCTCCCCCAGGTGCCTCCAGATCCGATGGCCATCAAACTTTGCACCAGTTGGTAGCCATCCCCCTGCGCGCTAGCCCACGGATCCAAAAAAGCCAGGATCCGCCGCCGTTGGTAGTCTCTGACCAAGATGCTGCCCAAGGCCAGCGCCGATCCTGACACTGCTGCACCCACCAGAGTCAAGAGGGGCAGTCCTCCGACCCAGGCCATCAGCCACAGGGTCAGGCCGCAAATCGCCGTCGTACCCAAATTGGGCTGAGCCAGGATCCCCAACAACGCGATCCCAAACAGACCCACCCATATCACCCGATAGGAGACTGACCGCTGATACCAGGTGCCAAATACTGTAGCTCCTTGTAATACTAAGGCTGGCTTCAGAAACTCAGAAGGTTGGATGGTGGGCAAAAAGGGCAACAGCTTCAGCCAACGGGTGGCATCCATCCGCTCAACCCCCAAACCGGGTACACGCGTGGCCAATACCAGCCCCAATCCAATCAAGAACAACAAGGGAGCCAGCTTGAGCCAGATCCGCATCGGGATCCGAACCATGATCCAGGCCACCCCCGCCCCCAGCGCCACCCACATCAGTTGGAGCTTGATGAAATAGAGGCCATCCCCCGTAGTGCGTTGAGCCAAGGGGTAGGAGGCCGAAAACAGCATCACCAGCCCCAGCACCACCCATACCAACGTCAGCCAGCGCAGCAGCCGCGCCTCCAGCCCCCAGGTATTAGGTGGGAGGGCACGAGGGATCCAACTGTTGGCAGCAGGCTCGGAAATGGTCGCCACGGCACTCAAAATTGGGATACTGATCAAAACTGGCACAGGCGGGCGAGAACAACACAGTCACGGGAGGGATCACGGCAGGAGTCACCGGATCTGGGCCATGGCTGGCGCGGGTGAGACGGATCCCCTGTTCCCAGGCCAATTTGACCGCTACATCTAGCGTCTGGGCCAATTGGTAGTCAGTATAGTGGATCTGCTCCAGTCGAGCTGCAAAGGAGTCCGCTGCGGCTCCGATCAAGAGAACCTGGGCCACTTTAGCCTTGATCAGCTCCAGCCAAGCGCTGTCATCCCCCTGTTTGGGCTGTCCGCCTGCAATCAAGATCACCGGCGGATCCACCGCCGATAGCCCCACCCAAGCGGCATCGTAGTTGGTGGCCTTGCTGTCATTGACAAAGCGGATCCCAGCCAACTCCCGCACCCGCTCCAGTCGATGGGGGATGCCAGCAAACGTATCGATCACCGTTTGGACACAACCTAGATCCAGCCCCGCCCAGACTGCTGCCCCGGTGGCCACCAACAGGTTTTGCAGATTATGGGATCCTGGGATCCGATCCCGAAAAGGCTGAACCTCCGCAATGGCCTGGGTGTCCACCCAGAGGATCCCAGATTCAATCCGCACCGGAGCTTGGGGGTTCTGAATCGATGTCCAGAGGGTGTCGGGCCAGCGATCCCGCAGAGTATAGAGGTAAGGATCATCCCCATTCACCACACGATGGCGGGCACGATCCAGGAGTCGGGCTTTGATCTGGGCATAGTTGTCCAGGGTGTGATGTCGCTCTAGGTGATCGGGGGTGAGGGTGGTCCAAAGGCCAATGGATCCAGTGCCCAAACTCTGGGAGGCTTCGAGCTGATAACTGCTCAACTCCGCCACCACCCAATCGGGCTGAAGGGATCCTTGGGTCACCGCCACCGCGATATCCGCCAGAGCCACGCCGATATTGCCACAAGCGGGAGCCACCTGCCCCGCCGCCTCAAATAGAGCGGCCACCAGGGCGGTGGTGGTGGTTTTGCCGTTGGTGCCGGTGATCCCCACCCAAGGCAGGTGCTGGAGGGATCCCCAGCTCAGTTCGGCCTCCCCCAGCGTCGGGATCCCCTGCTGTCGAGCCTGAACCAAAACTGGATGATCCCAACGGATGCCTGGGCTGACAATGATCTGATCGGGATGGGGACTGAGCTGAAAAGGCTGTCCCAAATGCACCGGGATCCCCAGGGTTTGCAGCCGTTGGGCTTGACGGGCTAGCGATTCAGACTGGTTTTCGTCCTGGATCCAGACCCGATGCCCCAACTGATGCAGCAGTTGCGCCGCCGCGGATCCTGCTCGTCCTAGCCCCAGCACCAAACTCTTCAAAATTGGCTGATCTAATTTCGTGGCCCCAGCATACTGCAAAGTGGGTGGGTTAGAGACCCAAGAGATTGCCTATGCTTAAAAAGATGCTGCCCACGCTTGTGCCCTGGATGTTTTTATGACCCCTGCCCTCAGTTGGGCTGACCTCGAAGCCCTCAACACCTACCAGCCGGATCCTGATCTCACCAATGCCCACTCGCGGCTGCGGCTGTTTGGTCAGCAGGAGTCCGACCTGCGGGTGATCCTGTATCGGGATCATCACGCCTGGTGCCCCTACTGCCAAAAGGTCTGGCTCTGGCTAGAAGAGATGCGGATTCCCTATCGGATCGAAAAAGTAACCATGTTTTGCTACGGCAACAAGGAGGCCTGGTACAAACGCAAAGTCCCATCGGGTATGCTACCGGCCCTAGAACTGGATGGCCGGGTGATCACCGAAAGTGATCTGATTTTGCAGGCTCTGGAGGAGACCTTTGGGGTGCTGTATCGGGGTCTAACGGATCCGGAGGTGGTGCCCTTACGAGCCTTGGAGCGGCTGCTGTTTCGGGCTTGGTGTCAGTGGTTGTGTACGCCGCCCCCGATCTTGACTTTTCAGACAGGGTTTCAGGAGCAACGCCATCGTGAGCAATTTGTCCGGGTGGCGCAGCGGGTGGAGGAGGCTCTGGCCCAAACACCGGGATCCTATTTTTTGGAACGATTTAGCACGGCAGATGTTATTTTTACGCCCTATGTAGAACGGATGCACGCCAGTCTATTTTATTACAAAGGCTATTCGCTGCGGCAGGAGCATCCCCGCTTAGGGGCTTGGTTTGAGGGGATGGAGAGCCGAGCCACCTACCGGGGCACCCAAGGGGATTTTCATACCCATGCCCACGATCTGCCGCCCCAGATGGGGGGATGCTGGAGCAATGACTCGCCCCAAGCATTGGCCAATCAAGCCCGTGTGGATGGGGGGCCGTGGCTGGGGCTACCGGATGTGACCTATCCTGAGCCAACCACCGCTCGCTCTGAAGCTCTCTATCGGGTGCTGCGCCATCGAGATACCCTGATCGAGGTCAATCCCGCCGATAATGCGCTGGTGGATCAAGCCCTGCGATGCGCCCTGACCCATCTGATGACCCTACAGGACTGCCCCCCGCCACCGGGATCCGATCCTGCGCTGCGCTATCTGCGGGATCGGGTCAATGTGCCCCGCGATATGTCGATCTATGCTGCCAAATGGTTGCGACAGTCTTTGGAGGCCACCGCTGCTTTGGCGGGAGATCAACCTGGTATCTCAATCCCAACCCAGCACCGCAAAGACCAGGATCCAAAGCCTTTTTTACAGCACAAGCCGGTGAGCTAGGGTCGGTTGCTCTTGCCCAGATTGCAGGCTCGACAGAGGGTTTGCAGATTGCTGATGTCGTTGGATCCGCCCCAGGAGAAAGGAATGATGTGATCAATCTGAAGTTCAGTCTCCCTTGCTGTCAAGCCGCAGCACCTACAGCGATTGTGATCCCGTTTCAAGACCAGATAACGGATTCGAGCTGGGATATGTCGGGAGCGTGTGGCCTGGGGGGAGGGCTGGATTGGGGTTGACTTGGGTTTCCGGGTCGGGGCCTGCCTGTGGCGGCTAGACCTAGAGGCGGGATCCGGGCTGAGCAGATGGCGCACCAAAGCACGGGCGACCTTTTGCAGCGGGTGGGGTTTGGAGGATGACATCAGCCCTGCCGCTTCAATTGGTCGAGAGCTGCCGCCAGGTCTTTGACGGTCTGCTGTAGGTTCAAAATCTCAGGATCGGGTGCGGTGGGAGCGACGGCGTTTGTGTCCTCCTCGCCGAAAGCCTTTTTTAGGCCATAGCCTGCCAGTCCGACAACTGCCCCTGCTCCAGCCACCACAGGCCATCCAATTGCAATGGCTGTGCCACCGATGGCTAGACCCATGCCTCCCAACAACAGAGAAGCCCCTGCTCCGGCAGCAGCTCCCACCCCAGCAGCAGCGGCGGCATCTATCTTGTCCTTGTCTGAGTTCATCTGGCGTGGCTCCTGAGCTTTTGAACAAATAATCTTTTTAGGTTTATTCTATACTGAGACTGTCTGCTCAACTAAAGTATTGAGTTAAAAATCACTCACCCTCTTCATGGCGACTGGAGCGATGGACAGGTAGCAATCCCCGCCGATGTTCATGGGTGAGGGAGTCTTCCAAAAAATTGAGCAGGTGGCTAAGGGGGCCGGATCCTTTGCTGTCGTCAGCATTGACTTCGGGCCGCAAGGTTTGCAGGGCTTTTTCGAGGGGGAGGCCAGAACGATAGAGGATGCGATAGGCCCGCTTGAGCAGAGCAATCGCCTCCGCCGAAAACTTGGCCCGCCGGAGTCCGACTGGATTGAGACCTCGGATCCGACCGGGGTGCCCCTCCACCCGCATATAGGGCGGCACATCCCGATCAATACGGCTCATGGCCCCCACCATCGCCAATTGGCCAATATGAGTGAACTGATGGATCCCGGCCATCCCCCCCAAGACCGCCCGCGACTCGATCTGGACATGGCCCGCCAGTCCGACTGAATTTGAAATAATCACCTGATCCGCAATCACACAGTTGTGGGCCACATGGACATAGGCCATCAGCAGATTGTGATCCCCAATCACAGTGGATTCCTCTTCTAGGGTGGCCCGGTGGATGGTGACACACTCCCGGATCCGGTTGTGGTTGCCAATCAGGACGCGACTGGGGGCACCGTTGTACTTGAGATCCTGCGGCTCAAGACCAATCACCGCCCCCGGAAAGATCTGATTGTGCTCCCCGATCTCTGTCCAACCATCGATCACCACATTGGGGGCCACCGTTGTGCCCGCCCCAATCCGCACATGCTCCCCGATCACACTGTGGGGGCCAACCGTCACGCTGGAATGCAGCTCCGCCCTGGGATGGATCACAGCAGTGGGATGGATCCCGGCAGAATCCCCCAATGGCATCGAACTGATTGCGAACCCACTCGACATGGTTAGCCTGGTTGCTGGTTACGGGGTGGGATCCCCAAAAACACTCTAAAACAACACTTTAGCAGGGTCTCTGGGGAGATTTGTCACCGGGAGACGCGCCCTTTTGCCCCACAGGATCCTGATGGCGAGAGGGGGCTGTTCCCTAATCCACCGCTTAATCCACTAGTGAAAACATCAACTCTGCCTCGGTCACCCGTTCTCCGGCCACCTGAGCCGCACAGCGCATTTTGCCCACTCGTTTGCCCTTGATGGCAATCAGATCTGCTGATAGTATCAGTTGATCCCCTGGCACCACTGGCCGACGGAATCGCACCCCATCGATGCCAGCAAACAGGGCCAATTTCCCGGATGCCTCCGGCAATTTGGTCAGGACAATGCCCCCCACCTGGGCCATGGCCTCAATGATCAGTACCCCCGGCATAATGGGTCGGCCTGGAAAATGCCCCTGAAAAAACGGCTCATTAAACGTGACATTTTTGAGACCCACCGCCCGCTGCCCCGGCTCATAGACCACCACCCGATCCACCAGGGCAAAGGGATAGCGATGGGGCAAAATCTCTAAAATCTGATCGACTGTAAAAATAGCCGGAGCTTGGGCCAGAGCACTGAGGTCGCCGTCGGTAGGGGATAAGGAAGCCATGAGAACGATGTTTGGTTTGAGATAAAACTATTAAAGTGATTGCGAAGGGAGCTAGATTGCTTGTGCCTCAGTCCTGAGCCAGGCCTAAGCCGGGATCCTCAATTTATAGATCCCCAATCACGAACTAGGGGGATCTGCTTCAGTGGACGGGTCGGCAAAGTCTATGACCCCAGAAGTCAGGATCTGCTGGCTGAGGCGGTGATGCAGGTTGTGTCCGGCTTTGTAGGCCAAAATATGGGCCTGGACTGGAAACCCCAACAGGCTCAAATCTCCTAGTAAATCTATCAGCTTATGGCGCACCGGCTCATCGGCGTAGCGCAGCGGCTGCTTCCAGCCCTCTCGGTCACAGACCAGGGCATTATCGAGGGATCCCCCTTTGATCAGCCCCAGGCGGCGGGCGGGTTCGATGTCTTGCTCACGGGTAAAGGTGCGGGCGGGGGCAATCTGGCTGACAAAGGATCCGGCCCCCACCTGCCAACTGTGCCACTGATCCCGAATCGGTGAGTCGGCAAAGTCGATCCCGTAGGTCAGCCGTAAGCCCTGGTGGGGCAAAGCGGTCACAAACCCATTGCCATCCCCAACGGTGACAGGCTGGGTCAGGATCCCAATTTTGCGGAGTGCCGGCTGGGCGCGGATCCCGGCCTCCAGGATGGCTTTGACCCAGGGCAAGCTGGATCCATCCAAAATGGGCAGCTCCGGGCCAGAAACCTCGATGCGGCAATTGTCGATCCCCAAGCCTGCTAGGGCCGCCAACAGATGCTCAGGGGTCTGAATGGCAGCGGATCCTTGGGTGAGATGGGTGGAGAGAGCAGCCGCATGGACAGCCCTGAGTTGGGCTGGGATCGGGGGGGAGTCCTGCCGATCAGGGTTGAGATCGCTGCGGACAAAGACTCGGCCCCCATTGACCTCCGCCGGATGTAGGATGCACTCGACCCGTTCGCCTGTATGGAGAGCGATCCCATCAAGACCAATGGACTGACTGAGGCTACGTTGGTGGTGGCAAAAGGTCATGGGGAGAGGCAGGGGCGATTTTGCAAATCAAGATGCAATCATGATAGAGGCATCGTCCGCTAATTTTGACGCACTCTATCCTGTGGCTATTGCATCCTATGGTTACTGCTCGTTCCGCTGACGGGATCCCGTCTTTACCCTTGCTGGCTATGTTTCGTCTGGGCTTGGTGCAGATGGGCCTGGGGATCATGGCAATTTTGATGCTGGGGATCCTGAACCAGATTATGATCCGGGATTTGGCGATCCCAGCCACGATTGTGGGGGGCAGCATCGCCATGTACCAAATTGTGGCCCCAGCCCGGGTTTGGTTTGGGCAACTTTCCGATCTGCGCCCCATCGGGGGCTATCACCGCACCCCCTATGTTTGGATCGGGACGGGGCTGTTTACGGCTCTCTCTTTTGGGATTGTCCAAATCGTCTGGGGCCTCAATGCCAGTGTTGAGACGGTGGGCTGGACGGGGGCCAGCTATGCTTGGGTGGCTTTTTTGGCGGCGGCCTTTGCGGTCTATGGGCTGTGTGTCAGTTCCACCTCAACCCCATTTTTTGCCCTGCTGGTGGATATCTCCACCGACAGCAACCGCGGCAAATTGGTGGGTATTGTCTGGTCGATGTTGACCATTGGCATTGCCTTGGGGGCCGGGATCGGTGGGGGACTGTTGCGGGGAGTGGATCCCTCCAGTTTGCAGGGTGCCATCAATCGCCTGTTCAGCCTGGTACCGGCAGGGGTCTTTGGGTTGGTGGTGCTGGCCACCTGGGGGATCGAGGCCAAATACTCACGCTTTCGAGAGCGGGTGCAAGAGCAGGGATCCCTGCCGGAGCGGGAGGATCGGGTCACCTTAGGTCGAGCCTGGCGGGTGGTGAGTGCCAGTCGGCAAACGGGGATCTTTTTTGGATTTTTGCTGCTGCTGATCCTGGGGATGTTTTTGCAACAGCCGATTTTAGAGCCGTTTGGCCGTGAGGTGTTTGGACTCGATGCCTCCAGCAGCGCCACCCTGAATGTTTTTTGGAGCCTGGGCAGCCTGGTCAGTCTGAGCTTGACCGGCTTTTTGCTGGTGCCCCGTTGGGGTAAGGTGCCGGTGGCACGACTGGGCTGTGGCCTGCTGATCGCCTCTTTGGTGGGGCTGGTGGCATCGGGATTGACGGCCAATGTCCATATATTGCGACTGGCTCTGGTGTTTTTTGGGCTGGCGATTGGGGTGGCAACGGGTGGATCCATCAGCCTGATGTTGGATTTGACCACGCCTCGGACATCGGGTACTTTTACAGGATTGTGGGGCCTAGCCCAAGCGATGGCTCAGGCGGTTTCGACGTTGATGGGGGGTCTTTTGCTGGATGTGGGACGGCTGATCTTTGGGATCCCGCTGTTGGCCTATGGGGTTCCATTTATGGTGGAGATCCTGATTTTGGTGGGGGCGATTGGGGTGCTGGGTCGGGTGAATGTCCAACAGTTTCGGCTGGATACTCAGCGGGCGATTTTAGGATCCGAGGATACTGCGTCGGAGTCGTTGGCCCTGATACCAAGCCAAGAGTAAAAACCCAGCCCAATAGTATTGAGACCAGTCCATCCTGGGTCGTCTAAGACAAGCCATAATTGTGACATCAATCGCGGCATCTACCTACTTCTACTTATGGCCTCTAATTCTAAGTTCACCACCCGCGTTGTCTTACCGGATCCATCTCAGCCCTCGGATCCCATCGGTCAGGACTGTTTAGTGGTTATCTATTCGATTGAATCAACGCTACTGGGCCAAAAGTATCCCCTCGAATTCCTACCCATCACCATTGGCCGCAGCAGCCAAAATAGAATTTTACTTCAGGATGATAGTGTCTCTCGCAACCATTGTCGCATTGAAAAACAGGGATCCAACTATGTTTTGACCGACATGGGATCCACCAATGGCACCCATATTAATGAACGCCCGATTCAAGAAGCTGAGCTGCAGCGTGGGGATCAAATCAAAGTGGGCAGTACAATTTTTAAGTTTCTCAGTGGCAATGATGTGGAAGTTCAATATCACGAAGCCCTCCATCGCCTGAGCATCACTGATGAGTTGACCAACCTTTACAATAAACGCTTTTTTCTCGAAACACTCGATCGAGAGATCGCCATCGCCAAACGTCATCTGAGTTCTCTTTCTTTAGTCATGTTTGATCTGGACTGCTTTAAGCGTACCAATGATACCTACGGTCATGTGGCTGGAGATTTTGTCCTCCGGAATCTGGCCGCCCTGATCAAAGACCGGATCCGAGCCAGCGATGTTTTGTGTCGGTATGGGGGCGAGGAGTTTGGCTTGGTTTTACCAGATACAAGCCGGCAAGGGGCCTTTGAAATGGCCGATCTGCTGCGGCAGCGGGTGGCGGATCACACCTTTGCATATCAGTCTAAGGTTATTCCCACAACGATCTCGATGGGAATTGCTGAGTGGATCCCAGATTGGGACGCCAGTGAGCTGATCCAAAAAGCGGATGCAAACCTCTATGGGGCTAAACAGAGAGGCCGCAACTGTGTCTGTTGCTGAAAATCATGGCGATTTAGAGTAGCGGTGAAACGTCATAGAGACATTTATTACTCAATAGACCTCTTGCAGGAGTAGTTTTTACTT
>CAZODP010000032.1:0-5785 GCA_964578595.1 uncultured bacterium
GAGCCGTGGCCAGCAGCGAAAACCCCTGACACCTAATCCAGCCCCATAAAACGCAACTACGCCTTAATGATCCACAAATCGCGGGTATCGGCACTGACAAACGCAGAGGGCACCACCACAATACTCGGATCCAGGCTATTAAAAACCGCACGGATCCCGGTGGCATGGGCGATTTCATTGGGGCCAATGGTGCTGGCGGCAGCCACCAAGTCTCGATCAATCAACTGACTAAAGGCATCGTTGTAGGCCAGGGCCGCATCGTATTCCAGAGCTAAGGCCAAGCGGGCGATATCTGCATCGGATCCCAAGCCCCCTTCCCCATCGTCGATGTAGGTGGACAGGTCATAGCTCTCTAGCGCCGGAGCCGGAGTGCCCCCTAAAGATTGCACCGCACTGGCCAAGACATCCCGATGCTGCTCATGATCCCCCAGATTTTTGGAGGCAACCGCCAAAACGGTGCGGCCCACATCGGTATCACTCAGTAGCCCTGCCGCCGTTGAGTAGGCCCAAATCGCCTGCTGCTCCAGATCGATGGCCGCATTGAGGATGGCAATATCGGCCATGAACTGAGCCGAGCTGGGCTGAGCCTTAAAGCTCAACGCCCCCCCAACCCCCGCCAACAGCCCGGTGATCAAAAGACCCCGCCGCTGGGTTTGCGGAGTCCAATCTTGAGACAGTTTTTGGAGAGAAGTCCGTGATGGCATAACCAGTAACCTTGAGTCTGTGCATCTTCAGTACGGATCCCCTGCCCTTCTGGATGTGTCCGATTAGAGTTTTTTGGGTTGGTTTTGGGGTTGGTTTTTATCCCTTGCGTCTCAGACCTTGAGAACGGGGATCCGATTGAGCTGACCCCTCGAATCGGGGGATTGAGTTTGGTAGGCTGGCGGCGATAAGGTTAGAGTCTGTTTGGGCTAATCCAACCTTGGATCCTGCTTGGCCTCTTGTTTTGCTTGGCCTACTGTTTTAGGAGAACGTGTCTGATGAAAGGTTTTGTGAATCGTCTCTGGGCCCACGCAGGATCCTGGGGGCGGGTTTTGGGGCTGGCCCTGCTCAGCTTGAGCCTGGTGGGATGCACCTTCTCTTTTTCTTCTGCTTCTGCTTCTGGGATTGCCCCCGCAGACCTAGAAGCTCAGGTGTTGGAGATCATCCGCAATAACCCTGAGGTGGTGCTGGAATCCCTTCAGCAGTATCAAATTGAGCAGCAGCAACGGCAGCAGCAGCAGCAAGAGGACGCCACGCAAGCGGTGATCAATGAGCTACGCCAGGATCCCGAAGCCTTTATTGGCGCCTCCCCCACCCAGGGATCCGAGAGTAATGAGATTGTGCTGGTGGAGTTTTCCGATTTTCAGTGCCCTTTCTGCGCCCGCGCCAAACGCACCATCGATCAGTTTATGGATGCCTATGGCCAAGAGGTGAAGTTGGTCTACAAACACTTGCCCCTGACCCAGATCCACCCGCAAGCGTTGCCTGCCGCCAAAGCCGCTTGGGCCGCAGATCGGCAAGGACAGTTTTGGGCTTTTCACGACAAGCTGTTTGAAAATCAAAGCCGATTGGGGGAAGACCTGTTTTTGGAGGCAGCCCAAGAGTTGGAGCTGGATATCAATCGCTTTAATCGCGATCGCAATGGTCGAGCTGCTGAGCAAGCGGTCAATGCCGATATCGAGATCGCTCAACAACTGGGGATCCAGGGTACCCCTTACTTTTTGATGAATGAGGTGCCCATCAACGGTGCTCAACCCCTGAGTGCGTTTGAGCAAGCTCTTGAGCAGGTGCGCGGTTAGGCCAAGGTGTTTGGCCCAGAGATGACCTACCTCAACCATCTCAATGATCTGTCTCAATGATCTGCCCCTGGCTCACGGCTGGGGGTTTTTTGTGACCGGATCCGGTAAAGTCTGACGGGAAAGTGCTCCCCTGCTGTCAAGAATGTTTACAATAGGGGGCGGCATTGTTTTCTAACTGGCCCTCATGAACATTGACCCTGCGACCTTTCCGTGGCTGACAACGGTGATCCTCTATCCGGTGATCGCTGCGCTGTTTATCCCCCTGATCCCTGCTCCGGCAGGGGATCCCAGTACCCGTGAACACGCCCAAAAGCTGGCGGAACGGATCCGCTGGTTTGCCCTGGTGATTGGGATCAGCAATCTGTTGATCTTGGTGGCAGGGTTTTATCTCACTTACGATTCCACCTCGGCGGCCCTGCAGATGGTGGAGCAGTACAACTGGGTGCCCCAGGTGGGCTTGCGATGGTCAGTGGGGGCCGATGGCCTGTCGATGCCCCTGATTTTGCTGACGGGTTTTATCACCACGCTGGCGATTTTGGCCTCTTGGCCGGTGACCTGGAAGCCGCGCCTGTTCTACTTCTTGATCTTGGCTATGTATGGCGGCCAGATCGGGGTGTTTGCGGTGCAGGATATGCTCTTGTTTTTCTTTATGTGGGAGCTGGAGCTGCTGCCGGTCTACCTATTGCTGTCGATCTGGGGGGGCAAAAATCGTCTCTATGCCGCCACCAAGTTTATTCTCTACACCGCCCTCAGCTCGCTGTTTATTTTGGTAGCGGCGCTGGGGATGGCCTTTTTTGGGGATACCATCACCTTTGATATGCGGGATCTGGCGGCTAAGTCCTATCCGGTGGGGCTGCAATTGCTCTTTTATGGGGCCTTTTTTATCGCCTATGCGGTCAAGCTGCCGATCTTCCCGCTGCATACTTGGCTACCGGATGCTCATGGGGAGGCAACCGCACCGGTGCATATGCTTTTGGCCGGGATCCTGCTCAAGATGGGGGGCTATGCTCTGTTGCGGATGAATGTGGGCATGTTGCCGGATGCTCACCTGGTGTTTGCGCCGGTGCTGATTGTGCTGGGGATTGTCAATATCATTTTTGCAGCCTTGACCTCGTTTGGGCAGCGTAATCTCAAGCGCAAAATCGCATACTCCTCCATCAGTCATATGGGCTTTGTGCTGATCGGGATGGGATCCTTGACTGAGCTGGGCATGAGCGGGGCGATGTTGCAGATGATCTCCCATGGGCTGATTGGGGCCAGCTTATTTTTCTTGGTGGGGGCCACCTACGACCGGACTCATACGCTGGTGCTGGAGGAGATGGGGGGCATTGGTCTAAAAATGCCCAAGATTTTCTCGATGTTTACGGTTTGCTCGCTGGCATCGTTGGCCTTGCCGGGGATGAGTGGCTTTGTGGCGGAGATTATGGTGTTTCTGGGGCTGGCCACCACCGATGCCTTCACTGGATCTTTTAAGGTGTTGATGGTATTCCTGGCGGCAGTGGGGGTGATCTTGACCCCGATTTACCTGTTGTCGATGTTGAGGCAGATTTTCTTTGGGCCAGAGAATACGGAGCTGACCTCTCACGAAGAATTGGTGGATGCCGAACCCCGTGAGGTGTTTGTGATCGCCTGTCTCTTGATCCCGATCATTGGCATTGGTCTCTACCCACGCCTGACCACCCAGCTCTACGACCGCTCCACCGATCAACTGGTGGCCCTATTGCGGGGCTATGCGGTGACGGAGACGGCCACGTTGTCCCAGGATCCTGGTGCGATTGCCGATGGCCTACTGCCCGTCACAGCCCAGGTCGCTCCCTCTCTCTAACCCCCTCCCTCTGAGAAAGTCGCTCGCAAAGATTTTTGGGCAAGGTCGCTCACAAAGATTTTTGGGCGCAAGCGGCACCAACAAGACAGCTCCCCTGCTCTGGATCCTGAGATCTAGATCAGGTGACTTTTTGTTCTACCCCAAAGCCCACCAACACCAGATCTTTGAGGGGATCCCCGGGGGCCGGACGTTGGTAGGTGAGAATCTGCCGCAGCCGCAGTCGTGGATTCAGCAGACGAATAGTATCAATTGCAATCACTTCGGTATAAGGGGTGGTCATCACCAGTTCTTGTCGCTGCGGGTCAAAGCGAAAATGGGCCACAGTAGGCCGATCCTCTGCGTAGCCCCGATCCCGCAGATAGTCCCCCTCCACAGGGGAGGCCAGCTCATCCTTAGGCAAAAACAACATATTCAGCGACTGGGAGACCTGCTCCCCCGACTCAGAAACCGTATCAAAGTCCAGATGAAACCCCAGCAATCCATTGATCTGATCGATCTCTGGCTCAAGAGGATAGTGATTGTCCGCTAAAACCTTGGCCTTGAGGGGAGGGGTAAGGGTGCGGATGCTGAACTCAGTTTTGGATCGCTCCACCTCTTGGCGGCTGAGATGGTGGTAGGTGCGTTCAGTCTCCCATCCCCCAATGCAATGGTCAAAAAACGTGTGGAACTGCTGCAATGCCATCGAGATCATGCCGGTTGTGGATCCCAGTCGTCGAAATCTTTCTCGATCAAGAATAAGAGGTTTTGATGCCTCCGGGAGCACCTTGACCCCAAAAACCTTAAGGCAATCTTAAGCTGGAAGGCAATTTTAAGCGGGACGGGTCTCAGGCTGGAGTGATCTCAATTGGATCCTGACCCAGCTCAGATTGAGACAGCACCTCCAAGGCTGCCGCCAACTGGGGATCCGCTTCTCCAGGGATGGGGGACCAGAGCACGGTTACATCCGGTTCGATGCCTTCGTGATTGATGTCGCGGCCTGAGGGGGTGAGATATTTGGCTGTGGTGACAGCGATCCCGGATCCATCCGGCAGATCAAAGAGTGATTGGATCAAGCCTTTGCCAAAAGAACGGGATCCCACCAACTGGGCGCGGCCACTGTCCTGTAATGCCCCCGCCAATACCTCACTGGCACTGGCACTGCCGCCATTGATCAGCACCACCAATGGATCTGTCACCAGGGCTTGATGCTGGGCGGAGATGCTATCCAAAATGCCATCGCGCCCCACCACCTGAACGATATCTCCCTCTGGGATCCACAGCCCTGCGATCTCGATGGCCGCTTGTAATAGACCACCGGGGTTATTGCGCAAGTCCAGAATGTAGCCGGTGGCCCCCTCGGTCTCTGCGGCTGTCAGGGCGGCCCGCATATCCGCCGCCGAATGGCCGTTAAACTGCCCCAAGCGGATGTAGGCCACTGGGGATCCTTGGGCTGTTTCCAGCAGACTGGCTCGAACTGGGTTGATCTCGATGGTGGCGCGGGTGAGGGTGATGTTGAGGATCTCAAAAGTATCGGCTGGAGTATTGGCTGGGCGAGCTACGGTCATACTCACCTGAGTATCTGGGATCCCTCGCAGGGCATCGGCCACCTGATCCAGCGTCCAGCCCGCCACCGACAGTCCTTCAATCGCGGTGATCTGATCCCCACTCTGGATCCCAGCCGCCTCAGCCGGGGATCCCAACATCGGGCTGATCACAATCACCTGACCCTGATCGTTGATGGCGATCTGTAGTCCTACCCCGCTCAATGCTCCAGCCGTAGAGGTTTGTAAGCTGGTGTAATGATCAGGATCCAAAAAACGGGTGAACGGATCCCCCAAACTGGCCAGCATTTCCTCAATTGCAGCCTGGGTGGCTTTGGGATCGCTCAGATCACGGCCCAACAGTTGCTGTCGGATTCCCCACCAATTTTGATGGTTAAACGTCGGATCCACGTAGGCCTTATCCACATAGGACCAGGCTGCCGCCACCACCTTTTGGCCATCTCCCCAGGCTTTGAGGCTAGTGGATTGGCAAGCGGTCAGCAGCATCGTGAGTGATAGGCAAATCGCCCATAAGCGCAGAGGGCGCACTAAGATCAGCACTGATTTCAAAATCACCGACTTCAAATCCTGATACTCCTGAAGAGGTGGAGGATCCTCAGTTTATCAAGGCATCTGGTTATCAGGGCATCTGGTTATCA
>CAZODP010000032.1:5885-7538 GCA_964578595.1 uncultured bacterium
TAGGTTCAATCACTGTAGTTGGGTGTGCCCATGTCCCGCTCTCTGATGGTGGTGGGCACGTCTTCCCATGTGGGCAAGTCGTTGGTGGTGACTGCGATCTGTCGTCTGCTGGCTCGCCGGGGCTATGATGTGGCGCCGTTTAAGGCCCAAAATATGTCCCTCAATGCCTATGTGACGGCGGCGGGGGATGAGATTGCCTATGCTCAGGCGGTGCAGGCGTGGGCAGCCCGGATCCAGCCTGACGTCGATATGAACCCGATTTTGCTGAAGCCATTGGGCAATTTCACCTCTCAGGTGATCTTGAATGGCAGGGTGGTGGGCACCTATGCGGCGGCGGATTATTACCGTCAGGTGTTTGAGCCGGGATGGCGGGCGGTGACCGGGGCACTAGCACGACTGAGCCAGAACCATGACTGGATCGTGGCGGAGGGGGCGGGTAGTCCGGCGGAGGTCAATTTGCACCATCGGGATCTGACCAATTTGCGGGTGGCAGAGCATCTGGGATCCGAGGTCTGGCTGGTGGCGGATATCGACCGGGGCGGTGCTCTGGCTCACGTGGTGGGAACATTACAGGTGCTACCCCCTCACCAGCGTCGGCTGATCCAGGGGATCATCATCAACAAGTTTCGGGGATCCCTGGAGCTACTGCAACCGGGGCTGGACTGGCTGGAGCGGACCACAGGGATCCCGATTGTGGGGGTGTTGCCTTGGCTGGACTTGGCCCTACCGGCTGAAGATTCCTTGAGTTTATTAGAAACCCGCTGGCGGCGCGGCCCTGCTGACCTAGAGATTGCGGTGATCTGGCTACCCCGGATCAGCAACTTTACTGACTTTGATCCACTCTTGGCCGAACCCTCCCTGCGGATCCGCTTTGTCCGGCCGGGTGAAGCCTTGGGATCCCCGGATGCTGTGATCTTGCCCGGCAGTAAGTCCACCATTGCTGACCTTCAGGCTTTGCAAACCACGGGGCTGGCGCAAACCCTGCAACACTTTGAGGGGGTGATTGTGGGCATCTGCGGTGGATTACAGATGCTAGGCCGCCAAATCGAGGATCCCGATGGCCTTGAGGGCCCGCTCAAGGCGTGTCAGGGGCTAGGACTTTTGGCGGCAGAGACACAGCTGGGTTCGGATAAAATCACCCGGCAGCGCAGCACCCGCACCCACTGGCCAGCAGATCTTGAGATCAGAGGCTACGAGATCCATCAGGGCACCACCCACTTTGCGGCGGGCACAGTGCCGCTACTGGAGGATCCGGACTTGGGGGCCATGACCCAGGCGGGCCGAGTTTGGGGTTGTTATCTCCACGGCCTCTTTGACAATCACGCCTTTCGCCGTCACTGGCTCAACGATCTGCGCCACCGCAAAGGGATCCAGCCTTTACCGATTCTCTCGGGACATTTCGCTGATGACCGCGAAGACCTCCTAGACAACCTGGCTGATGCCTGGGATCGTGATCTCGATCTGGACAGCCTCTTGAGAAAAGATGAATCCAGGTTTAGGTCAAATCAGTTGAAGTAGTATTTGAAAAAGTAAAGCCAGTAACCCAACGGCACAACACATAATAACTCAGTTAACTGTATAAAATTGACTGTATCAAAATTGCTCTAGCTTGAGGGGGAGTTGTTTTCTTGCAAGTCTTCTTAGGGTCTCAAC
>CAZODP010000032.1:7638-26871 GCA_964578595.1 uncultured bacterium
ATTGCTCTAGCTTGAGGGGGAGTTGTTTTCTTGCAAGTCTTCTTAGGGTCTCAACTGCCGCGATAGGTGCTGTAGGCCCAAGGGGAAACCAACAAAGGCACATGATAGTGGGATCCCCCATCGCTGATGCCAAACCGGAGCGGTACCTGATCTAAAAACGGTGGATCCGGTAGATGCAAACCTGCCGCCGCAAAATAGCCCCCCACCTCAAACAGCAACTCATAGGATCCAGGCCCAAACTCGGCTTCAGTTAATAGGGGTAAATCGGTGCGGCCATCGGCATTGGTGATCACCTGCTTGATCAGGTGTCGTTCGCCCGCCTCAACCTTCCACAGACTGATCGCCATCCCCGCCGCTGGGATCCCATGAGCTGTGTTCAAAACATGCGTGGTGAGTTGTCCAGACATTGACCATCAAAAGCCATCAAGAACTATCAAAACCTCTATCTGAGCTGATCCCTGCTACCCCAGTGGCCCCGCCAGGATCACCTTGGCGATAGCTCCCGTCACGTCGGCGGGGGATTCCTGGGCCAATTGGCGATACCACTTTTGGGTGATCTCTGGATCCAAGCCATGAATCTGTTCGGCCCGACTGCGGGCTTTGCGAACCACTGCACTGGCCCGGTCGACCCGCTCGCGGCTGTAGCATTGCAACGCCTCCGGGATCCCATCTGGTGTGGGTGTGGTAGCCAAGTGGCGGGCCAAAACGTAGCCATCCTCCATCGCCTGACAGCCCCCTTGCCCCAGATCTGGACAGGTGGCATGAGCCGCATCCCCCAACAGCGCCACCCGCCCCCGGGCATAAGAGTCAACTGGGCCGACATCAGAGATCTCTGGCCGCGCCACCGTAAAGGGATCCATGCGCTCGATCAGCCGTTGGACTGGATCCGCCCAGCCCGCAAAATGCTGTCTAAGCTGATTTTGATAGTTCTCTGGCTGATTGGGGGTGCCCAGCGGCAGCGGTACATCCAAGAAGAAATAAAACCGCTCTCCCCCCACCGGCATCAGGGAGGCCCGCTTGTGATCCCCCACATAGATCACCCAGCAATCGGCTGGAGCCAGATCGTCAGCGGCAGGCACCAAGCCATTCCAGTTGACATAGCCCGCATACTGCGGATCCACCTCGTAGCCCAGGACAGAGGGGCGCAATACCGACCGGATCCCATCGGCTGCCACCAGTAGATCCCCCCCTGCCTGATGGCCATTGTCAAAATAGGCGGTCACCCCATCGGCTCCTTCTTCGACTTTGATGCAGCGATGATCCAGATATACGGGATCCCCAAGGCCCTCCAGCAACAGAGCTTGCAGATCCCGCCGGGCCACCGGATAGGGTCGCTGTTTGACTTGCTCGATCAAAGGCAACAGTGAGATGGTATTGAGGATTTCGCCAGTGGCGGTGCGGTATTCCATCTGATTCATCTGGCCGCCGATCTGGGCCATCTTGGATCCTAGCCCCAGATGATTGAGCACCTTGACCCCATTTGACCATAGCGAGATCCCAGCCCCGACTGGGCGCAAATCCTGAACCCGGTCGTAGACCTCCACCTGATAGCCCACCTGTTTGAGGGCGATCGCTGCCGTCAACCCCCCGATCCCAGCTCCGATAACAATTGCTTTGGGCATATGTGTTTCAAGTTCAAGTGGCCTGATGGATGTGGGGGCCACTCTTTGCAGACCACAAGGCCACACCCAGTGCTGGCATTTCTCTTCTAAAGAATCCCACTCAGCCTCAGGATACTGTATGCAAAGCTACAAAGTGCATCAGAATTGAGCTGTCGAGGCTGAACTGGATCCCTGTAGAGTCCTGGTTGACCTCCAGCCTGTCCCCTCTGATGGCGGCCATCTCTCAGGAGCTGGACTGATTTCGAGAGGGATCCCAGGTGGGGTAGGCTAAGTCAGACAGAACCCTTCCTCCCCAACCAGATTTGGATCCGCGTCGGTCAGCTCTATCAGGGTTATCCATTCGATATGTCAGAGATTTTGATCATTGATGACGATCCCACCACGTGTTTGGTGCTGAAGCGCAATTTGGAGCGGCAGGGCTACCAGATTCGCACCTGTAGTGATGGGGAGGAGGGGCTAGAGCTGGCGCGACAACTCAAACCCGCTTTGGTGATCTGTGACTGGGGCATGCCCAAGATGGATGGGCTACAGGTCTGTCGGATCCTGAAGTCAGAACCGCAATTTTCCACCACTTTTTTTGTGTTGCTGACGGCTCGCACTGAAGTGGAGGATCGGGTCAAGGGGTTGGATGCGGGGGCGGATGAATTTCTCTCGAAGCCGATTGATCCCAATGAGCTGCAGGCACGGGTGAGGGCGGGCTTACGGCTCCACCAACTCAGCGAAGACCTGACCCAACAAACCCGGATCCTCCAGGCTGAACTGGCTCAAGCAGCAGCCTACGTCAAGTCATTGTTGCCGGATCCGCAGGACTTTCGGTTGGATCCGCAGATGGGAACCATTCGGGTGGATTGGCTCTTTGCCCCCTCTCAAGAGTTGGGGGGAGATAGCTTTGATTATTTTTGGCTGGATCCAGATCATTTGGCCATTTATCTGATTGATGTGTCGGGGCATGGGGTGGGGGCGGCTTTGTTGTCGGTTTCTTTGGTCAACCTGCTCCGTTCTCAGTCGTTGCAGGGGGTGGATCCCCGTCAGCCTGAGCAGGTTTTGGCGGCTCTGAATGGCAGTTTTCAAATGGCCCAACAAAATGATATGTATTTCACCATTTGGTATGGCATCTATCAACGTTCTACTCGACAGATCACCTACAGCAGTGGCGGCCACCCGCCTGCACTTTTGATCCCTCATCCCCAAAAAGCTGAAAAGCTACCTATTGTTCATCTCAAAACCCCTAATGTGCCCATTGGTATTGTTCCAGATATGAAGTTTCAAGCCGCAACCTATCAGTTGAGTGACAAGTGGGTCGGAGGGGCGGATTTATATGTGTTTAGCGATGGATGTTATGAGGTGCCCAGCCCAGAGGGAGAACTCTTGGGATTGGAGGCATTGGGATCCATCTTAGAAAAAATTACCCACAAAACATGTGCCGGTCAGCCTGTTAAGTTGGGGAGATTGGTGCAGGTGTTGCAGCGATTTAGCGGTCAAAGTCTTTTGGATGACGACTCATCTTTGCTCCGAGTCCGATTCGACTTTCGTGAGCTGAACTGTGTGTGATCTTGAGAGTTTATGGATACAAAGTCGCCATTTGCTCAGGGCTGGTGGCGTACCACCTCTCTTGTTCTGTCAGGGCTACTTCTAACGATTGATCGACCGCTAAAGAACCGCAATCCACTCCTATCGCTTGAAACCCGGCCAGCAGCACATCGGCAGATAGCCACCAGGATTGGCCCAGCTTCAGCAGATTGATCAACACTGGATCCTGTTGAGCTGGATCCGTTTGAGCTTGGTTCTGGTGAGTTTTGAGCTGAGCGTTGAGGTAGTCCTTGAGTTGACCTTTGAGGGGGGCAGCCCCCAGCACCGGGATCGCCTGATGATGGACATAGACAGGCAATCGGGATCCCTTGGGATGGCTATGGGCCAGGATCCAAGCCAGATGACTGGGGGAGGGGGGCAAGCTCCACAAAAACACTTGCTCGTAGCGGATCCCCGATTGGGGCCGGTCGTAGTGGATCTCTCCTTGGGATCCGGTGATATGGGGCCGCCGAAAACCGTACAAAAGCGTTGGGCCAGAACAGTGCCTCAGCAGCTCAGGGGCAGCACTGCCATCGTGCCAGTCCAGCGGGTGAGGGATCCGAGGGGCCGGGGGGGAGATCAGTTTGAGGGATCCTGGGCCACAAGCTGGTTTTGCTGAAGGGGTGGGCGAGTTGACCTGTGGATCTGGGGGGAGAGTTAGATCAAGGGGGACAGTGGCAGGTCGGATCCCTTTGATTTCAAGTTCCATCGAGATCTGATCTCGCCATTGGTTGGTTTTGAGGGTGTAGGCCAGATCGACCCGGCTCGGCAGCGGATAGGCACTGGCTCCGCCCCAGTAGAGGGCCTTGAGGATGCGGCGGGATCCGTGGCGGACTTGGAGGTTGAGGTGGGTCTTGTCTTTGCCCATCAGGGTTTGTTGCTTGATCTCCAGATCGCGGCTCCAAAAGACTGGCTCTCGGTTCTCGACACCGCAGGGCTGCAAAACTTGCAGTTGGGTATACAAATCCAGGGTCATGTCGTCGAGATGGGCCTCAGCATCGATGGTGATCAGGGGCTGAATATGCTCCGGATCCAGACGGTGGCGGGCAAATTGGGCCAGTCGCTCTTGCAGTTGAGGCCAATGGTCAGCCGCCATACTAAACCCCCCTGCCGCCGGGTGCCCCCCATGCTTTTGAAACAAATCCCGGCAACTTTCTAAGGCTTCAAAAACATTGAACTCTGGGATCCCACGGGCGGAGCCGCGAATAGAATCCTGGTCTTGGGATCCGATAAAAACCGGCGCACCCGTCCGCTCCACCAGCCGCGAGGCCACAATGCCAATCACCCCGTGGTGCCACCCCTCTCCCAAGATCACCAGCACCCGATCCTGGGCCAGATCAAACTCTCCGGCCTCCAATCGCTCCAGAGCTTGGGCCAAAATCTCCTGGCACAGCCGTTGCCGCTCTTGGTTGAGCTGTTCGCACTCATGGGCACAGGCCATGGCCACCTCCGGATCCTCCGTGGTCAGTAGCTCGATCACCACCTTGGGTCGAGAGAGCCGACCCACAGCATTGATGCGCGGCCCCAACCCAAACCCAATCGCTTCGGGGGCGAGAGCCGTTTGGCTATCAGGACTGAGTCCGGTCACCTGCATCAGGGCACGAATGCCAAGATTTTGAGATTGAGGGATGCGCTTGAGTCCGGCCTGCACCCAGCGGCGGTTGATCCCGGTCAACGGGGCCAAGTCTGCAATCGTCCCCAAGGTCAGCAATTCCAAGAGGGGATCCGCCAAAATCTCTCGCTGCCCCAGAGCTGCCGCCACTTCGAGGGCCAATAGATAGGCCACCCCCACCCCAGCCATGCCCCGATAGGGAGACGACTCCGGGATCAGCTTGGGATTGAGGATCCCGTCAGCCGGAGGCACCTGGGGGGGGATATCGTGATGGTCGGTGATGATCACCCCCAGCCCCAGTTGTTTGGCCAACCGAATCGGCTCTAGGGCCGCAATGCCGTTATCGACTGTGATGATCAAACGGGTGCCCGACTGGTGTAAGTCCTCCACCATCCGGCTGTTGATGCCATAGCCCTCGGTCATGCGACTGGGGATCTGGTAGCTAACCTGTGCCCCCAAATGCCGCAAAGCCCTCAGCAGCAAAGCCGTACTGGTCATGCCGTCCGCGTCATAATCTCCACAGATGGCAATCGGATCCCCGGCTTTCAGGGTTTGGATCACCCGTTTCACGCAGGCGGGTAGATCGGCAAAATCAACATTGGGATCCGGCAGGGCCGCCAGTGTCGGATCCAGATAGTGCTGTAACTGCTCAGAGGTGCTAAACCCCCGATTAACCAGCACTTGAGCGAGCAAAGGATGGATCCCGTCTGATAGGGCTTGCACCAGCGCCGGATCGGGTCTGTTGAATTGCCAACGTTGGGGGCGAAGGGGCATAAAAAACTGACACTGAGCCAACTATCGATCAAGTATACAAAAAATCAACTCCTGAAGTAGGTCAAGCCAAACCCACCGCTGATAAAACTTTTTATTTATAAATGACCACCGCTCATTTAAGGGAATAAAAATCTTGTCCTTTTGTCTCAAACTTCTTGTCAGCCCTTATGAGTTTCACTCAACTAACCTTTGTGATGCTGGGGGTGATTGGGTTATGATCTATAGTGAATTAGCCTTGTTTCACTATTATGTCTCATCTTGTCATGTCTGATCTTTTTGTATTTCAGTCATGAGTCAGTCATGAGAACAAGGTGCCACAGGATCCTGTTATGAATCGCTACAGGCAAACAGTATGGGCAAACAGCATGAGCAAATACTATGAGCAAACAGCATAAATCTGGGGATACCAACCTCCACTTAACCTCAACCCCCCAAGATCAATCGGAGCAGAGTGGCAAGAAAAAGAGCAAAAAGAAACTTAAAAAGATGCTCAAAAAGAGCCATCTCTCTGATCCCCCTGTTTTTCACTATGCTTACACCTCTGAATCAGAGGGTAGCTCTAAAATGTCGAGCAAAAAATACGACAAAGAGCTGGCTCATCTCCAAATAGAGTTGGTAAAAATGCAGTACTGGGTTAAGCATACGGGTGCCCGCATTGTAATCATCTTTGAGGGTCGGGATGCAGCCGGTAAGGGCGGAACCATCAAACGGCTGACAGAAGCCTTAAATCCCCGGGGCTGTCGAGTGGTAGCCTTGGGCACCCCTAGCGACCGAGAAAAAACGGAATGGTACTTTCAGCGGTATGTGGCCCATCTGCCTGCTGCCGGAGAGATTGTCTGCTTCGACCGCAGTTGGTACAACCGAGCCGGGGTCGAGCGAGTGATGGGCTTTTGCACTGAGGAACAGTATCAGGAGTTTATGCAAACATGTCCAGAATTTGAGCGGATGCTGGTGCGCTCAGGCATGATTTTGCTTAAATACTGGTTTTCTGTCAGTGATGAAGAGCAGGAGCGACGCTTTCAATCTCGGATTCAGGATCCAGCCCGCCGCTGGAAGCTCAGCCCCATGGATTTAGAATCTCGAGATCGCTGGGTGGAATACTCTCAGGCCAAGGATGCGATGTTTGCCCACACCAACATTCCTGAGGCTCCTTGGTTCACCGTTGAAGCAGATG
This sequence comes from uncultured bacterium, assembly GCA_964578595.1. Taxonomy (GTDB): domain Bacteria; phylum Cyanobacteriota; class Cyanobacteriia; order Thermostichales; family Thermostichaceae; genus JAAUUM01. The sequence continues at coordinate 14,390 of CAZODP010000032.1, forward strand.
ACAAAAAACGCGCCCGGCTCAACTGCATCAGTCACGTTCTCAGCAAAATCGATTACGTCGATATGACCCCGGATCCCTTGGAATTACCTCCCCGCAAGAGTGCGCCTGTGGGTTATGTGCGCCCCCCCATCAACGAACAGTTTTTTGTGCCCAATCGCTATTGAGAGCAGAGGTTTTTTGTCAAACCGTTTTGTTAGATCGTCTCTATTCTTAGGTCAGCTCGTGGGGGCAAGTTCTTCTTACTCGGCGGTGAGCTAGGCCCAGTGCCATTGGGATGGGATCCCAAGAGAAGAACCAGAACCTGAGTCAGTCCCCCTCATCAACCTGAAATCAGCCGGATGTAATCGACACATCTTCAATGCGGATGGCGGGGAAGGCAACGGTACCCCCAAACACAGTCACCTCTTGGGAGATCATCGAGATGTTTTTGAGGCAGTCGTAGAGGTTGCCCGCCAGAGTGGTCTCCATCACCGGGATCCGCTCACCTGCTTTGAGCAAAAAGCCCCCTTTGACAACCCCCGAAAAATCGCCTGTGATCGGATTGCTGCTGCCCGAAAATCGAGTCACCAGGATCCCTCGGTCTAGGTTGTAGAGCTGAGACATAGGCGTCTGACCGGGAGCCACCTGCAAACAGGCAGGGCCAACCCCAGGCAGGGATCCGGGACCACCGCTGGCATGGCCATTGGAGAGTACACCGGCTGAGCGGGCTTCGTAGCCGTTGTAAAGAAAATTGCACAACACCCCCTGATTGAGCAGAGGGGTGAGCTGGCGGGGGATCCCCTCCCGGTCAAAGGGATCCAGCGGATAGTCAGGCAACCCGGATCCGCCTTCCACCAGGGTGAGGAGAGGACTGGCAATCAATTGGCCCAGCTTGGATCCCAGCGGGCTTTTGCCTTTGCGCACACTATCGGCCCCCAATACCGCGATCAGATCCCCCAAAAACTCCCCCACCGTATCAGGCGGGATCACAATCGCCCCCCGAAAGCTCTCCCCATGACGGGCACCCAAGGCTCCCACACACTTTTCCACAAAACGGTCAAAGGCGATCTCTAGCTGGGGCCGCAATCGATCCGCCTGCTGGACGCTATCGCCGTCATAGGCAAAACTGCCCACCTCATCCCCATCGATGGCCATACCAAATAGGGATCCATCCGCCTCGGCGCTGGTGCAACTGGCCCGGATCCCGAGCGAGGAGGCAATGGCGGTCACATCCACCCCCACCCCCACAGATCCGCTGTCGATGGTGATGCGGGGATCCTTGCTGCGCACCTGTTCTAACAATTCTGATCCCAACTGGGTCAGGGCAGCCGGATCCAGCTCCAAAAGGCGCAGATCCAGCGAGTAGGGGTTATCCGGCAAGGGTTGAGGATCCGGCAGGCCATTGAGGGGATCGGCAGGGGAGGCTTGGGCCAAAGTCACCGCTTCGGCTGCGATCTGGGCCAGATCATCAGGATTGTTGGAGGTGGCAAACCCCAGTCGCCCCTGACTAAACACCCGGATCCCGAAGCTGGTCTCAGAGACGATGCTGGTCAGATTGAGATCATTTTTCTCGAAGGCCACCTCGGTCTCACGGCCTGAGCTGGCAAACACCTCCGCTTGGTCGGCCCCAGCCTCTAGGGCATACTTCACCCCCTGCTCGCACATCTCCAGCAACCGAGCTTCGTCAATCACACCAGGGATAGGAGGCAGTGACATGGGCAGGATCCAAAACGTCTATCCAAAGTCTGACACACCACCTTGACCTATTCCGACACATTCCTTTGCCATCCCGATCCAGATCCCAGATCAATCGATCCGGATCCTGATAGCAGGATCAACCCTCTACACCCTATTTGAAAAGATTTGAGGACTTGAGAGGATTTGAAGATCTGATCTGGGCTGGGATCCTAGAGGTTAACCTTGACAGGCTGCACCCCCCAAATCTCGTCACAGTATTGTCGGATGGTGCGATCCGATGAAAATCCCCCCATGTGAGTGGCATTGGTGATCGACATCCGCGTCCACCGCTCCTGATCTCGATAGACCTGATCCACTTGGTCTTGGCAGTCCACATAGGCGCGATAGTCCGCCATCAACATGTAGGTATCTTGGTTGAGCAGCGAGTCCACCAGGGGCCGGAACAGATGGCCATCCCCCTGAGAGAAATCTCCGGCCTGGATCCGATCGATCACTTCCCTCAACTCCGGATCCTGCTCATAAAAGGTGATGGGGCGATAGCCTTGGGCTTTCATGGCGGCGACTTCAGGGGTTTTGAGGCCAAACAAGAAGAAGTTTTCAGCCCCCACCGCATCGCGGATCTCGATATTGGCCCCATCCAGGGTGCCCACCGTCATCGCCCCATTCATGGAAAACTTCATATTGCCGGTGCCGGAGGCCTCTTTGCCTGCGGTTGAAATCTGCTCTGAGACATTGGCCGCCGGATAAATATGCTGTCCCAACGAGACATTAAAGTCCGCCAAAAAGACCACCTTGAGCCGATCTCGCACCACCGGATCCCGGTTGACCACCTCAGCCACCGCATTGATCAGCTTGATGATCAGCTTGGCCGTTAGGTAGCCCGGTGCCGCCTTGCCCCCAAACACAAATGTCCGGGGCACCAGATCCAAGCTGGGATCCGCCTTGAGCCGGTCATAGAGGGTAACAATATGCAGCACCTTCAGCAACTGCCGCTTGTACTCATGGATCCGCTTGACCAAGACATCAAACATGGAATGAGGATCCACCCGAATGTGATTGCGATCCTGAATCACCTGAGCCAGCTTGACCTTGTTGTGGTGCTTGATTTGCTCCCAGCGAGCCCGAAACTCAGGATCCTCTTGGTAGGGTTCCAGCGTTTGGATGTGCTCAAAGTGAGTGGTCCAATGGCTGCCGATTTTGGAGCTGATCAGATCGGCGAGCTGAGGATTGGCCAACAGGATCCAGCGCCGTGGGGTCACCCCATTGGTTTTGTTAGAAAACTTCTGGGGGGACAACTCATAAAAGTCTCTCAGCACCCCTGCTTTGAGCAATTCAGTGTGAAGAGCGGCCACCCCATTGATGGCATGGCTGCCCAAGCTGGCCAGGTTGGCCATCCGCACCGCTTTGGTGGGGGTTTCTTCGATCAAAGAAAGCCGTGCCCACAAATCCGGCTGATCGGGATATTTGAGCTTGAGATCATCCATAAAGCGGTGGTTGATCTCAAAAATGATCTCCAGATGGCGAGGCAAGAGCCGACCAAACAGACTGACCGGCCACCGTTCTAGGGCTTCGGGCAGCAGGGTGTGGTTGGTATAAGCAAAGGTCTGCTGGGTGATATCCCAGGCTCTTTCCCAGGGGATCCCGTGCTCATCCACCAACAGGCGCATCATCTCAGCAATGCCGATGGCGGGGTGGGTGTCGTTGAGCTGGACAGCGGCTTTGGTGGCCAGACCATCCAGGGTATCGTGGTTGCGCAGATAGGCGCGCAAGATATCCTGCAATGAGCAAGAGACAAAGAAATACTGCTGCTTGAGCCGTAACTCCCGCCCTTGGGGCAGATTGTCGTTGGGATAGAGCACCTTGGAGATATTTTCGGAGGCCATCTTGTCCGTGACCGATCCCAAATAATCCCCGGCATTAAAGGCATCTAGGTCAAACTCTTCGCCCGCTTCAGCCTTCCACAGCCGCAGGATATTGACGGTATAGGTGTCGTAGCCCGGAACTGGGGTGTCATAAGGGATCCCGCGCACGGTATGTTCGGGATGCCACACCACCCGATAGTGGCCCTGCTCATCGTAGGAGGCTTCAGTGTAGCCCCCCATCTTGACATCCACATTGGCTTCCGGGCGGGCCAATTCCCAAGGATTGCCAAATCGCAACCATTTGTCCGGGATCTCCACCTGCCAGCCATCCCGGATCTCTTGGTCAAAAATGCCAAACTCATAGCGGATCCCGTATCCCACCGCCGGGATCTCTAGGGTGGCCAGCGAATCCAAAAAACAAGCCGCCAACCGGCCCAAGCCACCATTCCCCAGACCGGGTTCTTCTTCACTTTCGAGCAATTGATCCAGATTGAGGCCCAGCTCTGAGACCGCCTGCCGGATCCGATCATAGAGACCCACATTGATCAGGCCATTGCCCAACTGCCGCCCCATCAAAAACTCAGCCGACAGGTAATAGACAAACTTGACATCCTGCTGCTGGTAGGTTTCGGAGGTTTTGAGCCATCGCTGTAACAGCCGATCCCGCACCGTGTAGGCCAAGGCCATGTAGAGATCATTCCGGGTGGCGGTGGCCGCGCTCTTGCCCTGGACATACATCAAGTTGTCTGCAAAAGCACGCTTCAGGGTTTCCAGATGAATACCGGTGCGATCATCTTCGATCTGAGGGATCCCAGTGGTATCCAGGGAGGGGTTGGGATAGAGCTGCTGCATTGTACCTAACACCTAAATAGTTGCTCAGGAACTATTGTGCCCTGACCCTCAGGTTGGACAAGAGGCTTTTGAGCTAAGCTCAGCCTGGGTTTGAGAAGGATCAAGCCTGCTTTATTGTTTAGGATCTTATTGGGATCAGGAAGCAAATCTGTAGGCTTAGGGGGGTGGGCTGTGCGGTTTCCGGCTTATACGGCCCCTTGGTTTTTGGGCCAAGGGTTGCTGATGACGGTGTATGTGGCGTTGCGGTTTCACCGTCGCTGGCGGCAGACCATCGGGATAGCGGAGCCACCCTATCAGGAGCGGATTTGGACCGGATCCGATGGGATCCCACTCTACGGCTGGTTTGCCATCCCAGATCAGGCCAAGGGGACTTTGATTGCCACCTATGGCATCACCGGCAGTTTGCAGGATCAGGGGCTTTTGCGGGCTTGGGGGGCCAAAGCCTATGCCAGAGGATATGCGGTGGTGCTGTTTGATTGGCGGGCCCATGGCCGATCAGCGGAGCTATCTCCCACCCTTACCTCTGATGGGATCCACGAGGGGCCAGATTTTGTCTGGATTGCCCGTCAAGCCCGTCAGTTGGGCTGCCCCGATCCGATTTGGCTGGGGGGCTACTCATTGGGGGGGCAGCTTGCCCTGTGGGGGATCCAGACGGCGCAGCAGTGGGGGGATCCGGTGGCGGGCGGGGTTGTCCTTTGTCCCAACCTGGATGGGGAACGGTCACTTTGTTATCTGATGTCTCATCCGACGGGCCGATATTTAGAAAAATCCATCACCCGCAATCTTCAGACCTTGGTTCGAGCGTTGCAGGTCTACCATCCTGGCCAATGGGATCCAGCGGCTATCGCTCGGGCCACCTCGATTTGGGCTTTTGACCGCGAATTGGTGATCCCACGCCTGGGATTTGACTGTGTAGAAGATTACTACCGCGCCTCCAGTCCCCTGCCGTGGTTGCCCCACCTCAACAAGCCCACTTTGGTGATCTATGCCCAGGATGATCCGATTTTTGATCCGGTGCTGATCCCAGAGCTAGAATCCATCGCCAACCAAAACCCTCAGCTTGATCTGCTCCTGACCCCCCACGGCGGACATGCGGGCTATGTCAGCTCCCAACCCGGTCAAGCCCTCTGCCAGGATCCAGATCCGTGGTGGGCTTGGAATCGTGCCCTAGCCTGGATGGATGCCCAGACAGAATTGTTTTGCAAACCTGCCCCCGGTTAAGGATCCATGCCCATCTCTGATCAAGCTCTCATCAGGAATACCAACCTGATCACAGCCCGACTGAAATGGCTTGGGTGGGGCAGACGGGGATACACTGCTCACACATCACACAGCGATTGGCCAAAAACTCCAAATGCCACTCTGGCGGGCGGATCCGCAGCGACTCCGTGGGACAAACCCCCGTGCATAGGCCACAGTCCACACAGAGGCGAGGATCGATCTGGAGTTGCCGTTGTTTTTCATAGACCTCGATCCCCTGCCCCCGGATCCAGTCAAGGCTGGCCTCCACCTGATCGATATCCCCCAACAGCTCCACCACAAGGGTGCCGACTTCTTCGGGGTTGACCCGTGCCCGCAGGATATTGGCGGCCACATCAAAATCTTTGGCCAACCGATAGGTAAGGGGCAGGCTGACTAAATCGCGGGGAAAGACGAGGGTGACTCGTTTGCGCACAGGGATCCTCAGGGGTTGAGATCGTCAATGGCGACAATGCTGCCAGAAAAATTGGGGGCAAAGGAGGCCCGGGTCAGGGGCTGATCAATGATCAACCCTTCGCCCCCCAGTGTGTTGAGAGCCTCCCCATTGACCGAGATCCAGAGACGGGCTGCCGGATTGCTGCTGGTGGCGGTGTAGAGCAATTGCGTGATGCGACCCAACATCATGGTGGATCCGCCGCCGCTGGTAAAGTGCTCCGACAGATTGAGAAAAATATCATCCCCCTCCACCCGGATCCCTAGGATCTGTGTATCAGGGGGGATGGCCGAGGTGAGCCGTGGGTCAGCCGATCCTTGGATCAGGGTCTCCAGGCTGGCCCGGATCCCATCCGCCTGTCCCATCGCCCGAAAAGACTGCTGTTGTTCCACATAGTAGATATCGGATCCGGGGGCCGTCAGCCAGTAGAGAGACATGGTTTGCTGTGGCCCAATGCCCACCCACCAGACCAAAGCGGTGGTCAGCAATCCCCCCACAAATCCGGCAATCACCAGAGGGATGGGAGAGGCAGGGACTCGATGGATATCAGAATTAGGCCCATCAGGCCGACGCCGACGGCTGGTTCGCTGGACAGAATGGGGGGGGATGGAACTGTGCAACGTCATGGGCATTCGTCTCCCGCACCGGATACCCCTAGCCTATCCCACAAGTCATCCTGGACACAGGGGATCCAGCGCAGGGCCATTGCTGAGCCTGCGGGTCAATCCTTGCGATAGGCCCAATAGAGGCTCTGGGCCAGGATCCCCACCGAGGCTAGGGCCATGAGACCGCCCCAAAACCAGTAGGGCAACAGTAGATTTTGGGCAATTTGGGCCGAATCTGAGAGCATTGACCGCCCCCCAATCACCGCCCCCGGACTAAAGAGGTAATCCAGTTGGTGGTAGCTGCTGATACAAGCCTGCACCCCCAAAAACTGAACCGACAACACCTGGAGCCAGCCAGGAGCGTAGCGAGCGATCGCCCCAATCGGGATCCCCAGGGCAACCAGTAGGGCAATGCCGAAGGGGGAGCGCACCCAGATCAGGGCCGATCCCACCAGCGCGCCCGCCAGGATCCAGAGGCAGACCTGAGTGGTTTTAAGCCGCTGGCCCGCCAAGATCAGTAGCCCCCCCGCTATGGGAGGCCCCATCGGCCCCGCCGCCGCCACCAATGCCCGCCCCAGAGCACCGAAAAACAGGGATCCTCGATGAACGGCAAAGCCGGATCCATTGGGAAATATCTCGAGCCGCAGAAACTCTCCCCCCAGTGCCAGGGCCATCAGTCCATGCCCCATCTCGTGAAACCAGGTGGCTAACAAACTGAAGGGGTAAAGGATCCAATTGCCCCAACTAAACTGCCAGAGCACCACCGTGACCACCGCTGAGCCGATCAGCCAGGCTGGCCCAAACCGCTCCGGCGGCGGAGTCTGAGGATGATCTCCATCGATCTCTGCCTTCAGTCGCTCTAGCTCATCCATCGGGATCCTTTGAACTCTGCATTGATGGCTATGGTGATGGTCTAAGTGTAGGCTACCCGTCTCTGGTCACCGTCAGTTCGGGAGAACCCTCTAGTTTTTGGCTGTAGCCTCGGGGGGTAATCAGCCAAGATCGGGAGCCAGATCCCTGATGGACAAAGGTACTCCCATTCCCCACCAGCACCAGAGTCAGCATATCAATTTGGTCTGGATCCATCTGTTCGAGGGTGGTGATTAAAATCTGCTCACCGGGTCGGTAGAGGGATCGGGCTAGGGCCACTGGGGTGTGGGGATCCCGATGGGTCAAAAGGATCTGCTGTGCTCGGCGGATCCCTTCGGTCCGGCGTTGGGAGCGGGGGTTATACAGTGCGATCACAAAATCCCCTTGGGCTGCGGCCTGGATCCGTCCTTCGATCAAGGGCCAAGGGGTGAGCAGATCCGACAGCGAGATACAGCAAAAATCGTGCATCAAGGGTGCCCCCAACCGAGCTGCCGCCGCCTGAAACGCAGAAACACCCGGAAAAACCTCGAGACTGGGATCCTGTCCATCCCATTGCTGTTGGCTGAGCCGCTCCAATACCAGGCCCCCCATACCGTAGACACCGATATCCCCCGATGACAGCACCGCCACTCGCAACCCCCGCTGGGCCAGGGCAATGGCTCGATCCGCCCGCTGGATCTCTTGGGTAATGGGACTGGACTCGATCACCTGATTGGGATGGATCAAAGGCTTGATCAGATCTAAATAAAGGCCATAGCCCACCAACACCTCCGCCTGGGCAATCGCCGCCCGGGCCGCCCCCGTCAGTTGGGACAGATCCCCTGGCCCCGTGCCGATCAACCCCAGCATTCCTGGTCTGGGATTGTAATCCTGCTCCGCCTGAGCAATGGCCACGGTGCAAGCCCCACCAGCTTTTTCAGATCTGGGCCGGATCTGTTTGGGCACCACTAGCGTTGAGGCTTGAGCCGCACAGAGGGCTGCCGCTTCGGCCACAGAGGGGGATCCCACCGCTTGCCGGACACTCTCAGAAGGATGAGGAACCGCTGGCTGGGCCAACTGCTCGGCGGCATAGAGCTTGAGGGGCCACTGGTGGCGGTGACACAGCTCCAACAGCCCCGGTTCATCCTGCTTGAGGGTGATGGTTGCCACCCCTGCAATGGATCCCCAGGCCAGATCAGCGGTCTCTAACGCTCGCCGGATCCCGTCTTCAATCGCATCTGCCGAGGTACCCCGCTCACAACCCACCCCCACCCACAACACCCGCGGATGCCAGGCCACTGTCGGGATGCCGTCGAGAGGAGCCGGATGGTCTGAGATCCAAATCCGAGTGGATCCAGCTTCGGATTGAGCTGTGGCACCCCATCCCTGTCCAGCTTTCCGCCACAGATCCCACCCACAGGTTTGCACCACCTGAATCGGATCCCCCCGATTGGCGGCTGCCATCACGGCGGTCCAGTCCCCCGCTCCTTTGCGCCAGCCATAGGGATCCCCCAACAGATCGAGGGCCGGAATATCCTGTAGCCCAGTGGCCGAGGTGATGACCGGATCCACCCCCAACAGAGCCGCCACCTGTCGAGCCAAAGCATCCGCCCCTCCTTGGTGCCCCCCCGACAGACTGATCACCCACTGCCCCGATTGATCCACCGTCACCACCCCCGGATCCTGGCTTTTGTGAGCCAGCAGCGGCCCAATCAGACGCACCACCGCCCCCGTTGTCAACACAAATACACACTGATCCACCCGCCCCCAACACTGAGCCACCAGCTCAGACAAAGGGCCAGGGATCCCGCGCGCCGCCGGATGATCCTCGCTCCCCTCCGGAATGGTCCACAATTCTGCATCAGTCAAGGCATCTACAATCGACAAGGCCAGCCGATGCCCCGCCGCCGTCACCGCAAAGATAGCAATGGTCACCCAGGGATCCCCTCACGCAAACTCAATCGTGCCCTAAGCCGTCACCAAAATCTGAGTCAAAGCGGGTTTGAGGGACGGATAGCCAAACTCAAACCCCGCCGCCAGTGCCGCCGCTGGCACCACCCGCTGCCCGGTCAATACCACTTGAGCCGCCTCCCCAAACAGCATCTCCAGGGCAATCTCCGGCACCGGCAGCCATGAGGGTCGTCCCATCACCTGCCCTAAAATCTGGCAAAATTGCCCCATCTGCACCGGTTCTGGAGCTGTGCCGTTTAGCACCCCACCGACAGTATCCCCCTCAATCGCAAACAGGATCAGCTTGACCAAATCATCCCGATGGATCCAGGACAACCATTGGGATCCTGTGCCAATCGGCCCCCCCATAAAGGCTTGAAATGGCCCCACCATCTGGGCCAGGGCACCTCCTTCGGATCCCAACACGATGCCGGTGCGGATCATCACCAGGCGAACCCCTAACGCTTGGGCCGGTTGAGCCGCCGCTTCCCAATCCTGAGTGAGCTGTGCCAAAAAACCCTGGCCCGATGAAGAGTTTTCATCCAGAGGAGCATCATCGCGGGGGCCATAGTAGCCAATGGCAGAGCTATTGACCAAAACGTTGGGTTTTTGCTCCAGTTGAGCCAACCCCTTGACCAGAGCAGTGGTCACATCCACCCGACTGCTACGAATCTCGGCTTTGCGTTCGGGTGTCCACCTCACCCCCGCCAGCGGTGCCCCCGCCAGATTGACCACAGCCTCGGCCCCCTGCAACTTGGCTGCCCAAGACTCTGGATCCAGCGGATCATAACCGGCTGTACCCAGATGGGGAGAGGATCCCAAGGCTTTGGCAGTGGCGGAGGGATCCCGGCTCAACACCTGAACCGTATGCCCTTGCTCCAACAACACCTGCACCAGGCGTTTGCCAATGAACCCACTACCCCCAGCTACCGTAATCTGCACTATCGGGATCCTAAACTTTGTCTACACTCTGTTATCCTACCGTGCCGGCCCCATCCCAATGGGAAATTAGGATCCCTCCAAAAACCTAAACCCCCCCAGAGTTTGAGATGGCAAGGATTGAAATCTCTAATGCCTCAAAAATGCCTCAAAACCACATCAAGATTGGGGGGCTATTCCAACTCAGATCCGCAGAGTGGGAGGCTGGCCCTCCTTCATATGGATGGTATCCACAAAACGGACAGTGCGAGACTGGCTGGAGACCACCAACGTTTCTGTCCGCATTCCTCCCCCAAAAAAACGTACTCCCTTCATCAAGTCGCCATCGGTGATACCTGTGGCCGCAAACAGCACCTCTTTGCCCGACGCTAGCTCTTCGCATTCAAAGATTTTGCTGGGATCCTCAATACCCTTCTCCTTGAGTTCCCGCTCAGTTTCTTCCTTGGGGGGCAAGTAGGTTCCGGCCTGCACCACCTCAGCATCGTAGATCAGCCGTCCCTGAAAGTGCCCCCCTAAGCAGCGCATCGCCGCCGCCGAGATCACCCCCTCTGGAGCGGCCCCAATGCCCATCAAGGCATGGATCCCGGTGCCATTAAAACCCGCAGATAGAGCTGCCGAGATGTCTCCATCCGAGATCAGATGCACCCGCGCCCCGGCATCCCGAATTTCTTGGATCAAGTTGAGGTGGCGTTTGCGATCCATCACAATGACCACCAGATCGGCAACATCTCGATCCAGGGCCTCAGCAATGATCTGGAGGTTTTTGGCAGCCGGATAATCGATGTGAACCTTGCCCTTGGCTTGGGGAGGTGCCGCCAGCTTTTGCATATAGATGTCAGGAGCGTTGAGCAAACCGCCCCTCTCAGAAATCGCCAGCACCGCCATCGAGCCATTTTGGCCCGTAGCCACCAGGTTGGTTCCTTCACAGGGATCCACAGCAATGTCGATCTCCACCAATTCGTCTAGGCGGCAGAACTGCTCGGCGTTGGGCTGAGTACAAATGCCCACCTCTTCGCCGATATAAAGCATAGGAGCTTCATCGCGGGAGCCTTCCCCAATCACGATTCGGCCCCGCATATTGATGGTGTTCATGCGCTCTCGCATGGCCTCAACCGCCGCCTGATCTGCTTCATTGCGGGCACCTTTGCCCATCCAGCGAGCCGAGGCGATGGCGGCCTGCTCCACCACTTCGATGATCTCTAGCCCTAGCGTTTTGTCCACGAGTGCCCTCCCAGATGGCTTGATGAGACTATGCACTTTATGAGAACGTGCATTGGTTGAGTGCTCTTAGTCTACCAGTGTGATGTCGCCTTTTTGAGGACAGCCCCATCGGGGATCTCGTTCCAAGCCTCCACCCCTAAAATCCAGACCACGCAGGCTCTTGATCCCCCTCAGGATCCGGTTCAAATCCTGTCTCAATCATGGGGATCAGGGGAGATGTCCGCTTGTCAGCCCCCAGAAACCCGTGATAGTCTAATACTATTAGTTGTTAAAAAATCTTTACATTCCGCAATGCAAGCCTACGCTTTTACCAACAAATCTGACGATGTTCAGGTGATTCGCACCTCTGACGGACATCTGGAACGAACGCTATTTCCGGGGCAGCAAGTAATTTTTGAGGCGGATCCGGATCAGTATCTGGAGGTGTTCAGCAATCAGTTGATGTCGAGTTTGCTGGTGGATCGGTGGCCCTGCTGCAACCTCAACCTTGTCCAATCTAAATCTTGGGATCGGGGGACACGAAGCCTAGTCACCTCCGCTTAGCCCTCTGTGGGGTCTGAGTGCCCCAATTGCTCACCGATCTCTAGCCGGAGTCCATTGGCGACATCCCAGGCTGAGGCGGCCTTGCGTCCTGCCGGTTGCAGATGTGTCAACAGCAAAGACCCCTGCCCCGTTTGCACCACAATGCCTTGTTGTTTGACGATGGCAAGAATCTGTCCAGGTTGGGTAGCTTTAGTGGCATTGACTTTAGTGGCATTGGCTTTAGTGGCATCAACTTCAGTGGCATCGATTTGAGACGGTTGAGGGGGATGGGATCCCAAAACCTTGAGTCTT
>CAZODP010000032.1:26971-28322 GCA_964578595.1 uncultured bacterium
AGTGGCATCGATTTGAGACGGTTGAGGGGGATGGGATCCCAAAACCTTGAGTCTTTCCTCCCGCACAAAGGTAAAACATTCGGGATAAAAGCCTCGGATCCGGTTGTGGAGTTGAAAGGCGGGTTGTCGCCAGTTCAGCTCAAAATCAGTCTTGTTCAACAGGGGAGCATAGGTGGCTAGCGCATCAGCTTGAGGTTCAGGATCCAGGATCCCGGCCCCTAATTTGCCCAGGGTTTCGATCAACAGATCGGCCCCTAGCGGAGCCAAGGTCTCGGCCAGGTCTTCAGAGGTATGGGTGGGAGATATCTCCACCTTGGCCTTGAGTAACATCGCCCCTGTATCCATACCTTGATCCATCAGCATGGTGGTAACGCCGGTTTGAGATTCACCATTGGCCACCGCCCACTGAATCGGAGCCGCTCCCCGATAGGCTGGAAGTAGGGATCCATGCACATTGACACAGCCCAACCGAGGCATCTCTAGCACCCGCAGCGGCAGCAATTGTCCATAGGCCACCACCACAAATACATCAGCCCGCAAGTGATCTAGCTGCTGCAAAACGTCCGGATCCTTGCGCAGTCGCTCTGGCTGCCAGACTGGGATCCCCTGCTCACGGGCCAGAGTCTTAATAGGGGTGGGCTGGAGCTTGCGGCCCCGGCCACTGGGGCGATCGGGCTGAGTCACCACCGCCACCACCTCAAACTCAGGATGCTCAATCAGGGATCCCAAAGTTGGTAAGGCAAATCGAGGAGTACCAAAAAAAACAACGCGCATAGACTCAGGGGATCCACTTTAACCGTGAAGACTTACTACGAAATGATCTTGATTCTCAGTTTGGATCCTAAATTGATTTCTACGCTAATTGATTTCTACGCTGCTCAACTCAAGTCCGGCACAAAACCAGACCAATCTCCAGGCCAATCTGGGGAACGGGATGCGGGGCATGGTTGGCAGTGACGTTCCTGTTCAAAAGACGTTCTACTGTTTTCTTCGTAAAGGATCCGTATCCCGATGATGACAAACTTAATGATGCCTCTGGTTGCGACGGTGCCCGCCACCCCTGTTTGGTCTCCGGCGGTGGCAATAGTGATGATCTCGTGCAACGTGTTTGCGCTACTCCTCTGGAAGTCAGTCCTGCCTTTGATCAACGCTTGGCTGGGGGCCATGGGCTACGAGAGCCGAACCAATCTTGCCATTCCATCAGGATCCGAAGGGTTTGTCTTCCCGTTTCCGGGTGCTCGTCTGACCTTGCCAGAGTTGTTGGCCGCCGCTAGCTTTGGGCATTTAATCGGGGCAGGGGTGATTTTGGGACTGACTCGCTTGGGTGCACTCTAAGCCCAGACTCTAAGCC